>CAZEZJ010000179.1:0-9617 GCA_964516695.1 uncultured Blastocatellaceae bacterium
CGGAGCGGCCCGAATAGTCAACGCGCTTGCCCAAAAGATTTTGACGGAAGCGTCCCTGCTTGCCCTTCAATGTGCCCGACAGAGATTTCAGCGGCCGGTTGTTGACGCCGCGCAGCACACGCCCGCGACGACCGTTATCAAACAGCGCGTCAACCGCTTCTTGAAGCATACGCTTTTCGTTGCGCACGATGACTTCCGGCGCACGCAGCTCCATCAGCTTCTTCAAACGGTTGTTGCGGTTGATGACGCGACGATAAAGGTCGTTCAAATCCGACGTGGCGAAGCGTCCGCCATCAAGCGGCACGAGCGGGCGAAGCTCGGGCGGAATAACCGGAATCACGTCCAGAATCATCCACGCCGGATGATTGCCGCTCTTAAGGAAAGAGGTCGCAACTTTTAGTCGCTTGGAATATTTGAGCTTCTTCTGCTGAGAAGTCTCCTCCTTCATCTTAATACGCAGCTCGGTCGCCAGTTCTTCGACGTTGACCATGCCCAAAAGTTCCTTGATGGCTTCCGCGCCCATCTTCGCGACAAACTGCCCAGGGTAATCGCGCGACAACTCGCGATAGCGCTCATCCGTCAAAAGCTCCTTCTCTTTAACAGGCGCTTCGTTCGGGTCGAGCACGATGTAGGATTCGAAATAGAGCACTTTCTCAAGCTCGCGCAAAGGGATGTCGAGCAGATGGCCGATGCGCGAGGGCAAGCCCTTGAAGAACCAGACGTGCGAGCAAGGACTAGCCAGGTCTATATGGCCCAGGCGCTCGCGGCGCACTTTGGCCTGCGTGACCTCAACGCCGCACTTGTCGCAGATGACGCCCCTATGCTTCATCCGCTTATACTTTCCGCACAAGCATTCCCAATCGGCCACGGGGCCGAAGATGCGCGCGCAGAAAAGCCCGTCGCGTTCCGGTTTGAACGTCCTGTAGTTAATCGTCTCCGGCTTCGTCACCTCGCCGTGCGACCACTGGCGAATCTTTTCCGGCGACGCCAGGCTAATCCGTATGGCTTCGAAATCTGGTGCGAGTTGCGTTTTCTGTTCTTGAAATCTGAACACGTTTATTTCTCCGTAAACAATAAGCCGTTGACCAAAATTCCGTAGGAGCGGGACTCGAACCCTCGGGCCTCCGCTTTCACGAAAGAGGCGGGCCGAGGAATTGTCCCGGCTCTAATTTATTCTCCCGCCCCGCCGCCGACGAGAATCGCCTCGCCTGTGCCGTCGCCCGCCGCAGCCGCGCCGTCGCCGTTGCTCTTGTTGATTAACTCAACGTCGAGACAAAGCGATTGCAGTTCGCGCACGAGCACGTTGAAGGATTCCGGCAGACCTGGATCGAAATCCGCTTCGCCTTTAACGATGGCCTCGTAAATCTTCGAGCGTCCGGCCACGTCGTCAGACTTTGCGGTCAGAAGTTCCTGCAAGATGTGCGCGGCCCCGTAGGCTTCAAGCGCCCAGACTTCCATTTCTCCGAAACGCTGTCCGCCAAACTGCGCCTTGCCGCCCAAAGGTTGTTGGGTAATCAGGCTGTACGGGCCAATCGAACGAGCGTGAATCTTATCGTCCACAAGATGCGAGAGCTTCAGCATGTAGATGTAGCCGACGGTCACTTTTTGCTCGAAGGCGTCGCCCGTCAAACCGTCGTAGAGCACGGTCTTGCCAGACTCGTTGACGATTTCCGGCAGCCCCAGTTCTTTGAGCCTGCCGCCCGCTTCCTTCAAGCGCACCTTGATTTCCTTCTCCGATGCTCCGTCGAAAACGGGCGTGGCGAAGTGTAGGCCGAGAACGCGCGCGGCCCAGCCGAGGTGCGTTTCCAAAATCTGCCCGACGTTCATACGACTCGGCACGCCGAGCGGGTTGAGCACGATTTCGACGGGCGTGCCATCCGGCAGATAGGGCATGTCCTCTTCGGGCAGGATGCGCGCGATGACGCCCTTGTTACCGTGGCGTCCGGCCATCTTGTCGCCAACCGAAAGCTTGCGCTTCATCGCGATGAAGACCTTGACCATCTTGATGACGCCGGGCGCGAGTTCGTCGCCCTGACGGAGCTTGGCAATCTTCTCGTCATAGATGTCTGCGAGAATCTTAATCTGACGCTCGGTGCGGTCTTCGTACTCCTTGATTTCCGCCCCGATGTCAACGGTGCGCGAAGTTAGCTCGGCTTTCCTCAAAGCTTTCGGCTCAATGCCCGCGAGCATTTCGCGCGTGATGTTTTCGCCGCGTGCGATGGCGACTTCCTTATTAACGACGAGGTCTTTCGCCAGCTTGCGCCCTTCGAAAAGCTCGTAGATGCGTGCGTCGCGCTGCTCGCGCAGGATGCGGATTTCGTCTTCGAGGTCGCGCCGCAAGCGGTCTTCCTCTTCCTGCTCGATGCTTTGCGAGCACTGGTCTTTCTCCTGCCCCTTGCGCGTGAAGACCTGAACGTCAACGACCGTGCCGTCAATTCCGGGCGGGCAGACGAGAGAGGCGTCCTTCACGTCTCCGGCCTTCTCGCCGAAGATAGCGCGCAGGAGTTTCTCTTCCGCCGTTAACTGCGTCTCTCCCTTCGGCGTCACCTTGCCGACGAGGATTGAACCGGGTTTGACTTGTGCGCCGATGCGAATGATGCCGCTGTCGTCCAAGTCGCGCAGCATATTTTCTCCGACGTTCGGGATGTCGCGCGTGATTTCTTCAGGGCCGAGCTTTGTGTCGCGGGCTTCGATTTCCAACTCCTCGATGTGAATCGAAGTGTAGTAATCATCCTTGACCAAACGCTCGGAGACGAGAATCGCATCCTCGAAGTTGTAACCGCGCCAGGGCATGAAGGCGACCAGCACGTTACGACCGAGAGCAAGCTCGCCTCTGTCCGTACACGGCCCGTCAGCGATAACTTGGCCCTTCGCCACGCGCTCACCGACGTGAACAATCGGGCGCTGGTTAATACAGGTGTTCTGGTTCGACCGCTTGAACTTAATCAGCGTGTAGATGTCGGCGGTCACCTCGCGCGAGATGGTGCCGTCAACGTTGTGGTCGGCCTTAATAATGATGCGCTCGGAATCGACGTAGTCCACGACACCGTCGCGGCGTGCGACGACGACCGCGCCCGAATCCTGCGCCGTCACCTTCTCCATCCCTGTGCCGATGTAAGGCGCTTCGGCCCGCAGGAGCGGCACCGATTGACGCTGCATGTTCGAACCCATCAGAGCGCGATTCGCGTCGTCGTTCTCTAGGAACGGGATGAGCGAGGCCGCGACCGAAACGAGTTGTTTGGGCGAAACGTCAACGTACTCAATGTCTTTGCGCAGGGAGAGAATGAACTCGCCAGCTTTGCGCGCGGCGTTGCGGTCGTTGATGATGTAGCCGTTTTCGTCCAGTTCGATGTTGGCCTGACCGACGACGTGCTTGTCCTCTTCCCAGGCCGTCAGGTAAAACGGCCACGGCTCGTATTCTGCGCGGCGACCGTCAGCGCCAACGCGCTTGTTGGCCTTCTCGACCTCTTCCTGCGGCACATGGTCGTTGGGCTTAAACTTCGTGTCGCCGCCGTTGATGACGCGCACGTACTCGACGACGCGACCATCGTTCACCTTCCGGTAAGGCGACTCGATAAAGCCAAACTCGTTAATGCGCGCAAAGCAGGAGAGCGACGAGATGAGGCCGATGTTCGGGCCTTCAGGCGTCTCAATCGGGCAGATGCGACCGTAGTGCGTCGGGTGCACGTCTCTGACCTCGAAGCCTGCGCGCTCACGCGAGAGTCCGCCCGGCCCGAGAGCCGAGAGGCGGCGCTTGTGCGTAATTTCGGAAAGCGGATTCGTCTGGTCCATAAACTGCGACAACTGGCTGGAGCCGAAGAATTCACGCACGGCGGCAGTGACGGGCTTCGCGTTAATCAAATCGCGCGGCATCGTCGTCTGCATCTCCTGATGAATGGACATCTTCTCTTTGATGGCCCGCTCCATGCGCTCAAGACCGATGCGGAATTGATTTTCCAGCAGTTCGCCAACCGCTCGGACGCGACGATTGCCCAGGTGGTCAATGTCGTCCGCCTGATACTCCGCTGGATTCTTGCGCATCTTCAGGACATAGGAAACGACTTCAAAGAAGTCTTGCGCCGAAAGGAGCGGGTCGTCAATGCGGTTCATCTCGGGCTTGCCCATCTTGATGTTGAACTTCAAGCGCCCGACGCGCGAGAAATCAAACTTGCGCGGGTCGAAGAACATGCCTTCGAGAAGGCGGAACGCGGTCTGCACGGTCGGCGGGTCGCCCGGCCTCATCTTGCGATAGATTTCAAGCAGCGCATCGACGGGCTTCTGAATCACGTCTTTCTTCAAGGTCTGCGACATGATTGCGCCAAGGTCGTCGCGCTCAGGGAAGAAGACGGAGAAGCTTTTGATTCCAGCTTCGACAATCTCAGAAAGCTTGGCGGGCGTAATCTCGTTGTTGGCTTCGAGCACGACTTCGCCTGTCTCTGTGTTGACGATGTCTGCCAGCGCATACGCGCCCTCAAACTGCTGCGTGTCAATCTCTACTTCGCGGACGTGTGCCTTGCGCATCGCATCGAGTGCCGAGTTGGTCACCTTCTTGCCCGCGCGGACAATCGGCTCGCCGCGTCCCTTGATGTCGCTATCAACCTTCATCCCGACAAGGTTGCTGCCGCCCGTTTCGGGAACCTGGATGAAGAGTCGTCCTTCTTCGACGCGCACTTCGTCAGCCGGATGGAAGGCGCGCAGGATGTCCTCGTCACCGAAGACAGCGTTTTTGACAGTCTCTTCCAGTTGCCCGTCCGAGCCAAAACCCTTCGGGTTAAAGTCGGGGTTGAGCCAGATGCCGAGCGCGCGCAGGAAAATCGAGGCCAGAAACTTTCGTTTTCCGACGCGCACGTACAGCAGATTCTTCTGGTCATACTCAAACTCGACCCACGAGCCGCGATATGGAATCACTTTGGCAACGTAGAGCGCGCCGCGCTTGAAGAAGACGCCGGGCGAGCGATGTAGCTGCGAGACGATGACGCGCTCCGTGCCGTTGATGATAAAGGTGCCGTTGTCCGTCATCAGCGGAATTTCACCGAAGAAGACCTCTTCCTCTTTGATGTCGCGGATGTTGAGGCTTTCGGTTTCGGGGTCTTTGTCGAAGACGGTCAGGCGAATCTTGACCTTGAGCGGCACGCTATAAGACATGCCGCGCTCCTGACATTCCTGCTGGTCGTGCTTGTGCTTGAGGCCGACCGGCTCGCCGCAGTTGTCGCACAATTGCGGGCGCACGTTGTTAAACGTGCCGCACTTATGGCAGAGCGTTTCGCCCGGCGTTAAGGGGTCAACCTTGACGGTCGAGCCGCAATTCTTACAATTGGCGCGCAAGTAGTTTAAGCCTTCGAGCCGCCCGCACTTACACTGCCAGTTGCCGATTTGAAACTCGACGAAATCGAGCGTCGCCGTCCCGCGAAAATCTGAAATCGGGAAGACGGAACGAAAAACGGCCTGGAGGCCCGTGTTCTCGCGCTCTTCGGGCAGCAAGTCCATTTGCAGGAAACGATTGTAGGATTCGCGCTGAATCTCAATCAGATTCGGAATGCGAACGGCGGTCTTAATCTTGGAAAAATCATGACGGTCGGGCGCTTGGCTCGTGCGGCGGCCCGTCCCACTGGCGATCATTTGAAGTGGATTTGCAGACATCAGAGGTTCCTTAAATTCGTTGGTGGGTGGTGTGTCAGGAGATAAGGAGGAAAACCCTTGGTTTTCCTAGACCATCTGCTGACCCATCGCCTATCACTCGTTATGTAGAGACGCCAAAGCGCGGCCAGAGCGCACATTGCCCTGACCGCTTATCCATGAAAGCGGTAACTGTTCTTCGTCAAATTTTCCGGGAGTAACGCCAGCGCCTCACTACTCCCCTACCTTAAAGGTGAACGCTCAAACTGTCAAGCCACGAAAACAGTGACAAGCGACGAGTGACAAGTGACGAGAAGCAACGGGTTTTAACTCGTCACTCGTCACCTGTCACTCGTCACTGCATTACTTGACTTCGACGGTCGCGCCCGCATCCGCGAGCTTCTGCCGAATGGTCTCGGCCTCTTCCTTCGAGACGCCCTCTTTGACGGCCTTCGGAGCGGCCTCGACGAGGTCTTTGGCTTCCTTCAAACCGAGAGCCGTGACTTCGCGAACGACCTTGATGACGTTAATCTTGTTGCCGCCGGCGGCTTGCAGGATAACGTCAAACTCCGTCTTCTCTTCAGCCGCCGCCGCGGCTTCACCGCCGCCGCCGCCAGCCGCCGGAGCCGCCGCGACCGTTGCCGCAGCCGCCGAAACGCCAAAGGTAGTCTCCAACTCTTTGACGAGTTCGGAGGCTTCCAAAAGGGTCATGCCCTTCAAATATTCGATTACATCTTCACGTGTAGCTGCCATGATTGCTTTCTATCCTCCTCAAAAGGGGTTCTGTTGTGCTGTCTTGGTTAATGGTTTGCAGCCAAGAGAACCCACGGAACGCTTCCCTCTTGCTGCGCTGCATCGCGCTTCTACAGGAAAGTGCGTCCGAGCCACGACAGGCGACCTGACATATCGCCCCGCTCGTTTATCCTTGGTCCGGCTGACTCTTCCGTAATTTTAGCTTTGCCATTTACCGCAAATCTAAAATCAAAATCCTACGAGGCGGCTTCGCTGCCGCCTTTCTGGTCGCCAATCTGTTTGACCACGATGGCTAAGTTGCGCGGCACGGCTGAAAGCACCGTGACGATGCGCTGCGCCTGACAGTTAATCAGGAACATAATCTTCGAGATTAATTCTTCCTTCGACGGCAGGCTGGCGATGGCTTCCACATCACCGATTGCCACGACCTTGCCTTCGACAACGCCCACCTTGAAACTAAAAATGTCAGGGTTGGCTTTCGTAAACTTCGATATCGCCTTCGACAGATTAACGGGGTCGCCTTCGCTCAAGGCAATCGCCGTCACACCCTTGAAGTGCTCCGTAGCCTGCTCAAACGGCGTGCCCACGGCGGCCCTGCGCGCCAGCGTGTTTTTCACCACCGCGTAGGAGACGCCCGCCTCGCGCAACTGGTTACGCAATTCCTGATCTTTCGCCACCGTCAGTTTATTAAAGCCGACGAGCATCGCCGCCTTCGCTTTTTGAAACTGCTCCGTGAGGGCTTCTAAATTTTGTTGTTTCTGTTCTCTCGTTTTCATCCGTTTCGCACCTCACTCCTATTTGACGTAAGCCGCTTCGTCCAGCAGCACGCCCGGCCCCATCGTCGCCGCGAGATTCACTTTCTTGACATACTTGCCCTTGGCCGTCGAAGGCTTCGCTTTAACTACAGCATCCAGCAGCACGCGCGCGTTGCCCATGATTTTTTCCGCGTCGAACGAAACCTTGCCGACCGGAACGTGAATCACGCCCGTCTTGTCCACGCGATACTCAACCTTACCGGCCTTCGTCTCCTGCACAGCCGTCTTCACGTCAAACGTCACTGTGCCCGTCTTCGGATTCGGCATCAGCCCGCGCGGGCCGAGCACCTTTCCTAATTGTCCGACGGAACGCATCATGTCGGGCGTGGCGATGACGGCATCAAAATCCAGCCACCCGCCTTTGATTTTGTCCACCATGTCATCGCCGCCGACGAAATCCGCGCCGGCCTCTTCGGCCTCTCGAATCTTATCGCCCTGAGCGATGACCAGCACCGTCTTCGATTTCCCTAGACCGTGCGGCAAAACAACTGTTCCGCGCACCAACTGGTCGGCTTTTCTGGGGTCAACGCCGAGCCACATCGTCAATTCGACGGTTTCGTCAAACTTCGCGAAAGCAATCTCTTTCACTTTCGCCACGCCTTCGTCCAGCGTGTATTTGCGGCCCTCTTCAACCTTCTCCGCAGCCGCGCGGTATTTCTTTCCGTGCTTTTTCATCTCAAAATTCCTCCGAGGTGCAAGCGAGGCAGGTGAATTTTAGATTGACGAATTTTGATTTGCGCTCTGGCAAACCAAACTCCGCGCCTCTTTATTCTGCGCCTCTCCCTCTGTCGTTGATTTTAGACTTGCGAAGCGGATTTCCCATCCAAAATCGCAAATTCTAAAATCAAAAGTTATTCTATCGTCAGGCCCATGTTGCGCGCCGTGCCTTCGATGGTCTTGATGGCGCTCTCCAGGCTCGTCGTGTTTAAATCCGGCATCTTGGTCTTCGCGATTTCTTCAATCTTGGCGCGTGAGATGGAGCCAACCTTCTCTTTGTTTGGCTTGCCCGATCCCTTCGGAATGCCGGAAGCCTTCTTTAAGAGATCAGCCGCCGGAGGCGTCTTGGTCTCAAAGGTGAAGGAGCGGTCGGCGAAGACCGTAATCACAACCGGAATTTTCAAATCCGGGTCCATCTGCGCGGTCTTCGCGTTGAAAGCCTTGCAGAACTCCATGATGTTGACGCCGTGTTGGCCCAAAGCAGGACCAATCGGCGGCGCAGGATTAGCCTTGCCCGCCGGAACTTGCAGCTTGATATAACCTGTAATCTTCTTTGCCATTACTTTTCGAGTGATAGGTGATAAGTGATAGGTGATAGGAAAAGCTTTTCCTATCACCTATCACTTATCACCTATCACTTACTACTCCTCTTCTGCAAACGTCACTTTCTCGACATCGAGAAAGTTCAATTCAACGGGCGTCGAGCGGCCAAAGATGGTGACGGTCACCTTCAAGGTTGACTTGTCTTCGTTGACCTCTTCGACCTTGCCTGTGAAGCTGGCGAACGGGCCAGACTTGATTCTGACGGTCTCGCCCGCCGCATAAGAAAACTTCGGCTTCGGCTTCTCCGCCGCTTCCGTCACGTTATGGACGATTTGATTAACTTCGTCCGGCGTCAAAGGCGTCGGATTCTGCCCGCCGACAAAGCCCGTCACCTTCGGCGTTGACTTAATCGTGTGAAAAACATTATCGGGGATATGCCCGCGCTCGTCGCATTCGATTTCGACCAGCACGTAGCCCGGATAAAACATCCTTGATGATTCGACGCGCTTGTTGCCGCGCATCTCGACGACCGTTTCGGTCGGAACGAGCACTTCCGTTATCTCTTCCTGCAA
This sequence comes from uncultured Blastocatellaceae bacterium, assembly GCA_964516695.1. Lineage (GTDB taxonomy): Bacteria > Acidobacteriota > Blastocatellia > Pyrinomonadales > Pyrinomonadaceae > DASVTR01. Next base: position 9,017 of record CAZEZJ010000179.1, read on the forward strand.
GTCCGTATCACGAATGCGCGCCTTCAGGCTGTCGCGCACCCTCTTCTCGTGCCCGGAGTAAGTGTGAAGTATGTACCACTGCTTCATTATCGGAGAAACCTCTTTCACTCTCAGGCAGCAATCCCGACCAGAGACAACAGCCAAGCGGCGAAATTTCCTAGTTGGACAATAATCTGATCCACGCCCCACAAATAAATGGCGAAGAAGATGACGGCGATGATGGTGATAATCGTCGTGTTCTTGACTTCCTTGGCCGACGGCCACGAGACGCGCTTCATCTCCGCCCGCGTATCGTGCACGAAATTCATGGTGCGCTCGATTGGCCCTGTGCGTGCGCCCGTCACGCCACGTTCGCGCCGCCCGCCCTTGCCTTCCTCACCTTCACCGAACCGGGCCGCGCGCGGCCCGGGCACGCCCGGCGGCGCGTCAGCCGAACTCACGCGCTCGGGCGGCACATCCGGCTCTAACGGCAACTCGTCCGAATCATCTTTATCGCTCATGATGTTGTCGACTTTCTTCGACACCTGAAATCTTTACCTTCCTTCAATGCCCAAAACAGGGGTACCAGGATTCGAACCCGGACTTTCGGTTTTGGAGACCG
>CAZEZJ010000180.1:0-8719 GCA_964516695.1 uncultured Blastocatellaceae bacterium
ATTCAGAGCGTTTCCTTTTCTCTTTCCGGCGTCGTAGGATATGTTGGAACCGGCAAAGGTGCGCGGGCGTGTAAGCTTGAAGCGCAAGCATCTTGATATTGCGGGCAGGCATCTGTTCTGTGCAGGAAGATGCGCGCGTGTAGAATTATTGGAGGTTTGTGATGCGGATTCGATTTGTGCGGCAGACGATTTTTACGCTCTTTACTCTATTGTTCGTCGGCCTCTACTTGCTGGATGCGAGCGCGCAGACGCCGCGCAACAAGCGCTCGCGCCGTCTCACCAATCCGACATCTTCCTCCAGAACGCCCGTCACACAGCCGACACCGGCGACAACGACGAGCACGGACGCGAGAATCATCAGCACCGCTGATGACCCCGCGACCGACGACGAGGAGCTTGACGAAGAGCCGCCTCCTGTGACGACGCGCCGCACGAGCCGCTCGCGCAATTCTTCCGCCTCCGAGCCAGAGCAGGACAGCACGCGCCGCACGGTCAATCGCCTGTCCAGACAGGTTGACCGTCTGACCGATAAGATTAATCAAATTGAGGGGCAGCAGCGCACCCTCGTTGACCTCGAACGCCTCTCGCGCGCAGAACAGCGCGCCGAAAACTTCCGCGCCCAACTGCGTGATGTGCAGTCTAAGGAAGCCGACATGCAAGCGCGGCTGGAACAAATCGAGTATGACATCAAGCCGGAAAACATAGAGCGCAGCACAGCCATCTATGGCACGACGCGCCCCGACGAGGTGCGTGAGGTTCGCCGTCGCCAGCTTGAAAGCGAGCGTTCGAGATTGCAAGCGCAGCTCAACCTCTTGGCTACCAGCCGCACGCGTCTTGAGTCAGCGATTGCGCTGGCCGATACGGAAGTTGACCGCCTCCGCGCCCGCCTAGACGCCAGCGACCCCATCAACCCTCCGCAGGCGGGCACGGACGACAACAACACTACTACTGACCGGACAACCTCCTCCGACAGAACAACGACACCGGCCAGCACCACACCGGATTCTTCGCCCAACGACACGCCATAACCGAAGGCAGTCGAAAAAGTCCACAGCCCGCCCTCTGAAAGTCAGAGTCCCATGTTCTTGACTTTGGACGCCGGACTGTAGGCTTTCGACTATCCTTACTTTTACCTCCGTTCTGGTGGTAAACTTGGCCTCACATGGGGACAATCGCACAGGGCGAGCTTTATCGTTTGATTAACGAAGCGAACGAGCGCGGCGAGCGCGTTGTGGTGGCGACGGTCGCGCACACGCGCGGCTCGACGCCGCAGCGGCGCGGAGCCAAGATGCTCTTTTTCGAGAACGGCAAGGTCGAGGGCACGGTCGGCGGCGGCTGCATCGAGGCGGAAGTCTGGGCTGAAGCGCGTGAAGCTTTGCACAGGGGAGCGCCCGCGCTTCATCATTTCACGCTGACGGCGGATGAAGCCAGCGAAGAGGGCATGGTCTGCGGCGGGACGATGGAGATTTTCATAGACGTGTGGGACGCTGCCCGCGACGGCGTTTGAGGCTTGAGCGCAATGCAAAGTGTGTTGAAGATTCTCTGCAAAACTACGGGCATCGGAATGCTCAGCGCGTTTGTCTTTTGCGTTGCCAGAAGCATTATGATTCTCCGCGAGGCTGAACGGCTGGCGGCAGAAAATCCCTTCAGCGCGGGTTCGGTTCGATGTGGGGCGGGCACGGCAGCATTCTATCTTCCGATTTTAGGGATTATCGTCGGCGCAATCTTTGGTTTGTTGATGGGAGGCGTGCTGCTCTTGCTGTCTCGCCTGTTTCGTCGTCAACGTTTGCCTTAAACAGACTCGTCTACGGTCGCGCCGTTGAAGCAGTCTTTGGCGCAGTAAGGAGAGAAACAAGAGATGCCGACATATCTAAAGAACAAGCTATATCAACGATGAATAGCGAACGTGAGTTATTGGAACATATCAAAGCATTAGTTGGAGCCAAAAGATACCGCGTCCGTATTCATGCTGTCAGGCATATGATTGAAGAAGGTTTTAGCGAGGAGCATTTACTTGAAGCGCTGTTTGGAAAGTCCAGAGTCTTGGAAGACTATCCAGATGAATCGCGCTGTTTGGTTCTCGGATATTTCTCGATGGATGAAAAGTTGCGCTCCCCGTTGCATATCGCTTGTAATTATTCAAATGACGAGGTGATAGATTTCATTACGGCGTACATTCCGCAAAAGCCATGGTGGCAAACGCCAGCGAGACGTGGAAGAAAGTTATGAATAAGTCGTTAAAATCTCCCTGCTCTGAATGCAATGGGCGCGTGAAACGAAAAATAATCTCTCAAGAATTCGAGAAAGAGGGAGTTAAGGTTAAGCTCTCCGGTTTTAAGGCATGGGTGTGTGAGCGGTGTGGCGAAATCTACTTTGAGCCGGGCGGAGCGGAAAAAGTCGTTCAAGCTGTGAATAGTCTCTTCGCATTGGCCGTTGCCGAAAGGCAGCACAAGGGAAGAGTCAGCGCACATCTATCGTGATGTCTAAGGTGAGGGAGGTCTATATGCCGGCATCTTTCATGGAAAACTACAAGGCGAAGCATCAGCATCCGTTGAATAAGCTGACGCACAACATCGGCATTCCGATGATTGTCATCTCGCTGCCGCTCTTTTTCTTTAACTGGCGATGGGCGCTCGCGCTCTTCATCGTCGGCTGGATTTTCCAGTTCATAGGACACGCGATAGAGGGTAATCAGCCTGCGTTCTTTCGTAACCCTGTGTATCTGTTGATTGGCCCGATGTGGGTTGTGCGCCGGGCCGGGGAAGCGCTGGGGCTGAAAAGGCGCAGTTCAAGACAGTCAGACTAACAGCGGCGCAACTCTTCGCGTGTCTCATGCCAGCCGAAACGTCGCCATCAAGACAACTCATCGCGGCAATCACGCGCATCTTGCAGCAGAGTTCGGTCGCCACTCTCGCCACTCTCGTCTCCGCCCCACACGATGTCGGCGCGAAACTGCTCATCGAAGAATCAGGCGCGTTGACCGGCACTCTCAACGATACGGCGCTTGATGAAGCCGCCGCTCAATACTCAAACATTTTCCAAGACTCACGCGCCGAAGCGCGCACGCTTCCGGTTGAAGAGTTTGCACCCGCGTTGGACGCGTGGCGCGGCGCACTTGTGCTCTTCGAGCGGATAGAGCCTGAGCCGAGGCTCGTCGTCTGCGGCGCAGGCCACGTCGGCGCATCGCTCACGAGGCTGGCGTGCCTGCTCGGCTACCGCACCACACTGATTGACGACCGCGCCGATTTCGTCACGCGTGAACGCTTTCCTGATGAACGCGTCGAATTAGTGGCCGCTGAAAGCTGGACGGCAAGCTTGAGCCGGGCCGTCGGGCGCGGGCGCAATGTTTCGGTCGCCATCGTCACGCGCGGCCATAATGAGGACGAAGCGTGCCTGCGCGCCGTCGTCAACGCGGAGCCGGATTACGTCGGACTCATCGGCAGCAAGCGGCGCACGAACATCGTGCTCGAACGCGTGCGCGAGGCGGGCGCGTCTGAAGAGTTGCTAAAACGCGTGCGCGCCCCCATCGGGCTGAACATCGGCGCTGTCTCGCCCGAAGAGGTGGCGCTCGCCATTCTCGCTGAAATCGTCGCCGAACGACGCGGCGGCACGGGTGCGCCGCTTTCCGCTTGGCGGCGGACACAGGAACAAGAAAGGGGCGTTCGCAGTTCAAGGTCGAAAGTCTGAACTGAAGATGATGCTGCTTGAATTTGGACGGTGGAAGTTGAACTGTGGGCTTGAATGAATGGCGGCGCGTGTAGAACCGACTGGCGAGGAAAGGGCGCGAGAAGCGGTGCGTGCGGGCGGAATGTTTCGCGCTCTGTCGCATCGCAACTTTCGTCTCTTTTGGGCGGGCGCGTTTCTCTCCAACACCGGGACGTGGATGCAGGCGGTCGCGCAAGGCTGGCTCGTGCTGCAACTGACGAACTCGCCCTTCTGGCTCGGCCTCGACGGTTTTGCCGCGACCGCGCCCGGCCTCGTCTTAACGCTGCTCGGCGGCGTCTTCGCAGACCTCGTTGACCGCCGCCGCGTGCTCATCCTCACGCAAATCGGCGCTGGGCTTTCGGCGCTCACGCTCGCCCTGTTGATTGTCACGGGCGTCGTTCAAGTCTGGATGATTCTATTGCTTTCATTTGTGACGGGCTGCTGCTATGCGCTGGCCGGGCCGTCTTACCAGGCGATTACGGTTGACCTCGTCGGGCGCGAAGATTTAGCCAACGCCATTGCGCTCAACTCCACACAATTTCAACTCTCGCGCGTGCTCGGTCCTGTCTTCGCCGGACTGGCCTTCAAAACTCTGGGTCTCGCAGGTTGCTTCTTCGGCAACGCCGCGTCTTTCATCGCCGTCATCATCGCGCTCTCGCTCGTGCGCTTTGACGCGAGCCAACGGCGCGCGCCCGCGCATTCGGTGAAAGACAAGCGTGCCATCTGGAACGATTTAATCGAGGGCTTTCGTTACGTGCGCAAGCGGCGCCGCGTCTTTATGCTGCTGGCAATCTCCGCTTCGACCAGCCTCTTCGGCTCCTCCTACCTCGCGCTCATGCCCTACTTCACGCGCGACGTTTTGCACTTAGACGAAAACGGGCTTTCGCTTTTGATGGGCGCGTCGGGCGCGGGCGCGTGTGTGGCGGCGCTCGTGCTGGCCTTCCTCGGTAATTTTCGTTACAAAGGTTGGTCTGTGCTCGGCGGCGCGTTCTTCTTCGCGCTCTGCCTCATCGGCTTCTCGCTCTCAACGCGTTTGAGCGCGTCTGTCATCTTCATCTTCGGCGTCGGGTTTGCGATTGTCTGCTGCGTGGCCGTCACCAACATGCTCTTGCAGCAACTCGTCACAGACCAGATGCGCGGGCGCGTGATGAGCATGTTTATCTTCTCCTTCCTCGGCACGATGCCCATCGGCAACCTCGTCGCCGGAGCGGCCTCCGAGCATTTCGGCGCGCCCTACACGCTCGCCACCGGCGGCCTCATTATCATCGTCTTCACTATCATTATGACCTTTAGCACTCGCCGGATACGCGAGCTTCATTGAGGAAATCTGCGCTGAAATGAATCCCGCTTGTGCAAGAATAGACTGGCGCGACGTTCTAGCCGGTGAACGCGTGCGCGCCTATTGCGCATCCAGCGAATTTGAGGAGAGACCCGATGAAGACCAAAAGAGCTTTCGTTTGCCTGTTATTCCTAATGTTAATCGGCGGTGCGGCTATCGTCGCCGAGGCGCAGGGCGTGATTGTCCCGCGCCCTTGTGAGCGTTGCCCGCGCCCGCCGCAGCCCGTCACGCTGCCGCGCGTGCTGCCCATCAAATCAATCAAGCTGGACACGAAAATCAGCGGGCAGGTGGCGACCACACACGTCGAGCAAATCTTTCGCAACGACACGAACGCCACCCTCGAAGGCACTTACCTGTTTCCGATTCCTGATTCCGCTTCCATCGTCGAGTTTGCCATCTGGGAGGGAGACCGCAAGCTGGTCGGTGAGGTGCGCTCGCGCGAGGAGGCGCGCCGGATTTACGACGAGATAGTGCGCCGCCAACGCGACCCCGGCCTCTTGGAATACGCCGGAAAGAATTTGCTGCAAGCCAGCATCTTTCCCATCCCCCCGCATTCCGACAAGAAATTGGAATTGACCTACACGCAAGTCTTGCGCGCCGAGTCCGGCACGGTCTCTTACCGTTACCCGCTCGGAACAAACCACAACCTGGCGCAGATTGGCACGGTCTCGGGCCGCGTTGACATCGAAGGCAAAGACCCCATTCGCAACGTCTACTCGCCCACGCATCAGATTGATTTGGCGCATCACGGCTCGCGCAGCGCGCGCATCTCTTTCGAGTCGCCCGGCAACGCACAACAGGATTTTGAACTCTTTTACGCGCTCTCGCGCGACGACTTCGGACTCTCTTTGTTAACGCATCGCCAGCCCGGTAAAGATGGCTACTTCCTCTTGATGCTCTCACCGAAAGACGAATTGACCGAGCAGGAATATTCAGCCAAAGACATCGTGTTTGTCTTAGATACCTCCGGCTCGATGGCCGAAGCGGGCAAGATGGAGAAGGCGCGTGCGGCGCTCCTTTTCGGCGTCAGAAGTTTGCGCGACCAAGACCGCTTTAACGTCGTCTCGTTTGCGGGCGAAGAGCGATTGATGGAGAGCGGACTCATCACGGCGGATGCCCGCGGGCGCGCGCGCGGCGAAGAGTTTGTCAAAGGCTTGCGCCCCACGGGCGGCACGAACATCAACGGCGCGCTCCTGGCTGCGCTCAAGCAGTTTGATTCCGGCACGCGTCCTAAAATGCTCGTCTTTATGACGGACGGGCTGCCGACCGTCGGCGAGACGCGGCCCGACCAGATTATCGAAAACTCTCGCGCCTCGCGCGTGCCAGGCCTACGTCTCTTCACCTTCGGCGTCGGCTATGATGTCAACACGGCGCTCCTTGACAAACTCGCGGCGGAAAATAAGGGCGCGGCTGACTACGTTGAGCCGAAGGAAGACTTGGAGATAAAGGTCTCCAACTTCTTCGCCAAAGTTAACTATCCGGTGCTGACTGACCTCGCGCTCAACATGGGCGGCGTCGAGACAGACTTGCTTTACCCGCGCGACATGCCGGACCTCTTCAAGGGAACCCAACTGACCCTCATCGGTCGCTATCGCAACCACGCAGACCTGCGCAATATCAGCTTGCGCCTCGCGGGCAAGACAAATCAAAACCGCAAGGAGTTTACCTATACTAATCTCAGCTTCCCGCTCAGGGAGGACGACAACGATTTTCTTCCGCGTCTCTGGGCCACGCGTCGCGTCGGCTGGCTGATGGAGCAGATTCGCTCCAACGGCGAAAACAAAGAGTTGCGCGACGAGATAGTTGATTTAGGCACGCGCTACGGCATCGTCACGCCTTACACATCTTATCTGGCGCTGGAGCCGAACGCGCAGCCTGTGACGGCTACGACCGCAGACGCTACTATAGCGAGACCCGGCAGAGACAGCACTCGCAGAGAAAGGTCCAGCAGCAACAGACCTGCTTCGCCTGCCGATAATAGGGCGAGCGGCACGTTTGGCGGCGGCTTGAGTCCGGCGGCGGCGAAGGCGACGACCGGCACGGTGGCCGTGCAGCAGAGCAAGCGTGCGCGCGAGCAGCAGGAAGCAGAGCGCGTGTCGAAGGATGACCTGTCCTCAGCGATGCGCAGCGTCGGCGGCAAGACCTTCTATCTGCACGACGACGTGTGGGTCGACGCCGAGTTTAAGACGGAGGCGCGGCTGCCCGAAACGGCGCTCGAATTTGGCAGCGAAGCTTATTTCGCGCTGCTCAAACGCGAGCCGCGATTGGCCGAGTTCTTCGCTCTCGGAGAACGCGTGGTCGTCGTCCTAGACGGACTCGTTTACCGTGTCAATGCGGCTGCTCCGTAAGCGAAAGGGCCGACGCCTGACAGCCAGGCTTCGGTAGCCAAGACCAGAAGCCCGCGCCTCGCGAAAGTTGAGGCGCGGGCTTCAAGTCTTGTGCTCAGAGCAGGAGTTCGTGTACAAAAGCGTACGGAAGTTAAGGGGATGTCTTCGCGGCGGAGTTGACTTGATGATGAGAGGCTGGACGCAAAGAACAAGGGGGGGATTTGCGGCGTGCGTGTTGCTCGTGCTGTTGGCCTGGGCCGGAAGTATTGCGGCGCAGGAAGGTTGGACGGGCGTTAGGCGCGGTCTGCCCGGAAAAGACTTGAACGCGGTCTTTTTCGCTGACACGAAACGCGGCTGGATTGCGGGCGACGGCGGCTTCATCAGCTACACAAACGACGGCGGGCGCACATGGACGCCGCAGGTGATAGAGACGAAGGACGCCGTCAACGATGTCTACTTTCGCAATAAAGAGGACGGCTATATCGTCGCCGGCAACAGCATTTTCAGCACGAGCAACAGCGGGCAGACGTGGCGCGAGATTCGTCGCTACTTCGCATCCGATTTTGGCGGCGCGCTGCCGGAGCTTTACAGCACCCGTTTCTCCAATAAGAAGAAGGGCTGGGTCGTCGGCTCCATCAGCCGCGAGGACGTGGTGGTTGATAGCCTCGTGCTCTACACGGATGACGGCGGCACTTCATGGCAGCGCCAGCGGATGCCGACCAAAGAAGAGTTGATTCACGTTGATTTCGTCAGCGAAAAGCGCGGCTGGATTGTCGGCGACGGCGGCACAATCCTGCACACAGCCGACGGCGGCGACACCTGGACTGAACAACGCTCCGGCACAAAGGCCACGCTCTACCACGTTGACTTTCGCAACGACCGCGTGGGTTGGATTGTCGGCAAGCAGGGCACAATCCTGCGCACGACCGACGGCGGCGAAACATGGTTCACGGTCGAACCCTTAGTGCGCAACACGCTGCTGAGCGTGCAATTCGTTGACGAAAATTTGGGCTGGATAGTCGGGCGCGGCGGCGTCATTCTGCGTTCGGAGGATGCTGGCGCAACCTGGGTGCGCCAGGAGAGCAACACGAAACAGAACCTTTACGCGCTCTTTCTCGATAAGGAGAACGGCTGGGCCGTCGGCGGCGACGGCATTGTTCTCCGCTATGAGAGATAGCCTCCTGAGATAATGGTTGTGATTGAAGCTTGAAGGGCAAGCAACCGAGGGCCAACGCCGAGGCATCAGACGGATTGGCAAGTTAACCCGAGAGAACGACGGGGAAAAACAACTCGGGTAACATTCGATTCCTCCTGTGACTTCCGCCCGGTATGAGAGTTCATGCCGGGC
>CAZEZJ010000180.1:8742-9601 GCA_964516695.1 uncultured Blastocatellaceae bacterium
AAAAGAAGAAAGCGTGGCTCTCCTCAAGTCTTGAGGAGAGCCACGCTTTCATTTTTTACGCCGTTAGATTTCTTACTTGTTGTCTTTCGTGCCTGTGAAGGGAAGCGGGGGAAAGTTTTGCAGGTTAATTTCGCCCTTCATTTTGGTGGTGTCAACGCTGCCCTTAACCTTTCCGTCGAGGCTTTGGCCCGAAGTGTTTAATTTGAGATTGGCGTTAAAGTCGTTACCGTTGAGGTTGATTTCGCTCAGCACAGCTTCGCCAAGCTGCGTTTGCACCGTGCCGCTCAAGCGTTGTCCGTCCTGCTTCATGTTGAGAGTGGCGGGCATGGATTGGCCGTTGGGCGTCGTAATCGCCAGCGTCCATGTGCCGACAAAGTTGGCGGCGCCGCCCGCTGCGTTCGTCGTGCTCTGCGTTGAAGTGGTGCTGGTCTGGGTGGCCGCATCTTTGCGCTTGCCGGAAGTATCGTAAAGCTCGACGGTTTGCGCGTAGGGCTTAATCTGGTCTGCAATCGCGGCGGCGTCACCGACGATGACGATAGCCACCTTGTCGGGCGTGATGTTCTGCTTGGCGACGCGCTGAATGTCCGCGGCGGTGATGGCCGCCACGCGCTCGCGGTAAGTCTGCAAATAATCGGCCGGCAGCCCGTACATCTTCATCTGCACGACTTGGTCAATCAATCCTTCCTGCGTCTCGATGCGAATCGGGAACACTCCCGTCAGATACGACTTCGCATCCTTCAACTCTTTCTCCGAGACCGGCTCCGTGCGAATGCGCTCCAACTCGTAGAAGAATTCTTTGAGCGATGCGCCCGTGACGGGCGTGCGAACTTCGGCGGTCGCGCGAAAGGTCCCTGCGTCG
>CAZEZJ010000181.1:0-9567 GCA_964516695.1 uncultured Blastocatellaceae bacterium
CGATTCTCGCCCGCGACGACGTGATTATTTGAGAGCAAGGCGGTCTTGTTGTTTTGCAGCTTCACAAAGCAGCCGAGCGTGCCGATGATAATAAAGCCCTGACCGATGACGTTTTGGCGAACGTCGTCGTCGAAATTCTGAATTTGCAGGCCGCAGACGAGAGGGCGATGTCTTTGCACTTCGGGGACGACCGTGGCGGCGGCAGGGCTGGCTGGGCCAATGGCCGGAACCATCACCAGCGATTCGACTTCGCCCGGCGTATCAACGAACGTGACGGGCACTTGCTTGAATTGGTTGACTTCCTTGGTCGAGACATTCATCGGCACAATGGCCGCGCTGTTTCTGACGGCGCGATAACCGAAAGCCTCCTGATGGCGAGTGATGCCGACGGCACGCACGCGCACGTCGGCATCGAAAATTCTCGCTGCCGCCGCGTCCAGATTGTCTTCAGCCTGATTGAAAGACACACCCATAATGTTTTGCTCCTTTCGTGGTTGGCATTGCCGCCCTGGCGTGCAGCAATGGGGGCTGATTCGAGCGGCTGGTTTGCAGCGCTCAAATCCGTTTCGAGAGTAATTAATTTCGAGAGCTTCTGTCTGAACGTCGCGCGCGAAGGCGTTTGTGGCTTGGTCGCTTTCTCGGTTTGCGTCTCAGCCGCGTGCCAGCGGTTCGGGAATCTTAAAATTGGGCGCGACGAGAATTGGAATCGTCTCGCCGTCAAGCACGACCTGCGAAGGTATGTCGGCGGTATCATCGCCTTCAATGCGAACGCGAATAGCCAGTTCTTTTCGATTTTGAGGATTAAGGGTGAGGCCGAGCGAATATCCTCCCTCGTAGTCTCCGAGAATTCTGCGCTGCACTTCCGGGCGCTCAATCAACGCGGCGAGGCGATTTTGCTTCATAACTGCTCCTGCCCAACTTGCACTTTTGGAGTAGGGCAATTATACGCGGCGCGCGCGGCCGTTTACAAGATTGAAGCCAAACGATTGATGAACATGACGGACGCTCTCAGCGCGTCTCTTGGAGTCGCTTTAAGGTTTAGCTCGTCTAGGCTACAATCGCGGTCTTTGGTTTGGCCGTTGAGAAATATTTTTCCAGCGTGCTGCCGCTCGGTTTGGTCGTCAGCCGTGAAACCACAATCATCAACAACGCTGAGATAATCACCATCGGCACGACCGGCATAAAGCCGAAGACGGCTGTGCCGCCCGGCGTGCGCGCGAGAATCTCTATGCCGCCGAGAGACCAGATAACGACGGGCGGGCCAGGCGCAGGAGCGGGAACGACAGCTTGAAAGGCGGCGACGGCAACGACCGCCGCCGCTGTCCAAACGGTACAGGCCAGCGCGCCCCACTTCGTGCTGCCGCGCCAGAAAAGCGCCGCGACCAAGAGCGGCGAGAGCGATGCGAAACCCGAAAAGGCGTATTGAATGGCGAGGTCGAAGATGGCTTCGGGCGCGCGCAACGCTATCGCGTAGGCGAGCAGCGTCAGCGCGATGACGAAGATGCGCCCGGTTTGCACTTGCACGGATTCACCGAAGCGCCGCTTGCCTCCATAAAAGGCGAACACGTCCTCCGTGAACATGGTTGAGAGCGCGAGGATTTGCGAATCCGAGGCCATCACCGCCGCCATGATGCCAGCGCCCAAGAGGCCCGCCAGCCAGAGCGGCGCGTAGCGTTCAAGGAGTCGCAAAATCACGTCGTCTCCCGCCGCCTCTTCGCGCAGTTGGTCGCGCTGCTCAGGCGTCATCGTCTTGCCTTGAGTCGCGAGCACACGGCGCGCTTCCTGCTTGGCGCGAATCTGCGGCACGTCCGCAACGCGATTCGCCATCACGCCAAGGAAGACGCACGGCAGCCAGATTGCCATGATGCAGAGCGGGTAAAAGATAACCGTCTTTTTAAACTGGACCATCCTTTTAGCCGTCAGGCAGAAGATGAGGATGTGCGGAAAGGCGATGGCCGAGAGAGGGATGAAAGTGTAGCTGAAAAAGTAGAGCGGCGAGATGCGCTCGCGCGTCAGGAGCGGCGCGGTGGCGGGCGAAGCTTGTAGTTGTTGGACGGCGTTTTGGAAGCCGCCCATGCCATAACCAATCACCACGATGGCGATAGCTCCGAAGAGCAGGAAGAGAATCGTCTGAAACGTGTTGACCCAGGCTGTGCCGCGCATCCCGCCGAAGAAGACGTAGCTCATCACTACCATCGCCACGATTGCGCCGCCAAACCAGAAGGGAACGAGGCCGCCGCTGATGGTCGCCAAGGTTGTGCCGCCGCCCATGATGCCAATAATAACGTAAGGCAAGAGCAGCACGGCCTGCACGGCGAAGATGACCGTCCCGATGTGGCTGCATTCCCAGCGGTCGCGAAACATCTGCACGGGCGTCATAAAGCCGTGCTTTTTGCCCAAAGCCCAGACGCGCGTGCCGATGAGAAAAATCGTTAAGGGAATAACGAGCGCGGAGGATGATGCCATCAAGCCGAAGGTGACGATGCCGTTGTTGAACGCGTGGCCGGAGGAGCCGAGGATGGCGAAGGCCGTCATGTTCGTGCCAAAGAGCGAGAGCAGAAAGACGAAGGGGCCGAGGCTGCGGCTCGCCAGAAAATAGTCTTCCGCTTTTTGTCTGCCGGTCGAGCGACGAAAGGCGAAGATACCTATGTACAAAACGATGGCTAGATAGATGAAGACGACGATGGCAGGAATCAACGCGCTTCCTCCTCGCTACTGGACGCTTGGCCCTCTATCTCTTGCTCCAAATGCGACGGCCAAGCGTAGGTCACCAGCAGCCACATCAAAAGGGATGCCGCCACCGCAAAGCACGCCTGATAAAAGAGGCCGATGGGGATGAACCCGAAAACGAAGGGCCGCGCCGAGCGCCAGAACCAGAAATCCTGATGCAGCACATAAAGCGCGATGACGGCGATGACGAGCAGCGTTCGTTTCATGCTAATCCTTGGCGTGTGAAAGATAGAAGAGACACAGACACGGGGAAACAGAATACTAAAACATCTTAAAGCTGTAATCTTAAATCTTCTTTGATGTGCCTCGCTCCTCGGCCTGCGGCGGCGAGCGTTCGTTACCCTGTAAACTTATAACCGACGCGATGCACCGTGATAATGTAGCGCGGGTCTGATGGCACGTCTTCGATTTTCTGTCGCAGCTTGGCGATGTGCATGTCAACGGTGCGCGTTAGGGGCAGGGAATCATAGCCCCAGACGGCGTCGAGCAATTGGTCGCGGCTGACGACTTCCCCTCTGTGCTCGACGAAGTATTTGATAATCTTGAATTCGCGCGGCGACAATTCGATGGCGCGGCCCGCCTTGCGCGCTTCAAAGTTTTTGAAGCACATCTCGACATCGCCAAAGCTAATCTCCTCGATGGCGTCCGCAGGCTTCTGTGTGCGGCGCAGCACGGCTTCGACGCGCGCCATCAATTCCAGAAAGCTGAAGGGCTTGGTCACATAATCGTCAGCGCCCGTTTTCAAGCCCAAGACTTTGTCAATCTCTTGGCCGCGCGCGGTGAGCATGATAATCGGCGTGCCGTTGCCGTCGCTACGGAGTTGACGGCAAACGTCGAGGCCGCTCATCTGCGGCAGCATCACGTCTAGGATAACGAGGTCAACTTCCTTTTCGGCGGCGAGGCGCAGGCCCGTCGAGCCATCGCGCGCCACCTGCACCGCAAAACCTTCATACGTGAAACCGTCGCTCAAGGCCACGGCCATCGCTTGGTCATCTTCGACTATTAAAACTTTACGCATCTTTTCCACAGGAGGTTTCCACTAAAAGTATGAACGCGGAACGATGAACGATGAAATGTTAACAGCTTGTCTGGTATTCCACGTTCATCGTTCCTACTTCATCGTTTCTCTTACACCGGCCCGGTCAAAGGGCGGTCCGCGCCAAACGTTGGAGTCGCTTTCGGTTTTTCCGTCTTGTCGCCGAGGCCCGCTTCGAGGGGCAGATAGAGCGCGAAGGTGCTGCCGCGTCCCGGCTCGCTCTCGACCACGACGCGCCCTCTGTGCGCTTTGGCGATGTGCTTGACGAGAGAGAGGCCGAGACCGCTGCCCTTCACGTCGTGCACCAAGCCGGTGCTAACGCGATAAAACTTGTCGAAGATTTTCGTCTGCTCTTCGCGCGCGATGCCGATGCCGTGGTCCGTCACGGAGACCACGGCAAAGCCGTCCTTGCGTGTGAGCCTGACTTCAATCTCTTTGGCCGCGCCGGAATACTTGACCGCGTTGTCCAGCAGATTCATCAGCGCTTGGGCGACCGCATCCGTGTCAATCAAAACGGGCGGCAGCGGTGCCGTGGGCGCATCGACACGAATTGAGATGTTGTGTTGTTTGAGTTGAACGTCGAAAGTTTTGAGTGTGGCGGCGACCAACTCTTCGAGATTGGCGCGCTCGAAATGGTAGGTCTTGCGGTCAGACTCGATTTTGGAGAAGTCCAGAATGTTGTTGATAAGCTGCGTGAGGCGGCGGCTCTCGGTCTCTATGTACTCGCCGTACTCGCGCATTTTTTCCTGCTCTTTGACGCGGCCCAGTTTCAAGAATTCTCCGAAGACGCGAATCGAAGAGAGCGGCGTGCGCAGTTCGTGCGAGACGTTGGAAACAAAGTCCGTCTTCATCTGCGAGAGCTTCATCTCGCGCGAGGCGGTTCTGAGGGCCAAGATGATTCCGCCCATCACGGCCACGGCCATCAGAATCGAAAGCGTCAGGTTGACGTTAAAATTCCAGCGCGCCCATTGCTCGGGCGTCATGTGGCGGCTGCGGATACCCAAACGCCAGTCGGAAAAGTAGGGCAGCGAGGTTAACGCTTCGTCGTTCTGCCCGCGAACGGGCTGCGTGGACATGACTAGCTGGCCGCTGCCGTCGTGAACCGTCACGATGACATTCTCCTGAGCGTCCGCCGGAAAAAACTTTTTCAGGGAACTGCGAATCACGCGCGGGAGATAAGCCTCACGAAAGTAAGCGGCGTCGATAATCATGCCCGTGACGCCGACTACCTTCCTCGATTCGTTCGTCACGGGTTTGAGGATGACGCGGTTTTCCGGGTCGTGGTCGTCAACGGAGAGCGCAGGCGATTGGAGCGCGCCGCTCTCTTGGCTGAGCAGCTTGAAGGGAGCGATGGCGACATTGACGGCGCGCGCTTCGGCTGTGCTCGGAGTATAAGGTTTCTTCTGGTCGCGCGGATGATAGAAGAGCACGGGCGAGTCTTTATCTTTATTGTCGTTATTAAAAACGGCGATAAAGAGCAGCTTGGCTTCCACGCTTTCGCATTTGCCGAAGAGGTAATGCGGTTTCTGTAAGTTTTCGGCGGTCAGGACGCTGGCCGGAGTGTTAAGAAGCTGCTCGGCGCTGGTGTGATAGAAATACTTAATCTCTTTGGAGACATCCGCGAGATAGTTTTTCATCCAGACTTTTTCAGCGACGGTCGAAGTCTTTTCCAGTTTCGCGAGCGACCAGTATTGAAGAATAAGAATACTAATCAGCGGGATGATGACGGCGAAGAAGCCGACCCACAGCAGGTGCCGCTTGAAGAAGGTTCTGACGCGCGCCGCTTTCATTTTGAGCTTCCACACGCCCCTTTTATACACCGAACCCGTGCCCGTAGTCTGTAGCCGCGCGGCTATTTTTTACAATTCGTTGACAGCTTTTACTAAGAATTTACCAATCTTTCGGCGCGCCGTTGAGCCGGACGGGCGGCAGAGAGCGCGGGCGCGCGCAGTCTCGGATTTCGAGTTCGACCGTCAAACTCGGTCGTGACATGTCTCGTCCTTACGTGTTAAATTCCCGCTGCTTTCGGATTTCGCTGTTACGCTGTGGTTGCCGCAACGCCACCTTGACTGCAACCCTGTCTAATCCTCTTCAAAAACAAGATTTCGCCAGCACTAAACAATTGACCTGAGTTCGATGGCAAAACGTCCAAACACAACTCACGACGATGATGGTAAGCAGTTGCGACCGGCGGCGGCGCGGCGCGGCGCGGCGGCCTCTCGCGAGCATCTGGCGCGCGAGGTGGAAGAAGCGCGGGCGATGCTCGACCGTGGGCTTTCGAGCGAGGTGGAGACAAAGCTGTCGGCTGTGATAGAGGCGGCGGGCGATGAGCCGACGCTGCTGGCGAAGGCGCGCGCGCTGCTCTCCGAATTGCTGGAATTGCAGGGACGCTACAACGAGTCTTTGGAACTCGTGCGCGTGTACGAAGCGCCGGAGGCGCGCGCGGAGTTGGAGTTGGAAACCTCCTTGCAGCTTCGCCTCCGGCTGGGCCTAGCCTGCAACTATACGGGAGACTACCCGAAAGCCATCGCGCTCCTGAACGCGACGCTGCGCGAGGCGATGGAACACGAAATAGCTGCTCAGAGCGGCGCGGCCTACATTGCTTTGGCACGCGTCTACAGGAGCATCAACGAATACACCATCTCGCGCGATTTCCTACAGAAGGCGCTCGAATGTTACAGGCACGAGGGAGATTGGCGCGGGCTGGGCGAAGTCTATGTCGGCTTCGGGCTGGTTGATGCTTACGAGGGCGATTATGAAAACGCGCTCTCTAACTACGAGCAAGCACTCAAACTCGTCGGAGAGCGGGCCGCGCCGCAAATGCTCGGGCGGACTTACGCCAACATGGGCGGCATCTGCTGGTTCATCAAACGCCCGCACGACGGCATACGCTATCTCGAAAAAGCAGTCCACTACTACGAGCGCACCGAACACAAGTCAAACGCCACGACCGGCTACAACAATCTGGGCATTAACCTGATGCTCGTCGGCGAATGGGGGCGCGCTCACGAAGCCTTAAAGCGCGCGCTCGAACTCGCCTTTGAAGTTGACCGCCACAACGCGCGCGTGCCGATTATTCTCGATTCGCTCGGTGAGTTGCGCCTGCTGATGGGCGAGCTTGAAGAGGCGCAAAGCCTGCTTCAGCGCGCCGTCAATATGGCGACCGACGACGGCAACAAATGGTATGAGAGACAGGCCAGGCGCACGCTCGGACGTTGTTTGCTGGCGACGGGCGAGGTCGAGCGCGCGCGTGAGGTGGGCGAGGAAGCTTTGCGGCTGGCCGAGCAGATAGGCGACCGCCATGCCATCTGCGAATCGCACCTGCTGCTATCGGAAGTCCACTTGCGGCTGGGCGACAACGCCGCCTGCGCCGAGCATCTGGCGAAGGTTGATGAGAAGACAACGGAGTCTGTCGTAGACCTCGCCATCGCGGGCGCGGCCCAACGC
The DNA here is from genome assembly GCA_964516695.1 of uncultured Blastocatellaceae bacterium. Lineage (GTDB taxonomy): Bacteria > Acidobacteriota > Blastocatellia > Pyrinomonadales > Pyrinomonadaceae > DASVTR01. The sequence continues at coordinate 7,214 of CAZEZJ010000181.1, forward strand.
CTTCACGGCCTGCTCTGGATGGCGCAAAGAGATGGCGCGCGCGCCGTTTATCATTTCAGCCGCAGCGTTTCCATCTTCGAGATGCTCGGAGACCGCTACAGCAGCGCGCTCGCTCATTATGAACTGGGCGTGGCCTACGCGGCGCTGCAACCCGAACGCGCCAACGCTTATCTATCGCGCGCCGCCGCGGTCTTTCGCCAACTCGGCGCACGCCTGGACCTGGCGCGCGCCGAAGAAGCCATCGCGGCCCTCGGAGCGGATGAAGAACGCGAGGCTTTGATTGCTCCGGTGGGCGTACAGCCCGCGCTCGCGCCGCTGCTCACGCTGCGGCTGGCCGAAGCCGCAGCTTTGCGCGGGCTGCTGTTGCGTGAGTTGGCGGCGATTATTCATCAGGAGGTGGGCGCACGAAAAGTTTTGGTGGTCGAGCCGGAGGCGGAGGGCAAACTCAAGGTGGTGGCCGCGCACGGCTACAATTCCGACGACGAGAAAGAACGCATCGTGCAAGCGCTCGAACGTGCGCAGGAAGGACGCGCCGCTGAGCGTTGGGCCAAAGCTCAGGACGCGGCGTTGCTGCGATTGGAGGCTGAGGGCGCGCCGCCCGCTTTGTTGGTCATCAGCCCGCGCGAGGTCGTCAACCGTGCTGGCGGCAGCGAGCTTGACTCGCTGTTGCGCGTCGCCCTGATGGGCTTGGAATTGTGTGCCTTCCGCGAGAAAGCGCGCGGCGCGACGGGCGGCCACAATCAGGGAGCGCACGCGGATGAGAGCTTGCTGCCCGGCTTTATTCATTCGAGTCCGGCGATGCAGAGCTTGGTTGATGAGATTACGAAAATCCGCTCGTCGGACGTGACCGTGCTCGTCACGGGAGAATCCGGCACGGGCAAGGAACTCGTCGCACGCGCCATCCACACGCTCTCCAGTCGGCGCGACCAAAGCTTCATCGCCTTCAACTGCACAGCCGTTCCGAAAGAACTCTCCGAAGGCTATCTCTTCGGCTATCGCAAAGGGGCATTCACGGGCGCTGTCAACGACTCGCCCGGCGTCTTGCGCACGGCATCCGGCGGCACGCTCTTTCTGGACGAGATTGGCGACCTTCCGCTCGACATGCAGCCGAAGCTCTTGCGTTTTCTACAGGAGGGCGAGATTCAACCGCTTGGCGAGCAACGGCCCATCAAGGTTGACGTGCGCGTCATCGCCGCCACCAACTGCGACCTTGAGCAGATGGTGGAACAAAAAAAGTTCCGCGAAGACCTCTACTATCGTCTCAACGTCATACGGCTTCGCGTGCCCCCCTTGCGCGAGCGCCGCAGCGAGATTCAAAGCCTCGTACATTATTACGTCAACCACTACGCAGAGAAGTTCAAACGCAGCGACATCCAAATCACGCCGCAGGCCGTTGACCTCCTGATGGTCGGAGACTGGCCCGGCAACGTGCGCCAACTCTGCAACGAGCTACAGCGCATCGTCGCCCGCGCCGAAGACGGCACGCTCATTACGCCCCAACATCTCTCACGCGAAATTCTCCCCGTCTCCCCCGCCCCCGCCGCCGCCGAGCCGCCGGAAGCCGCCAGCAGCAGCAACGCCCCCGTCTCCCCGCAGCCGCAATCGCCGCACACCTTGCTCACAGACGCGGTCGAACATCTCGAACGCCAAATGATTGCCGACGCGCTCCGCAAACATCAAGGCAACGTCACACGCGCCGCACGCGCGCTCGGCCTCACCCGTCGCGGCCTCCAACTCAAACTCGCGCGCTACGAAATCGACGCCACCGCCGCCGCCTAAACTCCCCCCTCCCTGCACAACCCTTCTGCGTCCTCATCCAACTCTGAAATAAGGACGAATTACTCCTGCGCAAACGCGCTTTCAGTCTCTAAACGCTTACAAATTCTAGAGATACCGCAATTTGCACAAAAATCTGCTAGAAATTGCTCCGAATGTCAGCGGGAGTGCTTCGGCTTGGCTGGAAGTTTCGCGGGTAGGTCAAGTTCATCATTAGCAAGCACGTCAAGACAAACGCCCGCCGCCTGCGCGTACTTCAAAAGAATAGGTAACGGCGGCTCGCGCTCGCCCGATTCGTAGCCGGAGACGTTGCTCTGGTAGATTACGTCTTCCAACCCCAAGTGCCAGATTAACTCATTCTGCGAAAGCCCCAACGCCTCACGAATCTGCCGCAACTTTCCAGCAAGACGCTCCGACCTCAAACGCGCGGCCCTCCCCATTAGAAGCTGCCTCCTAATGAGAGAACCGGAACTGTCTTGCTGCTCATCCAAAATAGGATTAGAATGCCTTTGCGCGTCTTCTCCGCCGTGAGTATGAACCTTTCTTCATAACAAACGGCGATGCTCATTACTCCACTC
>CAZEZJ010000182.1:0-9502 GCA_964516695.1 uncultured Blastocatellaceae bacterium
GGATAACCGCGATAGCGTAGAATGCCACGGTCTCCGTCAATAAAGGTAATCTTGCTTTTGCAAGAGGCCGTGTTCATAAAGGCCGGGTCATAAGTCATCAGCCCGAAGTCGTCATCCTGTGCTTTAATCTGCCGTAAGTCCATCGCCTTGATGGTTTCGTTTTCGATAGGCAGTTCGTATTGCTTGCCAGTTCGATTGTCAATAATCGTCAAAGTGTCTGCGCTCATAAACCCTCCAAGTTGTTTTGCCATTTATATGCGACTTTGGCCGCGAGTGGAAGCGTAAAAGAAGAGCCACGGGAAGAAAGGATTGATTCATTGCTTCATGTAGTCATTGATTCATTTGTTTAACCGACGAAATGATTACATGACTACATGACTAAATGATTAAATCCTCCGCCTCATCCCTTGCCTTTCAGCGACCTGCTGCTAAACTTAATGCATCTAATGACACGAGGGTATAAAAATGAGCTTAACCGAGACACCTGTACAGACGCCGCAGAATCCCGCTTCCGAAAGCATGGGGCAGGAGGTTGATTTATCTGTGCGGCTGCGCACCATCGACCCGGCCTTGAATTTGGAAGAGGAAATTGTGCGGCTGAAGAAAGAGATGAACGCCGTTATCCTCGCACACTATTATCAGGATTCGGAGATTCAAGACCTCGCGGACTACGTCGGTGACAGCCTGGCGCTGGCGCAGGCGGCGGCCAAGACCGAGGCCGACGTGATTGTCTTCTGCGGAGTCCACTTTATGGCCGAGACGGCGAAGATTCTGAATCCCGATAAGCCCGTGCTGCTGCCGGATTTGGACGCCGGATGCTCGCTGGCAGACCGTTGCCCGGCAGATTTATATAACGAGTGGTTGAAGCAGTATCCGAATCACACGGTCATCAACTACATCAATTCGTCGGCGGCTGTGAAAGCGCTTTCGGATGTCATCGTCACGTCGTCAAACGCCGTTGACATCATTAAGCAGTTGCCGCCGGACAAGCCGATTGTGTTCGGGCCTGACCGCCATTTGGGGCGCTGGGTCGAGAAGCAGACAGGGCGGGAGATGGTGTTGTGGCCGGGCTTCTGTATCGTCCACGAGCAGTTTAACGCGCGCCGCTTGATGGCGCTCAGGCTCGAATATCCAGAGGCCGTTTTGATTGCGCATCCAGAATGCGAGGAGGCCGTGCTTCAGCAAGCAGACTTCATCGGCTCGACGCTGGCCCTACTGAAATACGTCCAGACGCACCCCGACCAGAAGCAGTTTATCGTTGCCACGGAAGTCGGCATCCTGCATCAGATGAAGCAGAGCCGCCCCGATGCCGAGTTTATCTGCTCGCCGCCCAATTCCGGCTGCAACTGCGCCACCTGTCCCTATATGCGACTCAACACGCTGGAAAAACTCTATCTCTGTATGCGCGACCGCCATCCTCAAATTAGGATGGACGAAGCGACGCGCCAGCGCGCGCTGCTGCCCGTCCAGCGAATGCTGGAGATGAGCAAAGGACTATCGCCCATCCAGCAGAAAGGCGACTAAAAGAGCAAAGGTCCTCAGCAGTCTTGACCGCTGAGGACGTTTGCTCCTTTCAAGTAATGAGTTCACTCATTCGCGCGCGCCGTAGGCTTCGAGCAGCTTGACGATTTCGGGATACTCATAATCCCGCGCCAGTTTTAGAGCCGTCGCTCCTTCGTCATCTTTTTTATTCACATCAGCGCCGGCGGCCAGCAACGCTTTCACGATTTCGAAGCGGTCATCTTCGGCTGCCCTCATCAGCGCCGTCTTGCCTCCTTCGTTCTTCGCATTCACCTTAGCTCCGGCCTCAATCAACGCTTGGACGACGGGCGCATTGCCAGCGATTGTCGCTATCAACAAAGGCGTATTGCCGTTGGCATCCTTACGGTTAATTTTGGCCCCGGCTGAAACGAGCGTCCAGACGACTTCGGCGGTCGTCTGCTCGCGGATAGCCAGAATGGCCGTTCGTCCATACTTATTTTTCGCGTGTACGTTAGCGCCAGCGCTGAGCAGAACCCGCACCATCTCGCGATTACCAACGCCGACCGCTTCCATCAGAGCCGTGGTCTCGGTCTCGGCATCTATGACGTTCACGTCGAGGCCCGCGGCGAGTAGTTCTTTGACTTCCGCTAATTCATTTCGCGAAGCGGCGTTGACCAGCGCGTCCACGGGCGTCTCGACCATCACTATCACGCCCATGGTGGCGACTTCCACCTCAAGCTTTAATTCCAGCCGCCGCTGTCCGTTTGCTTCCAGAGAAAGCTCAGGAATCTCGTTTGTCATAAAGCCGGGAGATTCCACCTTGAGGCTGTAGCTTCCCGAGGGTAAAGTCTCGTATTGAAACTTGCCTTCCTCGTTGGTTCGCGTGATGTAATCTCGTTTGGTTTTCCCGCCAATGAGAATGCTGAGGGTGACGGTAGCTTCTGAAACGGCGGCTCCGTGAGGGTCAACAACCGTTCCGGCGAGGGTTGCGCTCGGTGGAGTCTCTTGTGGCAGCGAACATTCGCTCCTACCTTTGCTCGCAACGTAAGCGCGGCCCTGCACGGGCACTTCGGTAAACGAAGCTGTCTGGGCGATAACGCTAGGGCAGAGGCTCAAACTCGCCGTAAAAGCACCGGCGGCGATTTTTGAGGCGCGGCGTTTGATGCTGTGCAGGGGAAGTGTCTGCACGCGGGCATCTGGACGGCGGTAGTATCTGACGCAGAGGCGGCCCTGCGATTGTTTGACGAGCGCGAGCGCTTCCGGTCTCGTCATCTCGGAAAGGTTATGAACGCTCAAATCGCAGTGGCTGCAAAAGCGTACTTGCTGGTTACCCGTCATCTTTTCCCAATCTTCGGAACATGGAGACGTGACGGTCAGGCGGTCGAGCAGGTCGGTGTGTCTTCGTGACATAGGCATTCTCCTCATCAACTAAAATTGAATGGAGAGCCTGGGGAGAAGCTCCGGCTGGTGCGACTGAAATATCGGTTGCCGCGAGACGACAGGCAAAAGAGAGGCCCAAAGGCTCGCGTTCGCCTGTTTGCCCACTCAGATGAGCGAAGAGCTGGTTTTCGTTGTTGGGAGAATTAGATTTTGTCCAAAAAATTGGACGGGCACGAGGGTAAAACTTTTCGCGGCGCGCCGACGTAAACCCCGTGTGCATGAGACACGCGCGGCGCAACCGGCCTCGCGCCCGTAGCTAAATCTATCAAGATTAATTAAGACATGAAGGAGAGTTTTCAAATAATGCGTAGCGCTTTTCTATTTACCCTGCTGCTGGCGGTGCTTGTGCCGGGGGCCACGGCCAAGGTCAAAACAACTGAAGACCTGCTCGCCGCGATGCAGAAGAAGCACGCGCGGACGTGGTACAGAACCCTGACCTTCGTGCAGAAGAGCACCACGTTTAAGCCTGACGGAACGAGCACGTCGGAAATCTGGTACGAAGCGCTTTCTGCGCCGGGCAAGCTGCGCGTTGATATTGAGCCGGTTAACAGCGGCAACGGTTTTATGTTTGCGGACGGCAAACAGTATGCTTTCAAAAACGGCAAGCTCGTCAACACTCAGGAGCGCTTGAATCCGCTGCTCGTGCTCGGCTTCGACGTTTATTTCCAATCAATCGAGGAAAACATCAGGCAGTTGAAGCTGCTAGGCTTCGACACGTCGAAGCTGCGCGAAGATACATGGCAGGGCAGGCCGGCGTACGTCGTCGGCGCAGACGCCGGAGACTTACGCTCTTCCCAGTTTTGGATTGACAAGAAGAATCTTTACTTCGTCCGCCTGATTGAGCCTGCCGGCAAGGACAAAGTGCAGGAGATTCAGTTCAACAAGTACAGGAAGGCCGAAGGCGGCGGCTGGATTTCACCCGAAGTCGTCGTCCTCTTAGACGGCAAGCGCGTCTTCCTTGAGGAATACTCGGAGATACGCACGCGCGTCAAACTAGACGACAAACTCTTCGACCCGCAGAATTGGACCGCGACCCACTGGCGACAATAGCCGCCCCGTCATCAACGCTCAACGGGCGCGCGCACGCGCGGGTGCTGTCTGCACTAATTCATCTGCCGTATCGTCTTCCGGCAGCACCCACGTTTGGCCCAGTTCGGTTAAGGCTACGCGCCAACTCTCGCGCCCTGCCGCCTTCAACATCCGCTCGATTGGCTCGCCCGCAGGCTCGCGGCTCAACTGAAACGTCGAGTGGTGCATCGGCAGGATATACTTTGCATCCATCTCGCGCCGCATGACCCAGGCCTGTTCGGGATTGGCGTGGACGTAGATGTAAGGGTCGTAAGCGCCGATGGGCATGATTGCCAAATCAATTTGGGCGCGCTGGCGCAGACGACCGAAAGCGGCTGTGTAGGCCGTGTCGCCGCCGAAGACGAGCGAGCGGTTATTCTTCGTCACCAGAAATCCGCCATAGCCGCGATGCTTATCGGTTAGCATCCGCGCGCCCCAATGGTTCACCTCTATGGCCTCGATGCGCGCGCCGTTAACTTCCGTCGTCTCTCCCCATGCCAGCTCACTTTTGTGGCGGAAGCGCTTGACCAAATCGAGGTTTCCGCGCTGGACGACGGCGTGCAGCGAGCGCGGCAGGCGTTTGAGCGTGGCCATGTCGCAATGATCCATGTGCGCGTGTGAAACGAGCACGGCGTCGAGCGGCGGCAACTCAGCGATTGACAGCGCCGGAGCCACCAGACGGCGCATCCCAAACGTCATTCCGGCGACGTTGACGCCAATTCGCGGGCGCAGCACCGGGTCGGTCAACAGCCACGTCCCGTAAAAGTTAATCAACACGGTCGCATGTCCGAGCCAAGCGACCGTCAAATTATCGTTGCTCCAACTCGCGGGCACAGGCTGGTGCGGCGCTGCCGGAACAAGCGTGCGCGCTTCCAAGGCTCTCTGCGCGATAAATTTACGGCCATACTGATGCGCAAAACGCGCGTAAATCTTCAAATCGGATAGCTTGATTTTCACAGTAGGTTTTAGATGCGAGGGCAAGGCCCGGCGGTGCCTCACAGCAAGCTGGCAGGCTGACTGGCGATGAGGGATGAAAGCGCGGCTGTTTGAATTTAAGGAGCGGCGCTTTCATGTTCCGCCACCGTCTTTCCACGCTTGCTTTTGGACAAGGTTTCAGGCAACTCTGTAGAATCGTCTGTTAGTGAACATCGGATGGAAAAAGCAATGACAGCGCAAGGCGAGAGCGAAGCGGTCGCGTGGCTGCCGGATTTGATTTACACGGGCGGGCAGTTCGCGGCGGGCCTAGCCTTGGTGTGCGACGCAGAAGGACGTATCACGCGTCTGGCTCTCGCAGATGAAGTGGCTTGTCCGAAGGTGCGATTGAAGAATCGCGCGCTGCTGCCCGGCCTCGTCAATGCTCATTCACACGCTTTCCAGCGTGTGATTCGCGGACGCACGGAGCAGCGGCGCGCGACTGCCGGAAGCGACAATTTCTGGACGTGGCGCGAGATGATGTACAGCGCGGCGACGCGCCTCAGCCCTGAAGATATTTACGACGCGTCGCGGATGGCTTTTCTCGAAATGGCGCGGGGCGGCATCACCGCCGTCGGAGAATTTCATTACCTGCACCGCACGCCCGAGGGCCAAGAATACGCAGACCCGAATCTGCTGGCGAAGATGGTGGTGCGCGCGGCGCGAGATGTCGGCTTGCGCATCGCGCTGCTGCGCGTCGCTTACGCGCGCTCTGGCTATCAGAGCGCTGTCAATGAAAGGCAGGCCCGCTTTATCGAAGACGAGCCGGACGTGTACCTGCGACGAACGGAGAGTTTGCAAGCGGAGTTAAATGATGAAGGAAAGGCTTGGGCCGGCGTCGCTCCGCACAGCGTGCGCGCCGTGCCGCTTCCCTACCTGCGCGCGGTCTTGGAGTTTGCCGCGAGCAGCAAGCTTCCCGTTCACATGCACGTCGCAGAGCAGCCCGCGGAGATTGCGGCCTGTCTCGAAGAACACGGCAGCACGCCCGTCGCATTGCTCGATGCGGAAGGCTTTTTGAGCGAACGCTTCACGGGCGTGCACGCGATTTATATCACGCCCGAAGAGGCACGCATGTTGGCCCACGAATCTCGGCGACGGAATCATCAAGGCGGATTTGCTGCTGGCGGAAAGCGTGCGCGTCTCGCTCGGCACGGACAGCCACACGCAAATAGACTTGCTCGAAGACGCGCGCGAGCTTGAGTATCACATGAGATTACAGAAGTTGGAACGCGCCGTGCTGTCTGCCGGGGGAGACGAAACATTGTCATCGCTCGCGGGGCGTCTCTTCGAGTGTGCGACCATGAACGGCGCCGAGAGCATCGGCGCTTCCTCGGGCGCGCTTGAGACGGGGCGACCGGCGGATTTCTTCACAGTTGACCTTGATGATTTTTCGATTGCCGGAGCATCCGCCGATGAACTGCTCGCGTGCATCGTCTTTAGCCTATCGCGCACGGCTGTGCGTGATGTCTGCGTCGGCGGGGAATTAATCATCGAAGACGGCAGGCATAGAGCCGAGCGCGAGATTGTGCAGAGCTTCGCCGCGCTGCAACGCAAGTTATGGAACTCAGTCTAAGGGATGCATGAATGATAAGAGAAACGAAAGCCGAGGCGATGAGCGTTAAAAAGACGACGAGCGTTGAGGAAACGCTGGCCGAATTGGTCGCGATTGATTCGGTCTCGGCCCGCTCGAATGCGTTGATTATCAATCATCTGGCCGCGCGCCTGGAGCGCAAAGGATTCGAGGTCAGTCGTTTTACATACGCGGACGAGCGCGGCGTCGAAAAGCAGAACATGGTCGCCACGATTGGCCCAAAGGCAGCGGACGACGCGGTGGAGTTGGCGCTGGTGGGCCATACGGACACCGTGCCGTATGATGCAGGCTGGGCGGATGCCTTGCGTCTGACGGAAACCGAGGGCAAGCTTTACGGGCGCGGCGCGTGCGACACGAAGGGTTTTATCGCCGCCGCTTTAACAAGCGTTGAAGGTCTCAATCTGCAAGCTTTGCGCGGCGCGCTCGCGCTCGTCTTTACGGCGGATGAAGAGGTGGGCTGTCTGGGCGCGAAGCGTTTGGCCGATGAGAAAGCGCTGAGAGCACGCTACAGCATCGTCGGCGAGCCGACGTCTTTGCAGCCGATGCGTGCCGGAAAGGGCTACTGTTTGGCCGAAGTCGTCATCAGAGGGCGTGAGGCTCACAGCGCGTATCCGTCGCTCGGAGCGTCAGCCGTCTTTCGCGCCGCGCGGCTCGTCTCGCGTATCGAAAACATCGCCGTCGAATTGCAAGCCGAGCAGGTCGCTGCCTTCGACCCGCCGTATACGACCCTGAACGTCGGACTCATTCAAGGGGGCAGCGCGAAGAACATCATCGCGGGCGAATGCCGCTTCACGCTTGAGTGGCGGCCTGTGCCCGGGCAAACGGCGCGGCACGTGCTCGACCTCCTTGAGCGCGCCATTGAAGATGAACGCGCACGTGATGCGGATTATGATTGCGAGATAAGAGTGATACGGCTCGATAACGGGATGGAGACCGACGCCGCTTCGCCCCTGGTGCGGATGCTGGAAGAAGCCACGGGTCAACTTTCGGGAACGATAGCCTTCGGCACTGAAGCGCCGCAGATGGCCGAACTGGGCGCGGAGGCGGTCGTTCTAGGCCCCGGCACAATCCGTGTGGCGCACCGCACGGATGAGTTTGTGCCCATCGCGGACCTGCACGCCTGCGTGCGTATTCTCTCGCGCGCCATCGAGCATTTTTGTATGTGAAACTATAGGCCGGAGAGTTGCGGCGCTCGTGTTTTGTCGCCGGAATTGCCGCGCGCAAGGCAACCGCTGGCTGCGACCGACATCGAACGATGCGAGCGCGCACACACGAACGTTTAATTTCCTGATTATATTCTATGACTAAACAAGCCGACTCTTTCGACCGCCTGCGTATCGCCTCTGCTTGTCCGGCCAGTTGGGAGAAGATGAAGGGCAACGAGCAGGTGCGCTTCTGCGCTGAGTGCCAACTGAACGTCTACAATCTTTCGGGGATGACGCGCCGCCAAGCCGAAGCCGTCGTCAGGCAAACGGAAGGACGCCTTTGCGCGCGTTTCTACCGGCGCGCTGATGGAACGATTCTGACTCGCGATTGCCCAGTGGGCCTGCGAGCGCTCCGGCGGCGAACGGCACGCATTGTCGGTGCGGCGGCGACGGCCCTGCTGAGCTTTTGCCTGAGCGCGATGGGCCAGCAGAAGCCCGCGCCCGCGACGTGTGAGCCGGATTCAGGCAAGCCTGCGATTAAGCGCACGAAAATCGAAGGCGCGGCGCAAGTTGATTTTGCGACCTTTTCCGGGAGATTGCTTGACATCAATGGAGCAGTCGTTCCCGCAATCAAGGTCTTGTTGATTAACGAAGCCAGCAAAAAGAGTTTCAGCGCGACCTCTGACGATGAGGGCGAGTTTCATTTTCGTCTGTTGGAGAAAGGCTCTTACACGCTCAAGATAGACAAGAGCATGGGTTTCGGCAGCTACGAACGACAACGGATTAACGTGCGGGCAGGCGAAGTGGCCGAGCTTGATGTGATACTTGAATCGGACAGCACGACCGTGTTGCTCGGCATCACCGGCGATTTCAGTTTGATTGACACGACGAGGCCCGGAGGCACTTTCACTATCACCAACGAGATGATTCAGCGCCTTCCCTACGAAGATTAATTTTGATGATTTCAAGAAATTCCTTAAAGCGCATTTCGAGTTTTGCCCTGCTCGCAGTTTTTCTGTGCGCTGGTTTTTCGGCGGGGCGTGCGCAGTCAAGTAATGGCCCTTTGACGAGCCAGGAGTTGGTGCGTCTGGTCTATCAGCTTCCGAAGCATCCTGAAAAAAGAGATGAGGTGGTGGAGGAAATCCGGCGGCGCGGAATCGGGTTTCCGCTGACGGATGGAATGCGCTCTCTGGTCGCGACCAAGAGCGGCAACGATGCCGTCTTGCGACGCACGCTGGAAGAGGCGGAGCGGCGCAGAGTGAACCCGGCGGCTTCGGCTTTGCCGTCGGCCACGGAGGGGACTGAGCTACTGGCAAACGCGCGGGCGGCGACGCTGGCCGCGTCCGAAGCGATGCCTGATTTTATCGTCAGGCAGTTGATAACCAGGTCGTACGCGCGCGGAAAATTCATCAACTGGCGAGTTCAAGACCATCTCTCCATCGCCGTCAGCTATCGCGCGAGTGTGGGTGAAGAATACAAGCTGCTGAGCGTCAACGGGCAGCCGCCCATGACCGATGCGAAAGCTGGCGGCAGCTATGAAGAGGTCGGCGGAACGAGTTCAACCGGCGAGTATGTCTCGATGCTGGCGGCGCTCTTCAAGGAAGAGACGCAGGCCACGTTTCAGGTCGTGGATACGGACACGCTGCGCAATGCGCGCACGGTCGTTTATGAGTTTAACGTCAAAAAAGAGAACTCAAAGCTGAGCATCAAGGCGGGGCGCGACCGCTCCGTCATCACAGGCTATAGCGGTCGCATCTGGCTCGACCGCGAGACTTTTAGGGTATTGCGCGTCGAGATGATTTCC
>CAZEZJ010000183.1:0-9501 GCA_964516695.1 uncultured Blastocatellaceae bacterium
CGACCGCGTCAAGCAGCAGATTGAAAGCACTGCCATCGTGCTGACCGACGAGGCCGAAGGAAGCATCGAGCGCTTGCGCTCACTTTATGAACACGCGGTGGCGGAGACCGAACGCATCGAGAAACAACTGCTGGCTCCTCCCGTCGCGCCGCCGGAAATTGCCGCCAGCAATACTGACCCGGGTGAAGGAACGGCTGCCTTCGTTTCCAATTGGACGCGGAAGGATTTTGAGGCCGCGGTGCTGGCCGTGAAGGAACGGATTGCGGCGGGCGACTGTTATCAGGTCGTGCTCTCGCAGCGTTTCACGAAGAAGGTGTTTGCCCCGCCGATTCAAATCTATCGCGCGCTCAGGTCGCTGAATCCTTCGCCGTACATGTATTTTTTTCGTCTCGACGGCGAATCAATCATCGGCGCGTCGCCGGAGATGCTGGTGCGCTGTCGCGGGCAGCGCCTTGATTATCGCCCGATTGCCGGCACGCGCAAGCGCGGCGCGACCGAGGCCGAAGATTGGCTGCTCGGCGAAGAGATGCGCGCGGACGAAAAAGAGGTCGCGGAGCACATGATGCTGGTTGACCTGGGCCGCAACGACCTCGGGCGCGTCAGCGATTACGGCTCGGTGCAAATCGAGGACTTGCTCTCCGTCGAGCGCTACTCGCACGTGCAACATCTCGTCAGCAGCCTGCGCGCTCGCCTGCGCGATGACCTTGACCGCTTCGATGCGCTGGCCTCATGTTTTCCTGCGGGGACTGTGACGGGCGCGCCGAAGGTGCGCGCGATGGAAATCATTAAAGAGCTTGAGCCGGACGAGCGCGGCGTCTACGCTGGCGCGGTGCTTTATATGGACTACGCGGAGAATCTTGATTCGTGTATCGCGATTCGCACCATCGTGATGCGCGACGGGCTGGCTTCGGTGCAGGCGGGCGCAGGACTTGTGGCCGATTCCGTCCCGGAGCGTGAATATGAAGAAACGGTCAATAAAGCGCGCGCACTCGTGCGCGCAATAGAGATGGCGGAAAAAGGGATATGAGAAGAAGAGCAGTTAAGCATCAGGCGTCAGAAGTCGGAAACGGGAAAAGGCTGTGGCTGAGTTGCTATTGTGTTATTCCAATTGTGCGTGCGCAGCTAAGCGTTTTACCAGTCCTGTTATGTGTGTTGGCGTTATTCTCGTTAACGCCAGCGCAGGAGGCGACGCCGACGCCGCAAAGCGATGCGGCGCAGAAGACGACCAATGCGACGGAGGCGAAGAAGAGTAATGAACGACCCGTCGCGGTGGTTGTGAAGCCTGAGCCGTTTGACGGCGCGGCAATCGAAAAGATGGCGGCGCAGTGTGTCACACTGGAAACCGAGGCGGGACCTATCGAAATCGAGATGCTGGCCGAAACCGCGCCGGAAACCGTGCGCAACTTTCTCAACCTAGCGGCCACAGGGGCTTTCGATACGACCACGTTTAGCCGTGTCGTTAAAGACTTCGTTGTGCAAGGCGGCAATCTCGCGACCTCGCAGAAATGGGGCGCGGAACTCTCGCAGCGAGCGCGCCGCACGATTCCCGATGAACCGAACGCTGTCAAGCATGTGCGCGGCATCGTCTCGATGGCGCGCTCCGACAAGCCCAACAGCGCCACCACCAACTTTTTTATCCTCGTCGGTGATGCTTCTCATCTGGATAATCAATTCGCCGCCTTCGCTCGCGTCGTGCGCGGCATGGAAATCGTGGACGCGATGAACAAAGCAACGCTCGGCGGCGAACGCGGTGAGACGCCGGAAAAACCCGTTCGCCTTACGCGCGCGAGCGTTAAAGAATGTGCCGCCAAGCAGAATCAGGAATCCGCCGGTCAGAAACCGTAAGAAAAGAGAGACAAGTAACGGCGAGTTGCAGCCTTATCATTGCCGAGCCTGAAGTTTGATTTTAGGACTTCTCCTTCTTGTTTATGATTCTTGTCATCGATAACTACGATTCGTTTACTTACAACCTCGTGCAATATTTGGGCGAGTTGGGCGAGGATGTTGACGTGCGGCGTAATGACGAGGTGACGATTGAAGAGATTGAAGCGCATTGCTGTCCAGACAAGATTTTGATTTCGCCCGGGCCGGGAACGCCCGACGGCGCGGGCGTCTCGCTGAAGATGATTGAGCAGTTTGCCGGACGCGTGCCAATCCTCGGAGTGTGTCTGGGTCATCAGGCCATCGGGCAGGCTTTCGGCGGGCGGGTCGTGCGCGCGCCTTCGCTCGTACACGGCAAGGCGTCTGAGATTTGCCACGACGGCAAAACCATCTTCGAGGGTTTGGAATATCGCTTTAAGGCCGGACGCTATCATTCGCTCGTCGTCGAACGCGAATCGCTGCCGGAATGCCTGGAAGTCTCCGCGACGACGCCCGACGGCGTTATCATGGGCCTGCGCCATCGCAACCTGAAAATCGAAGGCGTACAGTTTCATCCAGAGTCCATCCTGACGACCGAAGGCAAACGCCTGCTGAGTAATTTTCTGAAGTTATAAGCTCGCTCACATTCGGTTGAAGCAAACGTGTTGATTCGCCGCGCGACAATGGAAGATTTTGCGGAGTGGCTGCGCATGAGGTTGCTGCTGTGGCCCGCGCCCGCCGCCGAACATGAACCGGAGATGCGCTCTTGGCTGCAAGAGCAAGACAGGCTTTTAATCTTGGTGGCGGAGAGAGAGAAAAGTCGTCTCGCAGGTTTTTTGGAGGCTGGCATCCGCGCCTACGCCGAAGATTGCGCGAGTGAGAACGTCGGCTACGTTGAAGGATGGTATGTGGATGCGGACGTGCGCGAGCAGGGCATCGGCGGCCGGCTCGTGCGCGCGGCGGAAGATTGGGCGCGCGGGAAGGGATGCAAGGAGATGGCCTCCGATTGCGAGTTGAGCAATGAGGTGAGCCTCGCGGCCCATTTGAGACTCGGATACGAGGAGACATCCCGCCTCATCCACTTTAGAAAGAATTTATGAAAGCGATTGCAGCCGCTCTTTTATCAAGACGACTGTTGGGCGGCGATTGAGTATGACGCGACCTGCATGGCTGCTGCCGACTCCGGCGCGAAGGGATGAGCCGCCGGCCAAGGGACTGCGCGCGCTGCTGTTGCGCTTGATGCGTGGCGAAGACTTGGGGCGCGCGGATGCTGCCGCGCTGCTCGATTGCCTGCTGGAAACGGATGCGACCGACGCGCAGATTGGAGCGGCGCTGGTGGCGCTCGCCGTCAAGGGCGAGACAGTTGAAGAACTCGCAGGGATGGCGGCGGCGATGCGCGCCCGCTCCCTACGCATCAACGCCCGGCACGAATGCTTCATAGACACCGCGGGCACGGGTTCAAGCTACGCCAAGACGTTCAACGTCTCGACCGCTGCCGCCTTCGTCATCGCAGGGGCCGGACTCCCCGTCGCCAAGCACGGCAGCCGCGCCGCCACGAGCCGTTCGGGCAGCGCAGACGTTTTGACGGCGCTCGGCGTTAATGTCTCTGTGGCACCAGAAATTTCGGAGGCGTGCTTGAATGAACTCGGCATCTGCTTCATGTTCGCGCCCCTTTATCATAATGCCACCGCGCGCGTCGCAGGCGTCAGGCGCGAGCTTGGCGTCCACACGACGTTCAATCTGCTTGGCCCATTGACGAACCCCGCGGGCGCGCCGCGACAAATCATAGGCGTCTGGCATCAAGGCTTGATTGAACCATTGGCCCGCGCGCTCGCAGAATTAGGAACAGAGCACGCTTGGGTCTTGCATGGCGCGGACGGACTTGATGAAGTGACAATAACGGGCGAAACCTTCGTCGCTGAAGCCAAAAATGGACACGTCAAAACTTTCGAGATTGGGCCGCGTGATTTCGGACTAGAGACAGCAGAGATACGCCACCTCGGCGGCGGTGATGCGGCAGCTAACGCGCAGACGATTCGCGCCGTGCTCGCAAGCACGAGGCGCGATGAAGCGCGCTCGCTCGTTCTTGCCAACGCAGCCGCAGCGCTCTTCGTCGGAGGCCGTGCGGCAGACCTGCACGCCGCCGCACGTCTCGCGGAGCAGAGCATTGATAACGGCGCTGCGCTCGACAAATTGGAAGAATTGGTGAAAGCGACAAATAAGTAAAAAGGAAAAAGGCAAAAGGTAAAAGGAAGGCGGAAACCATCTGTTTATTAAAACTATCTTCCCCTCACTTTTGCCTGTTACCTTTTACCTTTTTACTTCTTGAGCATGGATGTGCTGAGCGAAATTATCGCGAGTAAGAGAGTGCGGCTGGCGGAGGCGCGCGGCGTGCGCGGGTTGGAGAATTTGCGCGTTGGAGCTTTCGGGGTGCGAGCGAAGGCCGCGCCGCATGTGTTGCGGCGGGCGCTCGAAGATGCCGGGCGCGTTAATATCATCGCAGAAGTTAAACGCGCTTCGCCGTCGCTCGGTGTGATTCGCGCGGATGCCGAACCTGCTTTGATTGCCAGGCGCTATGAGGCGGGCGGGGCGGCTGCCATTTCCGTACTGACGGAAGAAGACCGCTTTGGCGGCTCGCTGGATGATTTGCGCGCGGTGCGAGAGGCTGTGAGCGTCGCGTTGCTGCGTAAGGATTTTATCTTTGAAGAGTATCAGCTTTACGAAGCGGCGGAAGCGGGAGCGGATGCCTTACTGTTAATCGTCGCGGCGCTCGACGATGAAACCCTCTCGCGATTGCGGCAAGTAACGGAAGATGAGCTGGGAATGGACGCGCTCGTTGAAGTTCATACGAAGGATGAGATGCAGCGTGCCGAGGCGTGCGGTGCGACGCTCATCGGCGTCAATAATCGTGACCTGCATACGTTCAAAGTCTCGCTCGACGTGTCGGTCGAACTAATCAAAGATGCGCCGCCCGGCGCTCTGTGCATTAGCGAAAGCGGCCTGCGGACAGCCGATGACCTGCGCCGCCTGCGCGCGCTCGGCTATCGCGGCTTCCTTATCGGTGAGACGCTGATGCGCTCCCTTGATGCGGAGAAAACTTTAAGAGCGTTGCTGGAAGCAGCAGAGAGGTAAGATGTTGAAACTGGCCGAAGGTGAAGACGTTGAAGAGTTAGCAGGGAAGTCTGGAATCATCAAGATTAGCCAAACCGCTTTGCTTTCACGTTTCCTCGTTTCGCAGTTGGGCCTGTGAGCCTTTATGGTGTTCGTCAAAATCTGCGGCATCACGAATCTGGAGGATGCGCTGGCGGCGGTGGATGCCGGAGCGGACGCGCTCGGATTCAATTTCTACACGGGCAGCTCTCGCTTCATCGCTCCCGCAGCGGCGCGTTGCATTATCGAGAAGTTGCCTGCGGCTGTGCTCTCGGTGGGCGTGTTTGTTAATGAGAGTAGCCCTGATGAGGTTGAGCGCGTGGCGTTGGCGGCGGGCGTTGGCGCGGTGCAATTACACGGCGATGAATCGCCAGATTATTGTCGTGCTATAAGAGGCAGCTTTCTCATCAAGGCTCTGCGCGCGGGCGCAGGCTTTGTGCCGGAGCGTGCGCTTGAATACAGGGCGGACGCGATTCTGCTCGATACCTTCGACCAACACACGCGCGGCGGCACGGGCCGCGTCTTTGACTGGCAACTGGCCAGGCGCACGCGTGAGTTAGTGCCAAAGCTTTTTCTGGCCGGTGGTTTGACAGTTGAGAATATCGCGCAAGCTATCGCCGTCACCAGCCCTTACGCCGTTGACGCATGTAGCAGCCTGGAATGCGCGCCGGGCCGCAAAGATGCCTTGCGCGTTCGAGCCTTCATCAAGGCCGCGAAAGAGCAGCGTTGAATAAAGCAGATGCCGGATGACGAACGTTAATGAGAAGCAATGTTGTTAATAATCAACGTCTAATACAGGGCAGCTTCGCGTCGTCGTTTCCCGCTAGGCTTTGCTTGTTGTGTGTTTAAACCTTGACGCCGCTCCGCCCTCATCGGTTATGCTAGAGAGGTCAATGAGCGAGCGCCAGCGGAAGACTCAGCCCGTGCCCCTTCATCAGCAAGCCCTCTCACGCGTCCACTGGCCCAGAATCAAAATCATCAACTAGTAAACACGGTGCTTTTATGAGCGCTCCAGCGCAAGCTACATCGAAAGACCAGACGCGCACGCGCGACCAGGGCCGCGTGCTGCTCGTCACGGATGAACCCTTGATTGCCGCCTATGGCGCGTTGTTGGAAGAGGCTGGGTTTGTCGTCGTCGGCGTCACGGGAGGCGCGGCGGCGGTCGTCGCCCTGCGTCAGACACGCCCGCACATCATTATCGCTGACACCAATCTCAAAGGCATCACGGCGGAAGAATTGACCCGCTTGCTCGCAAGGATGCCGGAAGCGCCGCCGCTCGTGCTGGTCGGCGCAAGGGCGGCCACGCTTGAGCAGCGCACCTTGTCTCTCACAGCGGGCGCTTTCGATTATTTTCAAGTGCCGTCGGAATTGCCGTTGCTGCTCACGCGGGCGGCGCAGTTAATCAAACTTAAGCTGACGATGGACCGCCTGCGCGCCGAAGCCGAGCGAGATTATTTAACGGGCCTTGTCAACCGCCGCTATTTTCGGACGGCTTTGGGCCAAGAGCTTGAGCGTTGGCGTCGTTATCGCGTGCCGTGCGCGCTCTTGATGCTCGACATTGATTTTATGAAACGGATTAACGACACGCACGGCCATTCGGCGGGAGATGTCGTCATCCTCCACATCGCGACCGTTCTCAAAGACCTCTCGCGCGACAACGATACGACGGCCCGGCTCGGCGGCGAAGAGTTTGCGCTGCTGCTGGCGGGCGCTGACGATACGAAAGCCATCGCCGCCGCCGAACGCCTCCGGCAGGATGTCTCGGCGGAAAACATCGAAGGGATTGGAACGGTGACGGTCAGCCTCGGCGTCGCCGCCTGCCCGGCTCACGCCACGTCCGAACGCGCGCTCTATGCAGCCAGCGACGCCGCGCTCTATCGCGCCAAAAGCGAGGGCCGTAATCAAACCGCAATCGCCCCCGTGCTCGAAACCTAGATTCAAGAGAGCGTGCGCCGCAAACTTTGAAATCGCGCTCTTGGTTTTGTTCCCCGAAGGGGTTATATCTAAGGGCGCGAAAAAAGGTTTGATTAGTGAGAGGAAGATGATGTTCAAAGCCCTAACACGCCTCATTCATGCCGGGTGTTTAATAGCATTGGCAACGCTGGCAGTTGCCGCTCAAGACTTTGCGATTAAGCCCGGGCGCAGCATCGGCAAAATTGAGTTGGGCGCGAGCCGCCGCGCCGTGCATGATGCCTTGGGCAAGCCGGGCGGGTCATATCGCATGAGCGGCGGCTTGTCGGGCGAGTATTGGTCAGCCAATACGGGCAACGATGTTCGCATCATCTACCGCGCCGGAAAAGTCGTGCAGATTAAAATCACTTCGCAGAGCTTTTCCACCCCCGAAGGCTTGACGACCGCCAGCAGCCTTGCCGACGTGCGCCGTAGTTATCGGCGGCTACGAAAGACTCTCCACTTCGTGCGCGGCAGCGGCGGCGGTTTCATTGAATATTACGACGCCGTTCGCGAGGGCATCAGTTTCGAGTTTGTCGCGCTTTCTTCCGATACCGACAACTTCAAGCCCTACGCCATCATCATCCACCAACCGGGCCGTCGCGTCATCCCTGAAAACGACGAAAATCTAGTCAGACATTAAAGCGTGAAAGACACAAGCTTGAAGTCAACTATCAAGGAAGAAGCCGGGGACATGAGTAAAGCGGCCAGCACACAACCGGATGCGCGCGGACACTGGGGGCCGTACGGCGGTCGCTTCGTGCCCGAGACCTTGATGGCTCCGCTTGAAGAATTGACTGCCGCCTACGAGGCCGCGCGGCTCGACCCTGGTTTTCAAGCAAAGTTTGAATCTCTCCTACGCGATTATTCCGGGCGACCGACGCCGCTTTTCCATGCCGCGCGCCTGACGGCAATGTCTGGCGGCGCAAGCATCTATCTCAAACGCGAAGACCTCTCGCACACAGGCTCACACAAGATTAACAACGCGCTCGGGCAAGTCTTGCTGGCGCGGCGAATGGGGAAAAAACGTATTATCGCGGAGACGGGCGCGGGCCAGCACGGTGTGGCGACGGCGACCGTCTGCGCTCTCTTCGGCTTGAGTTGCGTCGTCTACATGGGCGCGGAAGACGTTCGGCGTCAAAAACTGAACGTCTTTAGAATGCAACTTCTGGGCGCTGAAGTGCGCACGGTCGAAGCTGGCGCACGCACGCTCAAAGACGCGATTAACGAAGCGCTGCGCGATTGGGTGACAAACGTGGCGGACACTTACTACTTGCTCGGCAGCGCGCTCGGCCCGCATCCGTACCCGCTGCTGGTGCGCGA
The DNA here is from genome assembly GCA_964516695.1 of uncultured Blastocatellaceae bacterium. Taxonomy (GTDB): domain Bacteria; phylum Acidobacteriota; class Blastocatellia; order Pyrinomonadales; family Pyrinomonadaceae; genus DASVTR01. The sequence goes on from CAZEZJ010000183.1 coordinate 8,284, forward strand.
CTTTCAGAGCGTCATCGGTCGCGAAGCGCGCGCGCAGATTATGGAAAAGGAAGGGCGGCTGCCCGGCGTGTTGATAGCTTGCGTGGGCGGCGGCTCAAATTCAATCGGGTTGTTTCATCCTTTTCTGGAAGACGAGGGTGTGCGGATGATAGGCGTGGAAGCGGGCGGCAGCGGAGATGGCTTGGGCCAACACGCCGCGCGTTTCAACCCGCAGGGCGGTGGCCGGCCCGGCGTGCTGCAAGGAACGATGAGCTACGTGCTGCAAGACGAGCGCGGGCAAATCGCCTCGACGCATTCCGTCTCCGCCGGACTCGACTATCCTTCAATCGGACCGGAGCACGCCTACCTGCACGACTCAGGCCGCGTCCAGTATGTTTCAGCTTCAGACGCGGAGGCTCTCGCCGCTTTCCGTGTGCTCTCCGAGCGCGAAGGCATCATCCCCGCGCTCGAATCTTCGCACGCCGTCGCACACGCCATGAAAATCGCCGGTGAGATGAATGCGGGGCAAATCCTGCTCGTTAATCTTTCGGGTCGCGGCGATAAGGATGTGAACACGGTCGCTGAGGCGCAGGGTGAGGTTGCGCCGTGAGTCGCATCGAAGCGGCGTTTGCGCGTTTGAAAACAGAGGGGCGCGGCGGCTTCATCCCCTTTATCACGGCGGGCGACCCAGACATGGAAACAACGCGCGCCTTGTTGGTTGAACTGGCAAGAGCGGGCGCGACCATTATCGAACTAGGCGTGCCTTTCAGCGACCCGATGGCGGACGGCCCCGTGATTCAACGCGCTTCAGAGCGCGCTCTGCGACACTCTTTCGGCATTGCGGAAATTCTTGAGATGACGGCGCAGGCACAGCAGTTGATAGACGTGCCCATTGTGCTCTTCAGTTATTTTAATCCGCTGTTGCAATATGGCTTGGAGCGTTTGAGTAGGGAAGCGCGCGACGCGGGCGTTGACGGCGTGCTGGTGACAGACCTCGTGCCGGAAGAAGCGGATGAATTTGGCGCTGCGCTGCGGGCAAACAATCTGGACTTAATCTTTCTGGTTGCACCGACCTCGACGGACGCGCGCCTGGCGTTGGTGGCAGAGCGGGCCAGCGGATTTATCTATGCCGTTTCGCGTGCGGGCGTGACGGGCGCGCGCGCGTCGATGAGCAACGATGCCGAACAACTCGTGGCGCGCGTGCGCAAGGTGACAAATCTGCCAATCGCCGTCGGCTTC
>CAZEZJ010000184.1:0-1505 GCA_964516695.1 uncultured Blastocatellaceae bacterium
TGATCTAATTTTTGACACCACTCGCGCGCCCACATGTACGCGGCGAGGCTCTTGCCGGAGCCGCAACCTGCCTGAGCAAGAGTCAGGAATGAAATCGACTCCGCGACCTCATTTTGAAAGTCGCGCACGACGAACTTAGGCGGGAGCAAAGTTCCATCGTAGCTCACACCCTTGCAGTCCGAGCGATCCCATGCCCATTTGTTGATGAGCCGCGAGAGGTCGGTTGGTTTCAAGCCAATCGCTAAGCTCTCGGCGACATAATCGGTGAGTGAATAGTCTCGTGCCCACCGTCCTTTCGCGGCAACTGCGCTGGCTGCGACATCAGCAGCGATGCCGAACGCTTTGACGAGCGCAAGCATTCGGCGTTCACCCTCGTCGGCAAACTCCGCTTCTCGTTCAATGAAATCGTCTTGCAAATCTCGAATCGCTTCACGCGCCCGTAGATCACAAGTTTCCCTACCATCTCGTGCAATCACTAGATCGCGCTCGAATTGCGGTGGAGCGGAAAGCCCTAAGCTTGCGTTCATGTCAGCGAGAATTTGATTGAAATCTTCATGCGCGACGTGAACCGTTAAAGCCGTTGTTTGTTCAGGTGACGTGCTTTCATCAAACTTGCGATGATGTCCCATCGCTCCCCACACAGAGGCGAGAATTGTCTCTGAAAGAGGAGACAACCATTTGCGAAAACGCTCATCAAGCAACATCAACATGCCCGAAATAGTTTCGTGCCGAACAAGTTGCCTAATTTGCTGGTCGCCGCTCACCATCCGCTGAAAATGGCTGCTCGCCTTTCCTAAATCCTGAATCCAACCATTGGCGCGCAAGGTCAGCCGGAATCTTTCGAATTCAGCTAGGTCGAGTCCTGCATTGTGCAAGGCGGTGCGACCAACTGCGATTGCCAGCGCATCACAGGCATTCGCTACGTCGCGGCTGTGCTGCGTCAAGAGCGCGTAATCAGGCGGTGAGTACCCATGCTTCTCGCGGTCGTAAGATTTAGCAAGCAATCGTTTCACTACTTCATCTCCTTCAAAGTCCCGTTGCTTGCAATTGGATTGAAAATTCCACAGCCCATTGCGCGGCGTCCGCCGATGCCGTGAGTTTGGAGTTTGATGGAATCGTCGTCGCTGAGATTATGTGCGGCGAGGGAGAAGCCAACGATTGCATTGTCTCTGATCGTGAGGATGCGGCGGCGAAAGCGACCTTGTTCGTCGAGAGGAAGGTCGAGCGTGGCGTTGATGCGGAGCGCGTCGAGTTGGCGGCGGGCGGCGTCGAGGAAGGGTTCAGCGTCGGTGAATTTTTTGATGGTGACGCAACGCGCATAGAGCGAGGAGGCGGGTGTGAGTGGGCGTGCGCTAGGGATGCCGAGGCGTAGGGGGTGGCCTGCGAGGTCGAGACGTTTGCCGGCAAGTGGAAGCACGTGGCCGTAGTGGTCTGCGGGGAGGCGTAGGCGCAAGGATGCGCCGCGTGTAGGGAGGACGATGATGCCTTGCCTCCAAGGGATGCCG
>CAZEZJ010000184.1:1515-9496 GCA_964516695.1 uncultured Blastocatellaceae bacterium
TCTATGCCGAGCCATGATGCGCCGTGCAGGGCGGGTAATTGTCGTGTGATAGCAGAGTAGAGGGCGTAGCCGTGATCGGCAGGCAGTTGTCGACCCTGCACGGGAAAGTGAACGGTGACGTAGGGAGATGTGTCGGCGTTGCTCGTAGATGCCGGTGTGATGTGGCGCTGAATGTTTGTGCTCATGTTAGTCCTCTCTGTGATCTTCCAAAGCCTGGGTTAGTCGTTCGTGGATCAGTTTACGAAGCGCTGCTGGGCGTTCGGCGCGGCAGTGCCCGGCGTAGGCGAGGCAAAAGCGTGCGACGGCGTCGAGGCCGCTATGACCGACGGGGAAGGTGAGACGAAGGCTGCCGTCGGAGAGGTCTTCGCGCTGTTCGTCGCGGTGAAAGGCGATGCGCTCCTTCATCCAGCGCGCTTGGTACGAGTCGAAAACGATTTGAACGGTAGTGCTGCGCCCGCCGCGCATCATGAAAAAGCCGCGTCGCAGGTAATCGTCGGCGTTCCAGCTTGCGGGCGGGGCGAAGTATTTAGTGGTGAGAGTGGGACGCTGGATGCGCCCGGCATGAAAGTCGCGCACTTCATGGCGCAGGTGATCGTAGGCGATGGCATACCAGTCGCCAGCGAAGTTGTGCAATAGGAGAACGTCGGCTTCGCGCTGTGTCTGCTTGTTACGATGTTGTGAATGATAGTCGAAGGATATTGTGCGGCGTTCGGCGGCTGCGCGCGCGAGCGTTTGCAGCGTAGTAGGCTCGACCATGACATGTGGAATTGGCTGGAAGGTCAGGGCTTCGCCGAGCGTAGCAAGATTGAGGCTGACTTCTTCGGGGAGGAAAGTTGCGAGCTTGGCGAGTGCGGCACGCAGCAGGACTGCTTCCGGCGCATGGCCTGTGGCACGTAACACTTCTGCTGCTGTAAAGAAGGCGAGCAACTCACCTTCGTTGAACTGTATGGGAGGCAAAGCCCAGCCCAACTCGCGGTAGCGCCAGCCTCGGCGCACGCGATCAAAGATGAGTGGCGCGCCAAGTTGGTCACGCATGAAGCTGAGATCGCGCTTGATGGTGCGGTCGCTACGCTCCAGAAGCTGCGCAAGCCGGCGTACCGTCGGGTAGCGCCCCGCGCTGATCTCCAGGTGAATTTGTTGAAGCCTCGATAATGCCCGTGCATGAACGCGCGTCGAGGCGTGACCGTCAGATGATGACATAACGAAGTCACTTTAACCCGTCGAGGGTGACAGCCAGCGGCCTATCAAAGCCGGATAGATTTATTCGACCATACGCAGCTTTGAAGGCGTCGGATCAATGGCGACCAGTAGCGGGCGAGCCATGCTGGCAGCGGAGACAATCGCCTGTCCGGGCGCGAGATTGGGCAGGCGATTCCATAGTCCGTCGTCAACGCCGCCCACCGAGCGTTTGAGACGGCTGATGACGTTGGCGTCGGCGATCTTGTGAAGGATATAGTTGTTTATGAGGCCAAGCACTTCGTCGGGCAGGTGCTGCGGTAGTTGCGTGACAAACATGAGGCCAAGCCAACGCTTGCGTCCGCGCCGTGCGATACGCGCGACCTGCTGAAAGAGCACCGGCATCTGCTTGATGCGCTCCGCTGAGAGAAACTCGTGAGCCTCTTCGATGATAACGACGACGCGGCGCAGTGGCGCTTCCGATTCTTCCACCGCTTTGTAATTCTTATCCTGTTGCTGGTGCAGCCCTCGCAGGATTTCTGATATGACGAGATTGTTGACTTGCGGCGAGTCCGTGTCGCTCAGGTCTATAATGGTGACGCGGCCCGGCTGAGTCATTTCATCATAATCAGGCAAACCCTTCGATTTATCATCGAAGATGCCCAGACGTAGTAGGCGCGCGAGGCTGCCTTGCACTTTGCGCCAGCTACGCGCGTCTGTCGGCAGCTTGGTTTCCTTGATAATCTGCGCGATCTTCGCGCGGTTGTCATGAAACTCTCGCGTGCGTAGGTAAGTATCCGCTTCTTCTTTGGCGACCGTGTCGGCGCAGAAGCGCACGATGTCGTACATATGCTGTAGCGTCATACATGGAAAGCCGCGCTCCAATTCATCCAGCTCAAGCAATAACTCCCTGTCTTCCTCGCTCAGGAGTTTCAAATCCATCAGGACGCGGCGCGTGATCTCATAGGCTTTATCGAAGCGATCTTGCTGTGCTTCATTGAGATTGAGGATTTCAATCATCGCATAAGGCGAGATGTTAGAATATTCGAGAGAAAATTCTTTGTTGTCGGCGTAATCCTCATTGGTGCTTTCACGTCCGACGAGACGGCGAATGCCGACATTTTCGACGCCTTTCGGTTCAATTCCCCTTCGCTCAAGCGCAGCCAGCATCTCCTTCATTTCATGGCCTTCAGCCTCTTCCATGATCTTCGTGTACTCGCCCTCGGTATCGAAGACGACGACGGCCACGTCGCTCTCGCTCAATTTACCAACGAGGCCGGAGACGGTGGTGGATTTACCGCCACCAGTCGTGCCGAGGATGCCCGTATGTCGAGGGAACACATCCTTGTGCGTCGAAGGCAGCGCGACCGGCATGTCGTCATAACCAACAGCAAGGCCGAGCACCACATCACCGTCGAGTTTCAATCGTGTGGTCGTCTCATCCTGATCGAGGACGAAGACCGGACTGTTGGGCCGTGGACGAAAGCGCGGCGGGACGAGTTTGCCGTCTATCTCTTCGCCGAGAATCTCCACCTGAATCCTGCCGTGATAGCGGGGCATGAACGTCGCGCCGCGCACAGTGGTCGTCACCACGAGCGGCGCATCCGCGCGCAGGCCGTCCGGCTCGGCAAACGGCCCCTGCACCACAGCGCCAAGATATTGTCGTCCATCACCGCCTTTATCTAAGGGGCGACTCTTGATGCGAACGAGCGATTGCGAGGCGGCGCTCCCGATATACTCTGCCGGCAACAGGACCGTGACGGTATTGTCCTTGCTCGTTGGCGTGTCATACATTGTGCGCCCGACCGCGCCGATGAACTCTGCGGCCTCTTGAAATTCGCCACCGGCTAGGTCAATTTCTTCCTCAAGCAAATCCGAAAATTCATCTGACATCTGCTGGCTTTTGTCACTGTCAGCGCTTTCTACCGGATGATTAAATTTATCTTGATGCTTACTCGTTGGCGTAGGATCAGCGAACAAATCATCTAAGTCATCTGTCGGTTGATTTAATCCATTTTGATGCTCACTCATATGAACCTCCTATTAACGTACACGTGTTTCACGTTCGCCGAGATAGCGAGAGGGTTCGCCGGCGTCGGCGTAAGCCATCTGCACGGAAGATGTAAAGCTATCAAGACCGAACGTCGTGCGGCACACTGTATCAGCTAGATCAATCAGCATTGGAAAGCCCCGATGCTCTTGGAGCAGGCTATCAGCCATCGCAATATGCGCCGCCAACTCTGCGTAATCGACATGCGCGTAAAAGATATAAGGCGGCGACGCTAGGCTGGCGCGGTACATGCCAACGACGATCTGAGGAGCAACATCGTGGCAAAACGCCTCCATCGCCCTCAGCACCTCGCCTCGATAGTTACCCTGAATCAGCTTTCCGATCTCTGGCTCGAGCGTCTGAAAAATAACGAACTCCAGCGGGCGTAGGGCATTGCCGAGCGTGAGCCAATGTCGCTTTCGCGGCGCACTTGGCACGAAGACGAAGCGTTTGTAATCAACGTACCATTGGATCAATTCAAGGGGGATGCGGATGCCTTCAATGTTCGATGACCAGAGGTTGGTCAACAATTCGTAAGGTGCGGGGTGGCCGTGGCCCATCCGCCACTTCGCGTTTGACTTGGTGCGTAAAATGGCACGCTCGGCCCAAGCCATAATACCCCGACCGGCGAGTTCACTGATCTTATCGCCGTCTTGGCCTTGTGCCTCGCGTTTCTCGCGCCGATGCAAAAGGTCTAAAACTTCCTCGACGGGATCGGACATTTTAGCGCGCAGGTCACGCCGGTATAGCCGATGCGCCCAAGAACCTTGCTGACCGTTATATGAAACCAAGCAGACGCCTATCTGCGTGATAGTCAACGGTAGCGTGTCATGTGTAACGCGCGTGCCATCGCACGCTTCGACTCCGCCGTTGAACAGAAGGCCGCGATGGACGCGCTCCAAATCGCTACGCCGCGCTTCATATTTGCCAGCATTTTTCGGCGCGCCTGGTGCCGTACGGATCTGCGGGAAGACGATCTCACGGACATACTTCGCGGCGGCGCTCTCGCGCTCAATGGCTTCTGCAATCTCCTGTTCGGTGCGATCCAGAAAGGCCGCGATATCTTCGCCGAGCGTCCATGTCTCAAGATCAAGTGTGTCGGAGAATTTTTCATCGTAGGCAGCTTCAAATTCGGCGAAGTCCGCCTTGGGCTTCGTCAAAGCTGCGTCGCCTGAAATCAGCCCGGTTTTTCCTTCCTCATTTTCCATCTCGCTGTCTCCATTGTTGTAATGCCTGTTCAATCTATATACAGTTCGAGCGCGGCCAAGTTCGACAACTTTATTTCAGCCTCAGCGTTTCCACCCAGGATGGCCCCCGCCCGGCGCTCTCCAGCAAAGCACGCGCGTAAGCAATTGCTATTGATTCGGGTAGGCCGAAATTTTCTGAGAGCACCCTTGCCATCGTCGTCTCTCGCTGCTCGTAACTAGTGGCAGAGGTATCCGTCTCTGCCATGACAATCTCCGGCGGAGCCAGCAGCGCCAACGCCACGCGATCAGCGCGATCTTCGACGTCCCACACGTCCGAGCGTGCGAGCGCGCTTGTCTCGTCTCTCTCCATCAAATCTGTGTAGACGCCAAGCGAAGTTCCGGCCAAAAGTGCGTGAACTCGTTCGGACACGCTGGGTAACCTTAGCCCGTCGAAGACTTCAATGATCTTCTCCCCAAATTTTGAGAGCGCTGTCTTGCGCACAAGCAGGTAATCAACGATGAAATGGCCTACTTCATGAGCAATTGTAAATCTGCGCTCATCGTCCGGGTCTGTCCCGTCAACGAAAATTAAGCCTTGTCCGCCGTATGCGACGAGGCATCCGCGAACCGCGCGACTACGGCAGTTGAAGCGAAATGACGCGCCGCGTCGCTCGAACCAGCTTTCTATGCCATGTAATCTGAGATGAGGTAATTTGACTAAGATGAGAGGAAGCGCTAGCGAGACGGAGCGCTCTAGGTTACGAGGAAAAGCTTCTGCCTCGCCACATTGTCGCCAGAACTGGTTAATAGCTTCTTGGCTCGCATTGTCCAGCCACATCTTGACGCCTCATTCTTCGATTTCACTTTCATCATCCGTCAGCGGAGACTCATCAGTTGATTCATCGCGGTCGCGCGCGGCGGTCAGCAAGCCAGTGAGCGGATAGCCCTGCGACTGCTCGACTTCAGGCGTGGCTAAAATAGCGGAACGCTCGGCCAAATTTTCAAGTACGTCTACTTGGCGCAAGATACCCGCCAGTTGCGTTTCATCTGTCAGGGTATAGTCGGCGATCTCACGAACCTCTTCGGCAAACCGGCTGGATGATGAGACGGGACGCTTGCATAAGGCTAACCGCACGACTAACGCCGGCAGCGTTCCAAGTTCCCGTACTAAATCTTCATCCATCAAATTCTCCTGCTTTTGATATGCCGCCAGCACATATGACATATAACGCGCATCGCTACGAAGCCGGCGCGCAAAGTTTGCCAATTCAGAGGAAGAATCTTGGTCTGTCATAGCTGCCTGCCCTTGATAGTCATCTTTCTTTGTACAGCTTTCTTGAGACGATCTTTGCATTGCTTGACCAATTTAGCCTGCTCGGCGAGGGAGCGATCCGTAAGGCCGAGCACTGCGGCGAACGCGCTCGTCTCACGCACGCCTTCAAGCATTAAAGTAAGGACCCTGAAGTCCGTCGGATCAGTAACGATTTCACCCAGTTTTTGCATGATTTCGGTGTCTGATTCGCGCTCAATCAACGCATCTTCCGCATCGCGCTCGTCCTGCGCCTCTAATTCATATACAGTCTCAGACCCAGCAAGTTCGACAACTTTCTCTCTATCCTGAGAACTTTTCTCTCGACCTAGGCTGTTAAGCAAATATCCTTTGGCGCGCATGCGTAAATAGGTGAAGAGGCTTGAGCGCGCCAGATCGAACTGTGCGGGATGGTCGAAGTAGAAGAGCAGAGCATCTTCGACGGCTGTTTCTATTAAGTGCGGGTCGCTAACGTAGGGAAACGCTCTCGTTAAGCTTTTGGCCACTAATTGCAAGAACTCCGCTGCGATCTCGCTTGTTATCGTAGAGCTTGAGCCGGAGAGCAAGCGCTGGTGAAGGCGCTGCCAATGGTGCTTTCGATTGATTTGTGAGGGCATAGCTTAAACTTGGAAAGGCAGAAGGCTAGAGTTAGTGTGGGCTGTTGATTACTAACGATTCTAGCTCGGGTCTCTGATGTTAGGAGGTTTTCTGGAATATTAGTACATATTCGGTATCCATACGCTTGCCGAAGGCTTCCTGCATGTAAGGCAATATACGCTTGCCCAAATTGATTGTGCGCGTGTGGCGGCCTTTGAGCTTTAAGCCATGCACGCGCGCAGTTTCCACGAATACTTCGTGCGTCGGGACTTCAACTCGCCGTATATGCGAGGGACAAACAACGATAATAGCGTGCCGACGCTGTTTGAGAACCCGCGCGATCTCACCGAAGACCTTGTACATGTCAACAAAATAACGATGCACGTGCTTGGCATGAGTTGTTGATTGCTGGGCTAGACTCATCACGATGGATGGCGCAAGGCTGAGTTGTGTTAATCGTCCATCAACACAAATTTCTTTAGCCATGCGCCCGCGCTCGCTGCCGACATAGACTGGCGCGTTTGCACGGTAATCATCCAAACTTACTCCGAGAGCTTTTTGCATCCAAGCTACAGCCAGAAAATGGGCGCGTGGGTAATCAAGTGCATTAGCGTAAGGGGGTGAAGTGAAGACGAGGTCCAGTGTCTCACTCTTTAACCTTAAACGCCGCGCGTCACCAATTCGTGCGTCTGAAGTTGTTGGGCTTACTTCATCGCACCGCGCTCTGAATTCGGCCATCTGCTTCCGCATCAAGCGTACGCGGGCGGCAAATTTTTCTAACACCCTGGGCTGTTCGACATGCTGCCAGAAGTGATGCCTTGAATGAATAATGTCGCGTGCATTAGCAACGCTTGTCTTTGCCAGTATCAGGGAAGAAAAGGCGACCCAGAAGAAGTCTCGCGCGCTTTGAGGCATCGGTGTATTGCTGATGTGATACGACAAAATCGCTAGTGCCGCTGATACCTCTATCTTAAACCAGTAATCTCGATTGGGAAACTTAGGTGGAGTAGCGCGCTCAGCTACTGCTTTAGGCGTTCGATTTGATTGCAGCGCAGCGACATCTTTAGAAGACTTCCGGGCGATTATTTCATAAATGTTTTTGATAAGCCGATCATCTATTTTCTGCGATTTAACTTTGGCAATTAATCTAGCCAGCGGATCAATATCGTAACCTATCGCATGCCTGCCCATCAGCTTGGCCTCAACCAAAGTCGTGCCACTTCCGGCCATTGGGTCCAGAATCATTTCACCTGGTTTTGAGTAGTAATGTAACCCGTATCTAACTAATTGCGGTGGGCACTTCGCTGCATAAGCATGAAGGCCATGAGTAGCATAGAGCGTATCGTGATTTGCGAAGTCGAGTTCGGGCATGTTACCACTTCACTTTCGCAGAACAACGCTTAGCTAGTAGATTAGGCAACAGTGCCATTTGTCGATTTCTGGAAGTCACCTGATCAGCGCACCATTAGGTGGAAAAGAAAAGATTTTTACTCTGTGCTATTTTAACGACCAAATGCTTGAACAGCGGGTAATAGTACGTGAGTCTCCGCTATGAGTATGACACGGTATCATAGACTGCTAACTAGCGACAAGATTTAAGTAGCTCAGGGACTGTCTAAATCAGAGAAGAAATAGAATCAATCAAGTTTATCGGATAGCGCG
>CAZEZJ010000185.1:0-9362 GCA_964516695.1 uncultured Blastocatellaceae bacterium
CGGTTAAGGAAGCCTCGCCGGACGGGACGATTAAGAAGGGCACAGTGCAGAACGCCGTCATCGTCCGCACGCGCAAGGAAGTCCGTCGCAAGGACGGCACCTACATCCGCTTCGACCAAAACGCGGCGGTGCTCATCAAAGACGACGGCACGCCGATTGGCACGCGCGTCTTCGGCCCCGTCGCGCGCGAGTTGCGCGATAAGAACTACATGAAAATCGTGTCCCTAGCGCCGGAGGTAATATAAAGATGGCTCAGAAGAGACGTTGCAAAATTAAGAAGGGCGACATGGTCGAGGTGATGGTCGGTCGCGACCACAACAAGTTCGACAAGCAGGGCAAGCGCACGCCGCATCGCGGGCGCGTGCTCGAAGTGCTGCCTTCGCAGGGGAAAGTCAAAGTGGAGGGCGCGGGGATAGTCAAGAAGCACCAGCGCGCTAATCCGCAGAACAATCGCGGCGGCGGCATCATCGACAAAGAAGCTTACATTGATATTTCCAACGTGCAGTTGATTGACCCGCAGACGGGCAAGCCCACGCGCGCGCGCTACGAAGTTCAGGGCGACGGCACGAAGACGCGCGTTGCCGCGCGCACGGGCGCAACGTTGGAGAAGTAAAAGCGAACGAACGGGTAATAGTTAAGAGCTTGGAAACGCGTGTGAGAGCGCGAGACCCAAGCGAAAGTGAGACTAAGGAACAATGGCAGCGAGATTAAAAGAGCGTTATACGAAAGAGATTGCCCCGGCCATCTCCAAGGAGTTTGGCATCACGAATCCGATGGCGGTGCCGCGCCTGGAGAAGATTGTCATCAACATGGGCATGGGCGAAGCCATCGCCAACGCGAAGATTCTGGACACGGCGGCTGACGAACTGCGCGTTATCACCGGGCAGAAGCCCGTGATTACGAAAGCGAAAAAATCTATCGCCTCGTTTAAGCTGCGACAGGGAATGCCGATTGGCACGATGGTGACGCTGCGTGGCGATAGGATGTATGAGTTTCTTGACCGCTTGGTCTCAATCGCGCTTCCGCGCGTTCGCGACTTTCGCGGCGTCTCGCCCAAAGCTTTTGACGGGCGCGGCAACTACACGCTCGGCATCCGCGAGCAGTTAATTTTTCCTGAAATTGATTTCAACAAAGTGGACAAGACGCGCGGGATGAATATCTCAATCGTCACCACCGCGCGCAACGACGAGCAGGCCCGCGCCCTTTTGAAGGCGCTGGGGATGCCGTTTAGACAATAAAGCAGTGACGAGTTAAAAGTGACGGGTGACAAGCACACAGCTTTAACTCGTCACTCATCACTCATCACTCATCACTGAGGTTCTATGGCAAAGAAATCACTGATTGCGAAGGCAAACCGGAAGCCGAAATTTTCGTCGCGCGCCTACACGCGTTGCAAGCGTTGCGGACGCCCGCGCGGCTACCTGCGCAAGTTTAATTTGTGCCGCATCTGCTTCCGCGAACTGGCGCTGCAAGGGCAAATCCCCGGCGTCGTGAAATCAAGCTGGTAGGAAAAGCGGTGATAAGTGATAGGTAATAGGTGATAAGTAAAAGCTTTTACCTGTTACCCATCACCCATCACCCATCACCTGTTTTTGGAGTTGAGTACATGACAGACCCAATCGCCGATATGCTGACGCGCATTCGCAACGCCATCGCTGCGAAGCACTCGCGCGTGGATATTCCGGCCTCGAAATTGAAACTGGAGATTGCCCGCATCCTGAAGGAAGAGGGCTACATCAACAACTTCGTCATCAAGGGCGAGGGCACGAAGCGCAACATACGCATCTTTTTGCGCTATGACGCGCGCGGCACAAGCTCGATTACGCATCTGGAAAGAGTGTCGCGCCCGGGGCGTCGCGTCTACATGGGCGCGACCGAGATTCCGAAGGTCTTGGGCGGCTACGGCGTCAACATCGTCTCGACCTCGCGCGGGCTGATGAGCGGCAAAACCGCCCGCCGCGAAAACATCGGCGGCGAAGTGCTGGCACAAATTTATTAGTAATAGGTCATGGGTGATAGGTGATAAGAGAAAAGCTTTTATCCCATCACCTATCACCTATCACTTATGACTGAGGTGGTTATGTCTCGTATTGGAAAGAAAGCTATCACCGTTCCCAAGGGCGTGACGGTGACGATTAAAGACCGCGAGTTGGAGGTCAAGGGCGCGAAGGGCGTTTTAAGGACGCCCGTGCCCGAAGGCATCACCTTCAAGCAAGAAGGCGACCAGTTAGTGGCCGAGCGCGCCGCAGATAATCTGGCGGCGATGCATGGACTGGCGCGCGCTTTGGCTAATAACGCCATCGTCGGCGTGACCGAAGGCTTCTCAAGGCAGATGGATGTCGTCGGCGTCGGCTACAAGGCAGACGTGCAGGGCAAGAAGATTGTCTTCTCGCTCGGCTATTCACACCCGATTGAGTTTCCGCTGCCGGAGGGCGTGGAGGCCAAGGCCGAACGCGTCGCGACGAAGGCGAGCATTCAGCAGTATCAAACGACGCTGACGCTTTCCAGCATTGACAAGCAGAAGCTCGGACAAGTCGCCGCCGAAATGCATAAGCTCCGCAAACCCGACGCCTACAAAGGCAAGGGCGTTCGTTATAGTGGCGTGGCGTTGAAACTGAAACCGGGCAAGACCGGAAAATAGAGTGATAAGTAAATAGTGATAGGTGATGAGAAAAAGCGTTTGACCTATCACTCATCACCTATCACTTATCACGAGGAAGAGAAATGGCAAGCAGAGATAGAGCAGCAGTTCGCAACGCGGTGCACAGGCGCATCCGCCGGAAGGTGCGAGGCACGACCGAGCGCCCGCGCCTCGCGATTTACCGCAGCTTAAATCACATTTACGCGCAGGTGATTGACGACGAGCGAGGAACTACGCTCGCCTCCGCCTCAACCACCGAGAAGGATTTGCGCAGCTCAACCGGCGGCAATGTCGAGGCGGCGCAGCGCGTCGGGCGCACCATCGCCGAGCGCGCGATGGCGGCTGGCGTCGAGAGCGTCGTCTTTGACCGCGGCGGCTATTTGTACCACGGTCGCGTCAAGGCTTTGACCGATGCGGCGCGCGAGGCCGGATTGAACAAGGATGAAGCGGCTGCCCAAGGCGAGGGCGAGGCTGAAGGCGACAATAATCAGGAAGAGCAATGAGACAACCGAAACAACGTATTACGGCGCAGGGACTCGATCTCAAAGATCAGGTCATCTCGATTAACCGCGTGACCAAAGTGGTCAAGGGCGGCAAGAATCTTTCATTTGCGGCGCTCGTCGTCGTCGGCGACGAAGCGGGCCACGTCGGTTTCGGAACCGGCAAGGCGCGCGAAGTGCCGCTGGCAATCAAGAAGGGCATCGAGTCAGCGAAGAAAAACCTGATTCGCGTGCCGCTCATCAACAACACGCTGCCCCACCAGTTAATCGGGCGCTACGGCGCGGGCCGCGTGATGATGAAGCCCGCTTCGGAAGGAACGGGCGTTATCGCGGGCGGAGCCGTCAGAGCCGTGATGCAGGCCGCGGGCGTGCATGACGTGCGCACGAAAGTGCTCGGCTCAAACAACCCGCACAACGTCGTTCGCGCCACCTTCGATGGTCTGCTGAAAATGAAAGACCCGATGGAATTGGCGCGCTTGCGCGGCAAGCAGGTCGAAGAACTATAAGAGCAGTGATAAGTCATAGGTGATAGGTAATAAGTAAAAGATTGTTCTTTCCTGTCACCCATCACTTATCACCTATCAAGAGGTTTGAGAAATGGCGAAAGAGCAGAATAAAGAGCAGGCGGCGACAAGCGGCGGCAACACGATTCGCATTCAGTATTACAGAAGCTACATTGCCGCCCCGAAGACGCACAAGCAGATTGTCAACAGCCTCGGGCTGACGAAACTGAACCAAATCGTTGAGCGCACAGACTCGCCAGCGACGCGCGGCTTCGTCGCCAAAGTGCCGCACCTGCTGCGGATTATTGAATAAGGAGATTTTTGATTTTTGATTTGCGATTGGAAGAGGGCAGATTCTATGAATCTGACTGCAAGAGCTATGAAAGCGTTTTTCGCCTTATCCAATCTAAAATCGCAAATCTAAAATCAAAAATTGGTTTACGGAGTAAATCAAAATGGCTATCGGTCTTAATAACATACGCGCTCCGAAGGGCGCGACTCATAAGAAAAAGCGTGTCGGGCGCGGTCCCGGTTCCGGCCTTGGCAAGACGGCGGGGCGCGGCAACAAGGGACAAAAATCTCGCTCAGGCTACTCAGCGAAAATCGGTTTTGAGGGCGGGCAGATGCCGTTGCATCGCCGGCTTCCGAAGCGCGGCTTCACCAACATTTTCAAAAAAGAATGGATTGAAGTGAGCCTCTCGGCGCTCGACAGGAGTTTCGAGGCGAATGACGAAGTGACGCCGGAGTTGTTGCATGAGCGCGGGTTGATTAAGAAGGCCAAGCGCGATGTGGTCGTGCTCGGCACGGGCGAGATTTCCAAAGCCCTGCGCATCTCGGCCCACCGCTTTACGAAGAGCGCTCGCGAGAAGATTGAGCAAGCGGGCGGCGCTGCGACCGTGTTGACGCGCGAAGCCGTAGCGAGCGGCGAAGAGAACGCGCATAGTTAAATCCGGTTAACTTGAGAGTTTTCGAGCAGAGAAACCACTGGAGTTTGAAGGCCACGAGCGGTGCTCACCGCAGCTTGCTCGGCCTGCGCTTCGGTGGTTTCGTCGCGCGTGAGCGCTTGCTCAAAGTTTGATGCAGCAGCGATAATTCATGGTCTGAGCAACTGACAGAGAGACCACTCGTTTAGTTAAGAGGCAAACGTATGGAAAAGTTTTTCGCCGCCGTTCGCAATATGTTCAACGTTCCAGATTTGCGCAAGCGTATCTTTTTTACGCTGGGCCTGCTGGCGATTTATCGCATCGGCGCGCACATCACCGCACCGGGCGTCAACCGCGAAGTGCTCAAGCAGGTTTGGAGCCGTGTCGGCGGCACTTTGCTCGGCGTGCTAGACCTCTTTTCCGGCGGCAACTTCAGCACCATCTCCGTCTTCGCCCTCGGTGTCACGCCCTACATCACGGCCTCGATTATCCTGCAACTAATGACCGTCGTCTCTCCCCAACTCAAGAAATTGCAGGAAGAGGGCGAGATGGGGCGGCAGAAGATTAACCAGTGGACGCGCTATCTGACGGTGGTGCTCGCGCTGGTGCAAACGGGCTTCGTGGCCCACTGGCTGCAATCGCAGGGTGTGGGCGCTCCCGGCTGGGGCTTTCTGCTGACAACCATGCTGACGCTGACGACCGGCACCATCTTCGTCATGTGGCTCGGTGAGCAGATAACGGAGCGCGGCGTCGGTAACGGTATCTCGCTGCTGATTTTTGCGGGCATCGTCATCGGTTTGCCGAGCGGCGTCAAGGAAGTCTACGGGCGCGTTAGTTCGGGCGACCCCTTGCAGACGGTTGGCGTTATTGCCCTGCTGGTCGTGATGGTAGCGCTCATTGCGTTTATCGTTTTCGTCGAAGCGGGACGTCGCAAGATAGCCGTCAGTTATGCCAAGCGACACGTCGGGCGGCAGATGGTCGGTGGGCAGCAAACGACGATGCCGCTCAAAGTCAACATGGGCGGCGTTATCCCCGTCATCTTCGCGTCTTCTGTGCTTTCGATGCCGCAGAGTTTGATGTCTGCGTTTCCGAAAGACCCCACGCGAGGAGACTACTGGTGGGGCCGCGTCGTTGACTTTTTCGCACTCTTCCACGCGGGTTACCCCTATTACGAATTGGTCTTTATCTCGCTGATTATCTTCTTCACCTTCTTCTACGTCTCGATTGTCTTCAACGTTGACGAGGTGGCGGATAATCTGCGCAAGCACGGCGGATTCATGCCGGGCATTCGTCCCGGTCGCGCGACCGCCGAATACTTAAGAACTATTCTGACCCGTTTGACGACCGTCGGCGCAGTCTATCTGGCCTTGATTGCTTTCTTCCCGCAGTTTATGTTGACGGGCCTTCAGGTCAGACATCTGCCCTTCATCGGCACGTGGCTTGACGCCTTCGTCAGTACGACTCCGGGCTTGGGTTGGATTCCGACCGGCATGGGTTATCAATTTTACTTCGGCGGCACAAGCCTCCTGATTCTGGTCGGCGTCGCCATGGATACCGTCTCGCAGATTGAAGCGCAACTGATTATGCGCAACTACGAGGGCTTCACAGGCCCGGGCAGCCGCATTCGCGGACGCAGAACGTAAGAAAATTGATTCATTGATTCATTTCATCATTTGTTCAATGAATCGATGAATCAATGACCAAATGAATCAATGGCTAAGATTGTCGTCTTAATGGGTGCGCCGGGCGCGGGCAAGGGGACGCAGGCGCGTCTGCTCGAAGAGCGCCTGGGATTGCCGCAGATTTCGACCGGCGATATGTTTCGCGCGCTGAAACAGGCGCGGACGCCTCTGGCCGAAGAGGTGCGTCGTATCATGGAGGCAGGCCAGCTTGTTCCTGATGAGGTGACGGCCCGCGTTGTGCGCGAGCGCACCGGACGCGATGATTGCAAAAACGGCTATATCCTAGACGGCTTCCCCCGCAACCCGGCGCAAGCCGAGATGCTGGAACAACTGGCCTCCGAGCAAGGCAAAAAGATTCAGGCGATTTTGGTTGATGTCCCGCTTGAACTCTTAGAGAAGCGCATGACCGGACGGCGCAATTGTCCCGTCTGCGGCGAAATCTATAACATTTATTTCAAGCCGCCACAGGCGGACAACGTTTGCGACCTGCATCCAGACGCGCAGCTTAATCATCGCGCCGACGACAATTCGGAAACCGTGCAGGCTCGGCTCACGACTTTCGAGACGCAGACGCGCCCCCTGCTTGACTATTATCAAGCGTCGAATCTACTGCATCGCGTTGACGGCACACGCGACCCGCAGGAGATTTACAAGGACATCGAAAAGATAGTGATGAGTGATGAGTGATGAGTGACGAGCTAACTGCTCATCACTCATCACTCATCACTGCTTTACTCATTATGATTATCGGCAAATCCAGAAAAGAGTTGGAGAAGATGCCGCCGGACAGTTGGTGGGGCGCGTGCTTCAGGAATTGCGCCGGATGGTCGAGCCGGGCGTGACGACGCTCGAAGTTGATATGGCGGCGGAGAAGATGATTCGCGACGGGGGCGCGCAGCCGACCTTCAAGGGCTATCACGGGTTTCCTTTCTCCATCTGCGCGTCCGTCAACGAGCAGGTTGTGCACGGCTTTCCTTCCGATTACAAGTTGAAGGAAGGCGACATCTTTTCCATTGATTGCGGCGCGACGCTCGAAGGCTTTGTCGGCGATACGGCGATAACAGTCCCCGTCGGGCGCGTCAGCGAAGACCGCCTGAAGCTAATCAGCGTGACGGAAGAGTGTCTTGAGCGTGCCATCAATCAGTGTTACGAGGGCAGGCATCTGGGCGATATTGGCTGGGCCGTGCAGAGCCACGCCGAAGCACATGGCTATTCGATTGTCCGCGACTACGTCGGCCACGGCATCGGACGCCGGATGCACGAGGACCCGCAGATTCCCAACTACGGTAAGCCCGGTAAGGGAGCTAAAATCCGCAACGGCTACGTTTTCGCCGTCGAGCCGATGGTTAATATCGGAACGCACCAGACGAAAGTTCTCTCCGACGGTTGGACGGTCGTTACCCTCGATGGGCAGCCGAGCGCGCATTGCGAGCACACCATTGCCATCACGGAAAACGGGCCGGAAGTGTTCACCCGCGTGGCGGAGACGAAGGCCGAGGAGATGGAAGCGGCGAGCGTGTAAGTTGCGGCGGCGGCACGGCTTGGCAAAAAGGAAGCACCGTGTTATTATCCAAAGTTTGTCGGTGCGGACAAAATCAACACTAAAGAGTGTATGGCGAAGGAAGAAGCGATAGAAGTAATGGCGAAGGTCTTGGAGACCTTGCCGAACGCGATGTTTCGGGTTGAGCTGGAGGACAACCAGCATCAAGTGCTGGCGCACATCTCCGGCAAAATGCGCAAACATTTTATTCGTATTCTTCCCGGCGACCGCGTGCTCGTCGAACTCTCGCCTTATGATTTGAATCGCGGGCGAATCACGTATCGCTACAAGTAGAACCCGGGAGAACGTTTCCCGAAAATGAGGGCGAGATGAAAGTACGGGCTTCAGTCAAAAAGATGTGTGATAACTGCAAGATCATCCACCGCAAGGGCGTCGTGCGCGTGATCTGCACTAACCCGAAGCATAAACAACGTCAAGGCTAAATGGAGAGGTAAGAGATGGCTCGTGTCGCTGGTGTCGATCTTCCGCCGAATAAGCGGGCGCAAATCGGACTGACATATATTTTTGGCATCGGAAGGTCGCGCGCGACCTCTATCCTGACTGAAGCGCAGGTGAGCGTTGACGCGCGCATTCGGGATTTGAGCGAGGACGAACTCAGTCGTATTCGCACCATCATTGATAATCAGGGCGAGGTCGAGGGCGATCTTCGCAAGCGCGTGCAGATGGACATCAAGCGCTTGATGGACATCGGCGCCTATCGCGGCTTGCGTCATCGTCGCGGTCTGCCAGTGCGCGGGCAGCGCACCCACACCAACGCGCGCACACGCAAGGGGCCGCGCCGCGCCACAATCGCGAAGAAGAAGGCGCCCGGCAAGAAGTAAAGGAATTTGCGATTTTAGATTTGCGATTGGAATCGGACTAAAGAATGAAATCTGGTTTTGATTCCTTATCCAATCTAAAATCTAAAGTCTAAAATCACGAATATGGCAAAAGCAACTGGCGGAAAAAAGAAGGTCTTTCGTAAGAAAGAGAAGAAGAACATCCCGAACGGAATCGCTTACATCGCGGCGTCGTTTAATAACACGATGATCTCGATTACCGATCTTGAGGGCAATCTGATAGCGCAGTCGTCTTCGGGCGCGCGCGGCTTTCGCGGCTCGCGCAAGGG
Organism: uncultured Blastocatellaceae bacterium; assembly: GCA_964516695.1. Taxonomy (GTDB): domain Bacteria; phylum Acidobacteriota; class Blastocatellia; order Pyrinomonadales; family Pyrinomonadaceae; genus DASVTR01. The sequence continues at coordinate 8,919 of CAZEZJ010000185.1, forward strand.
CACGCCGTTCGCCGCTCAGCAAGCCGCTTACGAGGCCGCGAACAAGGCCAAAGACGCGGGAATGCAGCAATGCGAAGTGCGCGTTAAGGGGCCGGGCGGCGGTCGCGAGTCTGCGATTCGCGCTATCAATAACGCCGGCATCCGCGTGACCGCGATTCGCGACACGACGCCGATTCCGCATAACGGTTGCCGTCCGCCGAAGCGTCGCAGAGTGTAATTAAGTGATAAGTAATAGGTGATAGGTGATAGGAAATGCTTTCTTATCACCTATCACTTATCACCTATCACCGTTTTTTAACCTAAAGGATGAAGGGCACGCTCTCTATTAAATGGCGTTGCCTGTAAACTTTTCCGTCTAGCAAATAGACCGGAGGCAAAAAAAGAAGTGGCTAGGTATAGAGATGCGGTGTGCCGTTTGTGCCGCCGCGAAGGTGCAAAACTTTT
>CAZEZJ010000186.1:0-9356 GCA_964516695.1 uncultured Blastocatellaceae bacterium
GGGAAGGGTTCGCGCTTCAACGTCACGGATTCGAGCGCAATAGCGCGCGTCGAATTTTCTTCGCTCAGCAAAACGGGTGGGCCTGCCGCCTGCGTCGCGCGGCCAGCGCAGAAGAGGGTCGGCAGAGTAATGAGTAGACCGACGAACCCACACAGAAGAAGGGAACGCGAGCCGTTGGAGGCGCGTGAAAAGCTATGTTTCATTGACTGCTTCCGCCAATTATCGAGATTCAAGTTTTCAGTGAAGGCGGGAGCAAGAAGGGCACTAACAACTACTACTTTAATATGGTTTCCGAATAAGTCAAGAACATCTTGCATCGCAGATGAGCGCGGGGGAGTTTCTCATCCGCTTGAAAACCTGACAGGGCGAAAGCTTATCTAGTGTTCATCTGCGTGCTTGCGCAATTGTGGAGCGCCGATTGTTTCCCAGACATCGCTGGCACGAACATAGAGAGGCAAGTCGAGTTTGTTGCTCATCAGGAAGCCGTAGCTTTGCTCTTGGCTAAGGTTTCCGTGCGTGGCCCGCAAGAAGGTAAAGACGTCGAGCAAGGAACTTCCGGTGTAGTAGCCGTCTTGAAGATTGACGATGACGTTGGCGCGATTGCTCGCGCCGAGGCTCGCGCCCTCGAAGATGCGACGCAAGGCATCTGGGCGTGCGGCAGCGCGCGTCGCCGCAAACCAATCAGCATCCGCGATGAAGCCAACGGCGTCTGCCTTTCCTTGCGCCGTGAGGCTCTCTGCGGTGGTGAGCAAATCGAGCGGGTCGCCCTTTGTGGCTTGATAGCGATAAAGGTCACCACGTTTTTCGATTGTTGCTTCGCCGCCGCGGCTGACGACGTAAACCGTGCCATCCTTTTCATAGCTGGCGAAATCTATACCTTCGGCTTCCGCTACCGTGCGCGCTAATCGCTGCTCGTTCGTCTCTCTGGTAAAAAGCAGCGCGCAGCCGATTAAGCCGAATTGCGGGAAGACGACGCTTTTGTCGTCTTTCAGTCGCTTCTCAAGACGAAAGCCCGCGCGCTTTAATTTCGACCTGAGATTGACGCGGCGATATTTCCGAAAGTGGTTGCCGTGGTCGGAAAAGAGCGTGATGGTCAAAGGCTCTCGGCTCTCGCGCACGATGTCTCGGAGGGTCTCATCAAGACGCCGTAGAAAGCTCTTGAGCATCCATTCGCCGCCGAGGTGTGCGAGCGAATCGCTGGCTCCGGTGTAGGCGAAGAAGACGGGGTGGCGCGACTGGCGCGCTTTCTGTCGCAGCCGGATGAGGTCGGTTAGTGATTCGAGGTAGGTCGAAAATGGGGGCGCTGCGTAGCCGAGGCCGCTTTTGATGGCAGAAGGGTGATAATCGAAAAGCTCGCGGAACGTGCCGCGAATGAAGCGCCCGCCGCGGAAGCGGTCGAGGATGCCGCCGCGCATCTTATTCTCCGACACGTCGTAGTAGTTGTCTTCATAACCCGTCGCACGCCTTGCTCCGGCAGGCTCAAGTATCTCGCTCATCGCCAGATTCGTCACCGAAGGAAAAGGCGAAATCAGATGAGCGGGCGCGTTGAACATTTTGAAATGCCCTTCAGCGCGCAGTTCGTTGATGGTGGAAATCCCTACGCCGTCAACGCAGATGATAAGATGGCGCGCCCTTTGATGTCCGTCCGCTTGCGCCTGCACGCCGAGAGGCATCAGACTTGCTGCCAACAAAAGCAGCGCTAGCGCGCGGATGCATTTTTTCCTGAACATAGAAAGTCTAAATGCTCCTGCAAACGGGAGAGCCATGACCGAGTTTAGCGGTCGCCGGATAATAAACTGAAGTTGGCCCTTCAAAATTAGGGCCACAGGGGAAACTCTAGCGATAGCGGCGGCCGCGAGCGTTTCGCATCGCAGGTGATGCATGACAGTTGTCGGCTTTTTACTGCGCACGGATAACTAGCATCTCTCTTCGCCGCCGCTTTGACAGAACACCTTTGGCGCTTATGGAACCACTGGAAAATATCGTCCGTGAAATCAACTCTTTTGAAAATCAATTGAGCCGCCGTGGATTTTTGAAGATGGCTTCGATGGCGCTGGTCTTTCCTGGCGTTCAGCTCGATAGTGATGACTACGAATTCCTGCGCCGCGTCGCCGCCACGCTCATTCCGGCCCAAGCCCTTAGCAAGACGGGCATTGATGTCGCGGCCAACGTCGAGCAATTGCTGCGGCAGGGAAGCATTGAGCATCGCCGTAAAGTTTTACGCTTTCTAGCCTGGTCGCGGCGCGCTTCTCATTTATACGGCGGTGAACGAGTCGCCATCAATGCGCGCGGCTCCCGCTTCATGCTCGTCAGAAAGATGGCGCGCACGCTTTCGTCTCTCTGCCTCATCGCTTTCTGGGGCGACGAGCGAGCGATGAGCCTCATCAATTCCGCGGAGGTGAAAGCATGATTAGAAAGCTCACCGCAGAGCATCGCCGCCGCATCGTCCCGCCGCGCGAGCTTGAATCTTCCGCTGAGCATTGCCGCATCCCTGAGATTGTTTATGACGCTTGCGTCGTCGGCTCCGGGCCAGGCGGAGCTGTCGTGGCCGCGACGCTGGCCGAGGCCGGATTAAACGTCGTGCTCATCGAGCGCGGGCCTTTCATTCCGGCGGAGCAGAACAGTTTTCGCGTGCTGGAAATGTCGAATAAGTTTGGCTACGTGGAGACGACGAGCGGCTACCGGACAGTTCTCTATCAGGGCAACGCGCTTGGCGGCAGCAGCCTCATCTTCGGAGCCGTCGCCATGCGCCCGCAGCAGTTTGTCTACGACGAATGGCGCGAGCAAAGCCATGTCTCGGCCATCAACGCCGAAACTCTCGATGCGCATTACAAGCACGTCGGTGAGGTGATGTCTGTGACGCGCCAATCGAAGAATTTGGAGAATAGGCCCAACGCCATCGTCCGCGAAATGGCGACGGCTTTAGGCAAGCCCGAAGATTTAGCAATCGTTAACCGCTATACGAGCGGCTGCGCCGGCGTCGGTCTCTGCAATTTCGGATGCGGCGTGGATTTGAAGGGCAACATGATTAACAGCTTCCTCCCCCTAGCGCTTGAGACGGGGCGGCTGACTGTGCTGACCGAGTGTGAAGCGCAAGCGTTGGTCGGAGAGCAGAAGGGAAATGGGTGGAGCGCGAAGGGCGTCGCGGTCTCCGTGCGCGATTATCTGAAAAAGGATGCGCCGCGCCCGATGATTGTGAAGGCGCGCAAAGTCGTGGTTGCTGCCGGGGCGTTCTTTTCGTCGGCGCTGCTCTTGCGTAGCGCCAACTTTCCGGGCCGCGAGCGCATCGGCAGAAAAGTTTACCTGCAACCGCACGCGCAAATCTTCGCGTTGTTCGATGAGCAGATGACGAAGCCCGGCGTCAAAAAGGCTGACGGGCAGTATGTGCCCTTCAACGGTGTGCCCGCTATCTACAATTTTCTGGGCTTCCTGAAGGAGCATCATTTTTGGTGGCTCGCCAGCATTCTCTATCCGGCGGGCCTCGCTTCCTTCGTCTCGCACCTGCCGCCCGCCGAACATTTTGAAATCATGCGGCAGTATCACCAAACGATGAGCATTACTTTGACCGTCAAGGACGACCCGCTTAAATCGCGCATCGTGATGAAGGACGGACGAGCGAAGCTAGACTTTCAGGAAAGCCCGCGAGATATAGAATCGTTTCGCCAGTCGTTTCTCGCAGCGGCCCGTGGATTTCTCGCCGCCGGCGCGCGGCGCGTCTTTCTGCCGCTCCTGCGTCCACCCTTGATTGAGAAGCCGGACGACTTGCGGAGAATCGAAAAGCTCAAATTCACCTACAACGACCTGATTCTCTATTCCGACCACACGAGCGGCGGAAACCAATTTGGCGCAACCCCTGAGCGCGGCGTCACGGATTCGACGGGCCGCGTCTTCGGCACACAGAATGTTTACGTTGCCGATTCCAGCCTGTTTCCCGCTGCGCCCGGCGTCAATCCCTCTTGGACAATCATGGCCCTTGCGCGCCACGTGGCTTTGAGCCTTCTGGCCGAGCAGCCGCGGGCATGAAAATTTTTCACCGCACCAAGCAAGCTCTTGATTCAACCGCACGGAAATTTACGCGTTAATAGCTGGAGGGCGCGAATCAACCTCCAAGACAGGAGCACACAATGGAACACATTTACAGTCTAGTCATCATCAGCTTGCTCATCGCCATCATGTCCGGCGTCGGGCGACGCCTCAAGCAGCAGTAAGCGAGAGGTTTTCGGGCACGGGAAACCTTGGCGAAAGTTGGCAGCGGTCTAAATCACTTTCGGAGAGACAACAATGAAGGGCCTCTTACTACTTCTCTTCCTCGGCTTTAACGTTCTGGTGGCCGCAGCCTTGTGGTTTAAAATATGCGCCGGATGCTATCGCGCGTGGCGGCCCGCAGAAAAGGCTGCCAAATACGCGAGCCGCTCGGCCCGGCTGAGAAACAGAGGATGGGCCAAACCCGTCTGGCGGCCTGAAAGAGCGGCTCAGACCACGTAAGCCGAAAGCCTATTTAATCATGTGCCGGAGAGCGATGACGGCGATGATTCCTATCAGAATCAGACTCAAGATGGCTAAGAGCGAGAGGCGTCGCTTTATTGTTTTTGCGAACATAGTCTCTTCGCGTTTTAGCACAACCCACCCGAGCAGCAGCCCGCAGCCGAGTCCGCCGAGGTGGGCCGCATTATCTATAAAAGCAAAACCCACTATTCCCAGCACCGCGACAAACCCGATGGCCTCAATCAAACGCCTGAGATACTTCGGCGGATACCTCTCGCTGTAAACATTGGCCGCAACAGTCATAAAACCGAGCAGGCCCATCAGCCCGCCTGACGCGCCGACCGATGTGGCGTTCGGATAAAGGAGCAGGCTGAGGATGCTGCCGCAAACGGCTGAGGTCAGAAAGACGAGCGGCAGATAGGCTTGGTTGATGGTCTGTTCGACGATGCGCGCGAATTGAAGCAGCGCGAGAAAGTTCATTACGAAGTGTGCAACGCTGCCATGCATCAGCGTCGCCGTGAACAGCCGCCACGCTTGTCCTTGCCAGACGGCAGGCTTCACGAGTCCTGCCGCCTCTATGGATTGATTGTCGCCCGTGATGACCTGCGTGACGCCGACGGTGAGAAGGCAGGCCGCAATCGCAGTGGTGTAGACGGAAATTCCTTTCGTGTCCAGCCACTTGGCAAAGCGCGCGCTGCTGGCAATGCTTTCCGCATCCTCGCGCGTGAAATGCCTGGCATTGCGTAGCTCCCAAACGCCATCAATCACTGCGACGGCTCCGAAGACTGCCAGCAGATTGCGGTAGAGAAATTGCCAATCGGCAAGCGCGATAGCCAGCACGACACCGAAGGCCAGAAAACCAACGCCCCAGAAGATGGATTGCCATGCCTCTCTGACGGCCCGTTTTTTGAATGCGTCAACGAGCAGCGAGACTTTTTCAGGAAAGACGGGCTGGGGAGTTTCGGGCGTCCAGACGAACTTAATCACAGTTCCACCGTGTAGGGCGACCTTAGAGATTAACTCCTCACGGCTGCAACTGACCGTTTCCTCGTTTGCCACGTAGCCATAATCGCCTTCGGCGGTCTTGGGTGGAATCCATCGCGGCGAGTCCCATTCGCGCTCGCCCACCGCCTCGCCTACGGATTCTTTGGTTAGGCTATTCATAGCTATTCATTATTCTTTAGCTGCCAGTGAATTCGCGCCAACTCTGAGAGGGTCAATTCACCGCCCGCCGTCGCATGAGGCGCGCCGTCAACATACTCGATGATTAATTTGAACGGCAAGACGCAGTTTTTCAGCCGTCTCATCAACGCCGATGATGCTGGTGATGATAACTCTGAAGCGTGAGCGCATGGAAGTTAATTTGAGAAAAACGCTGTGACCATCTGCCACGGAGCGGTCGCAGCAAAAGTTATCTTTTTGTTACGGTCAACCGCCGGGCCGACTTGTATTATAGACTATACGACCGGATTAGTGGTTAAGAATTGCGGCAGCCCGTGTCAGGCAAAACTCGTATGTTCGTGAAACCGATGGCAACAACCTTTTGGCAGAGATTCGTCTTCGTTATCCTGCTCTCGCAACTTTCATTGATATCGCTGGCGGCTGCCGCCAGGCTTTCAACGCAAACGGATGTTGCGCTTTCAAGCGCAACAGCGCAGGAGGAGAAGAAGGAGCCGAGCCAGCCCGCGACGGTTAAGCGGCAGAAGACGCAGTATGTCGAGTTGGGGCGCAGCGTTCGCGGGCGGGCGATTAACGCGGCGATTTTGGGCAACGGCCCGAAGCGTGTGATGGTGCTCGGCGGTATCCACGGCGACGAGATAGCGGGCGCTCTGCTCGCCAAGGCTTTAATCGCCACGCTCGAACTCGAACCATTGCCGGGCAACATGACCGTCATCATCGTCTCCGAAGTTAACCCTGACGGCGTGGCGACGAGAAAGAGAGTGAACGCCAGAGGCGTTGACATCAATCGTAATTTTCCGGCTAAGTCTTGGCGGGCCGAATATAAAGACAAGCTCCGCTACCCGGGAAGCCAGCCCGGAACAGAACCGGAGACGCAGGCCGTCATCAAACTGCTGGAGCGTTACCCGCCGGACTTGCTCATCACGTTTCATGCCGCGCTCGGGTGCATGAACTGGGACGGCCCAGGCTCGGAGATTGCCGCGATGATGGCGCGCCTCAACGGCTATCCGCTCTGTTCATCGCTCGGCTACGAGACGCCGGGTTCGCTCGGGCAATATACGGGCATTGACCGCAAGATTCCTTCCGTCACCATCGAGTTGCGAGATGCCGATGATGCCGGATTGGCCCGCGTCAATATGCCGGCCCTGCGCGCTGTCTTAAGCCATCTTTCAGAGCCGAAGACGGAGAAGGCAGAGAAGAGCGTGCCCAAGCGATAGCTGCTCCTCTTTAACTCGTTCGTTCAACGACGGCGTATCTTCTAAGTGTAGCTCAAAGTGTTGAAGAGGATGCTGCAATACACACTCAGGTCTTAGCCCGGCTCGGTTGAAGTCCTCTCGACTTTGCAACAATCCGCCGCACTTCGCGTATAATCCTCTCTGACCCTGTTCGTTTCTGTTTTATCCAGACCCACAGCTTTTCATTCGCGGAGACTTAGACTGATGAAAGATTTGGCCGATGTCGCCCTCAATCTCGCCAAGCAGCGGGGCGCGTCCTACGCTGACATACGCATCGTGCGCACGCTCAACCAGTTTGTGACGACCAGAGAGAAGCGGGTTGAGAATGTGACGAACACAGAATCGTTCGGCTTCGGAGTGCGCGTGCTGCTTGAAGGCGCTTGGGGATTTGCCGCTTCCAGCGTGTTGGAGAAGGCTGAAGTTGCGCGCGTGGCCGAGCGCGCCGTCTCAATCGCGAAGGCCAACAGCCGTATTGCGCGTAACCGTATTACGCTCGTCCCCGTCGAGAAATATCCGAACGCCAAGTATGCAACGCCTGTCGAGCGCGACCCTTTCACCGTGTCGCTTTCGGAGAAGGCAGACTACCTGTTGAAAGTCAACGCAGAGGCCGCGAAGATTAAAGGGCCGGGGCCGATGTTCGTTAACTCCTTTATGTTTTTTACGAAGGAGGAAAAATTTTTCGCCTCGACCGAAGGCTCAGACATCGAGCAAGTCTTGATTCGCTCCTACCCCAGCTTCACCGTCACCTCCGTTAACCCTGCGACGGGTCGCTTCGAGCAGCGTTCGAGTTTGGGCACACCCATCGGCAAGGGCTACGAAGTCGTCGCGGAATACGACCTCTTGAGCGAAGCGCCGCGCGCCGCCGAGCAGGCCGTGCAGAAGCATACGGCGAAGGCGGTTGAACCCGGGCGCAAAGACCTCGTGCTGCATCCGACGCATCTGTGGTTGACGATTCACGAATCCATCGGACACCCGACCGAACTCGACCGCGTGCTCGGCTATGAAGCCAACTACGCGGGCACTTCCTTTGCCACGCGCGATAAGCTCGGAAATTTTCAATACGGCTCGAAGTTTGTGCAGGTCAAGGGCGATAAGACGCAGCCGGGTGGCCTGGCGACCTGCGGCTGGGACGACGACGGCGTGAAGACGACCGAATGGGACATCATCAAAGATGGCGTGCTCGTCAGCTTCCAAACCGTGCGCGACAACGCGGCGGCCATCGGCCTTAAGCGTTCGCACGGCTCGGCCTACGCGGATTCCTGGGGTTCCGTCGCGTTTCAAAGAATGCCGAACGTCTCGCTGATGCCCGCGCCCGGAAACAGAAGCATCAGCGCCGATGACCTCATCGCTGACGTCAAAGACGGCATCTACATCGAAGGCGACGGCTCCTTCTCCATTGACCAGCAGCGCTACAACTTCCAGTTTGGCGGGCAAGTCTTTTGGGAAATCAAAAACGGCAAGAAGGTTGGACTGCTGCGCGATGTCGCTTATCAATCGCGCACGCCCGATTTCTGGAACAACTGCGACGGCGTCGGTTCAAAAGAATTCTACCTTCTGGGCGGTTCATACTTCGACGGCAAAGGCGAACCCTCTCAGTCCAACGCCGTCTCGCACGGCTGTCCCCCGGCGCGCTTTCGTCGCATCAACGTTATTAATACTGGGCGCAAGATTTGATTGGTACGAATTGCTGAAATGGTTGGAGGTTTAGCGCGATGATACCCGAAGAGATGCAACGAACAATGCAGTTTCTACTGGACAATCAAGCTGGGCACGATGCACGCCTCGCTGAGATTGAGGTTAAGCTTGACAAGCTGACGGATAACGTCGCTGCGCTGGCTAATACTCAGCATGAGATGCAGGAGGGAATGCTCGCTATGCGAAGTGAGTTTCGTGAAGGTTTAGAAAGCTTGCTTGCGGTGTCTGAGGAGACATCGAGAGCAGTCAGGCAAGTGGTAGAGCTTGAAGCGCGCACCATTCGGCGCGTTAACATGCTAGAAGATCGTGTTGACGCTTTAGAAAATTCGGACAAGTGATATTTCCGTCTCATATCTTGAGGGATAACTATGGCGATACTTTCGAGCGGCGAGGCCAAGGCTTTGCTAGAAAAAGTGCTGGCCCTGTCGAAGGCCGACGAGTTGGAGGCGACGTTGCAGGGCGGGCGCGCGGCCAATACGCGTTTCGGCGTTAATTCCGCCAACACGAGCGGCGACATTGAGAATCTCTCGCTCGTCGTCAACGCGCATTTCGGCCAGCGCGGCGGGATTGCGACGACCAACACGCTCGACGCCCAGGGTTTGGAGAGAGCCGTGCGCGCCGCCGAAGAGATTGCGCGGCTCAGGCCCGAAGACCCCGAGCAGATGCCTTTTCTGGGGAAGCAGCAGTATGCCGCGATTGAGACGGCCTTCGATGAACCAACATACGCGGCTGACGCTGCGACGCGTGCGCGCGGCATCGCGG
>CAZEZJ010000187.1:0-9324 GCA_964516695.1 uncultured Blastocatellaceae bacterium
ACTTGCCGCCGCGCTGGTCGTCGGTGGGTTTCCACGCCAGCAGGTAATAGTTCGAGGTCTCTTTCAGCGACTTTGTCACCCATTGGTCGAAGTAGAAGGTGTTGCGGAGAGCGCGACCGCCTGTGTCTCCGGCGAGCGCGTGCAATCCATCCTGTGATTGCATGATTTCGCCGACGTTGGCGCGGTCTAGGCGGCCTGTCGGGTCGAAGGGTCTGGAGCCGGTGGCGTCGTGTTGCCCGGAGACTAGACCGCGCGCGTCTATCGTGTAGATGACGACGCCCGAGCGCACCGCCGCGTCCGTGATGCGTTTCAGTTTATCTCTGGCGGTCGAGCCTGACCTTTGCGAATCCAGATAGAAACCGTCGGAGATAAAAAAGACGAGTTTGCGCCCGCTCATCTGCGCAGAGTGACGCATCAGGTTTTCCAGCGAGCCGAGCATGTTGGTCGTTATAGCTTCCATGCCGAGCACAATCTGATGCGCGCGATTTTTGATAAATTGATGCAACGAGCGCGGGTCTATCCTTCGCGATCTGCGCGACGTGTTTCTCCTGATAAACTCCTCAACATAAAAATTAATGACCTCATTGTCGTTCTGCTCAATCTTCAGGGCTAAGTATTCCGTCATGCGCGGCTGCTCGTTATCAAGCACAGGGTAGGGCACGGGCTTGATGCGCTCGATGGCGGTGCGCAGCACGCTCTCGTTATCCGTGAACTGCTGTAAAAAACCGAGCTGGCCGCTGGTCGTCGCAATCAAGACCTGATCGCCCGCATTCAACTCATTATCGACGAAATGCTTGAGCGCCTTACGCGTGCGGCTCAAGCTATCCAGTTCTAGGTGCAGGTCGTCAATGAAGAAGATGACGGTGCGGCTGTACTGCGTCGTGCTTACGGTCGCCGGAAGCGCGGACGAAGTGTCTTGGCCCACGGTGCGTATCTTTTCTTCAGTTTTGATGCCTGCTACCACGCGCTCGAAGAAAGAGATGGATTGAGGCTGGCCGTCCACGCGTAATTCAAATTGCTCGCGCTGTAGGTTATCAACAAAGCGCCCTTTTTGGTCGAAGACCATTACGCCCGTTTGGACCAACTCGGTCTCGATGCGAAGAACATCCTCGGCCTGCGGCGAAGGCTGAGCAGTAGGCTCTTGCGCGTTAGCTGAGAGCGACAGCAGCAGCAAGCAGTGGCAGATTAAACTGAGGCGAAAGAATTTCCCTCGGCCGGAGAAGTTGTCGAGTCGCATGGCCTGTCCTTTACGGTTTAACTGTCAGCTTTTGACGCTGACGGACATTTCTGAGGGAGACTGAAAAAATATTGCTTATCGAGCCGCGACGAATTTTATAGTAGACTCGCTCGGAATCATCGTATTTTTTGCGGCTTCCGGCAGACTGTTAGAACCGAAGCCGGAAGTATCGTGCACGGATAAGCTGACAGATTCGCGGGTGATAGTCAAAAGCCGGTAATGATTCGGCAATAATTTTGACATCAAAACAACTTAAAAAACTTACAGTTCATCTATAATGTTCGCACACCCGCTGCGTACGCCGCTTGTCGCGCCCGGTAGTTTGTTTCAAACCCCCTTCCGGCTGGCAAGCCGAATAAATTTTCATTCATCCATCGAACTTTGCGCGCATTTTCGCAATGGTCGCCGTAGTTTTTCGCAAGCTACCCGGTGCGGGCGAGCCTGCGATTCATCAGATTACGAAGGTTGCGTGTAGCCCAGATTGCAACCAACCGTAAGGAGCCTTCTTATGCCCCGTCTCTCGCTCTCGCGCCCAAGCCATCAGCCGTTCGCTGCTCTGCTTAATTTTTTCAACCGCAGACGGCTGCTCATTCTCTGCGCCGGTCTGACGCTGGCCGCTGCCTTCGGGATTGTCGTCGTGCGCTCGGCTGATTTGTCCGACCCGGTTATTTTACCGGGCGATTTGAACGTCGCGCCTGCTTCCGGCAATCAATTTAATCCGCGCGTGGCGCGCGGCGGCAACCAATATTTGGCGGTCTGGGTTGATAACCGAACCGTTATCAACGGGCAGATTTCAGGCATCGGCGCACCAACGACAGGGACGGGGCGAGGCTCTCTGGACGACATTTATGCCGCCCGGCTCGACGCTAACGGGAATGTGCTCGATACGATTATCGTCGCCGGAGGCCAATATAATCAGGGCGCGCCGCGCGTCGGCTGGAACGGCCAAAACTGGCTCGTCGCATGGCAAACACAGCAGGAGACTAACCCCTCCAACGTTGAGATTCGCGCGGCCCGCGTTTCTCCTGACGGAACCGTGCTTGACGCCGTTCCGCTGCTCATCCGTTCGGGCGATTCTAACTCGCCCGCTCCGTCTGCCGTCATCAGCGACGGCACAAACTGGCTGGTGATGTGGGACGGCTTTCCAACGGGAGGCACAGACCGCTCGGTCTTCGTCTCGCGCGTCTCGCCGGCGGGCGTTGTGCTCGACCCGGACGGTAAAGTGGTCTACACGAATTCGAACCGGCTGATTAGCAGCCCTGACATTGCCTTCGGCGGCAACGGCTATTTGCTGACGTTCGTTGACCTTTCCGCCGGGCCTAATTTTGAGAACGTGCTGTACGGCATCAAGCTCGACCTCAATTTAGACCGCGACGAATTTGTCTTCAAAATCAGCCCGACAGGCTCTCCGGTCGGCTCGGCCAAATCGAAGCTCGCCTTCAACGGCCAGTATTACATGGCGGTCTGGGAAAACGGCTACGCGCAAACGACAGGCAACAAGCTGGTGGGCAGCAGGATTTCCACCGACGGTCAGTTGATTGACCAAAGCCCGATTCAGATTGTCGCGAACATGGACAGCTACGCCCCGCAGTTGGATGTCTGCGGCGATAGCACGATGTGGTTCGCCTCTTACAATAGCCAGAACGGAACTATCAACCAGCACATACGCGTCGCTCGCGTCACAGCCGACGGCACGGCGCTCGACCCGGACGGAATTTCCGTCCAAGCGGGAAGCAGCGCCGGAATCATAAACGGTGTCAACGGCGGCGCTCAGGTCGTCTTTCAGGATAGAGCTTTCGACCCGACCTATGCGCTCGCTCATATTGTCGGGACGAGCGTTTCAAGCGCCGGAATAGTGGGAACAGTCGTGCCCATTAGCCTCGGCGTGCCGCGACAAACAAGGCCGCGCATCGCTAAGGGCAGCAACGGCTACATGACGGTCTTTCGCAGCGAGGCGGCAAACGACTCGCGCATCCTGGCCCAACGTCTCGACGCCGCCGCCAATCCGATTGATGCCGAACCGGTAGTCATCGCCAGCGGCTCACCGACCAATGCCAATCCGTCCGTCGCTTTCAACGGCACAGTCTATCTAGTCGTCTGGCAAACGGACACCAATGGCACGGCGAGCGGACGACAAACGCTCGGGCGGCGCATTACGCCCGAAGGCATTGTGCTCGATTTAGTTCCCTTCACGATTATGACGGGCGAGCAGCCGGATGTCGCGGCGCTCGGAGACAGCTTCCTTGTCGCCAGCATTATTCAGGTGACGAGCCAGAAGCGATACGTGCATTACGTGCGCGTCAGCGCTCTCGGCATCGTGCAGGGCACGCCGACCAGAGTTGATTTCAGCTTCAACTTCGTTCCGCGCGTCGCCGCCTTCGGTAATCGCTGGCTCGTCGTTTGGGAACATCACTCCAACCACGATGATTCGCCCGGCACAATCTACGGCGCTTTCGTCGAGCCTGACGGCATGACGCTCGGCGCTTTCCCTGTCGGCGGCACGGCTGGCAACGACAACAATCCGCATCTCGCGGTCGCTGGCAATTCGGCGCTCGTCGTGTGGTCAAACGGTAATATTCTAGGGCGTCGGATTAACGCCGACGGAACATTTCCAGACCCCGTCAGCGGCTACACGCTCGCGGGCGCGGCTAATCTTCAAGCGCTTCCGGCTGTCGCATGGGACGGGGCGCAGTATGTTCTCGATTGGGTGGACCATCGGAACGAGGGCTATCCCATTCAACCGCGCGGCGACATCTACGGAGCGCGCGTCAGCCCGACCAACATCACGCTCGAAGAGTTTCCCGTTGCCACTTCGCAATCGCCCGAAGATACTCCCTTCGTCATCGCTGCAAACGGCTTCTCCATCTTCGCCTACGCGAAGTTTTACGACACAGCGCCCTACAAAACGCATCGCATTACCGTTCAGACCGCAAACTTCCCGCCGCCCGACTTGGGAACCATTCCGGCAGCGCCGGCCAATCTCGTCGCGACCGAGCCGAACGGCAATCCGAACGTTAATGCTTTAACGTGGACGGACAATAGCAGCGACGAACGCGGCTTCAAGATTGAGTATAAACTCGGCGCGACCGGCGCGTGGACGCAGATTGCCGTCGTTGACCAGAACGTCACAACTTATACGACCACCGTTAACCCGACGGGCGCGGCCTATTTCTACCGCGTTCGCTCCTACGGGCTGGCTGGCGATTCCGCCTATACGAACGAGGCCACGCCGCCGAACACGCCGCCAACCGTCGCCATCACCGCTCCCGCTGACGGCGCGACCTACAGAGCGCCGACACAGTTAATCGTCAACGCGACGGCAGCCGACAGCAACGGCACCATCACGCAAGTCGAGTTTTTCAACAACTCCGCTTCATGGGGCAAAGATACGAGCGCGCCCTACACCGTTTCGCGCTTCAACGTCCCCGCCGGAACTTACGTCCTGCGCGCCGTGGCGACAGACAATCGCGGAGCGCTGAGCACTTCCGCTCCCGTCACCGTGACCGTCACGCCGCAGAATAATAATCTGATTTGGTCGCAGACGAGCGATGGGCAGTCAATCATCGGCCCGAGCGTTAAAACGCAAGCCGACCCGACGCCTGTTAATCAAGAAGTGGCCGATGATTTCGACATCGTCGGGACCATCGAGCGCATCTTTATGGGCGGCTACCGCGATTTCAGCGCGCCGCGCAATCCTGTCGTCCACGGCGTTTACGTTCGTTTCTACCAGTGGGTGAACGGCGTGCCGGGTCCATTGCAATCCGAGCAGTTCATCGCTACTGGAAGTCCGAACCTTGTTTACGACCCGGCGGATGCGACCTTCCTCGACATCCAACTTCCGACCGCCTTTGCGGCGACGGGCAAGCATTTCATGTCCGTTCAGTTGGTCACTGACACTGAAGGGTGGTATTGGGCCAGTTCGCGTTCAAACCAGCCGCGCAACTCGACCGTCTATCATCGCGATAATCTCGTTGATGGCGCACCGTGGACCAGCCCGCGCAACAGCGACGGCGTCTTCAGTCTCTACGGCACAGTGACCGGCAGCGCGCGAATTGACGCGCTTTCCGCCACCACGCTTCCGCGCAGCGGGAGTCTGACCATCACGGGCGCAAACTTCGGCGGCACGCAGGAAACAAGCCGTGTGCTCATCGGCGGCGTTCCGGCTGTCGTCTTCAGTTGGGGCGATTCTTCCATCAAGCTCTACGTGCCGGAAAGCGCTAGTATCGGCATCAATCAGGTGCAGGTTGAGACCGCTAATGGTCTAAGCAACGCTTTGAATCTGGATGTCACACAACGCCAGCAATCGGGCCGCATCAAGTGGCGCTTCACGGTCAACGGCGGCTACGTTTATCAACAAGCAGCGGTTGGCCCAGACGGCTCCGTGTATCTTAACGACGACGAGGGCCGTCTCTACGCGCTTTCCGCCGATGGCGGACTGAAGTGGATTATCAAGGCGGGCCGCCTCGGCACAGATGGTCACATTTCCGTCGGCGGCGACGGCACAATCTACGTCGCGACGGGAGCACAGCCCGGCGGCGTCGGCACACCGTTTGTTGGCTCGGTCGTCGCGCTCAATCCTGACGGAACGCAGAAGTGGCAATTCAACGCGCCGGAATCAACGAACGTGCGCGTCGGGCCTGATGTCGGGCCTGACGGCAAAATCTACGTTATCTTTAACACTCCTTCCGCCGTCACCCCGACCGCCCTCAATCTAGTGGCCCTTGCGCCCGCGGACGGGCATCTCGTTTGGAACTACTACGACAGGTATGTTCAGGGAGCGACCAGCGGCAAGTACTTTACATTTAACGCGCAGCTTGGGCTGCTTTATTTCCAGGGTTCTTCGCAGACCTTCAACGGCGGTCTCTACGCTCATCGCATGGACAACGGCAATCGCGTGCACGCCGTCTCCGCCTTGACCGGACAGGCCATCGTCGCGCCCGACCAAACGGTCCATAACGTCAATCAGTCCTATACGCCGCAACTGGCGCTTAACTGGACAGTCCCGCTCTTCGGCCAGGGGCCGACGCAGTTGCAGGACATTGGGCCGGATAGCGTGCATTATCTGGTCCAGAATTATTACCGTCTCTATGCCATCAATCCGAACGGCTCTGAGAAGTGGCATCTTGACGACTGCGCTTCGAGCACTAACTGTCGCACTTTGGATGAGCCTGTCGCCAGCCCGGCGAATCAGGTCATCTTCGTGCCCGGCCTTTACGCCTTTGGGCAGCCCGGCTTCTTCCTCGGTGTGAATCCGGCTAACGGTGCGGAGTTGTGGCGCGTGCCCTTGCCGACGGAGCCGGGCTTTGGTGAATACGGCCAAGTGCGCCCGCACAACCGCGCCGTCTTTGCGCCCGACGGCCTAACAGCTTACGTCTCAACGGAAATCGCGGGCGGTTACGACTACTCCTACTTCTACGCCGTTGACACTTCGGCCACTCTGCCCTGCTCCGTTTCAATCACGCCCGCGACCAAGAACTTTGCGGCCAACGGCGGCAGCGGCAGCGTTTCGGTTTCGGTGACGGGCGGAACGTGCAGTTGGAGTGCCGTCAGCAACGCCAATTGGATTACCATCAACTCCGGCACGGGCACAGGCAACGGCACAGTCACCTACACGGTCGCCAACAACCCGACAACGGAACAGCGCAGCGCCACCATCAACATCTCCGGCCAGCTATTCACAGTCACACAGGTCGGAGTCTTGCCCGATTCACCGACCGTCAGCATCACCTATCCGGCAAACAACCAGACGTTCCAGCAGCCGACTAACGTCTTCGTCGCGGCGAACGCCGCCGCCGCGGATGGTAGAACGCTCGCCCGCGTCGAGTTCTATGCCGGAACAACCCTCATCGGCTCCGATAGCTCTGAGCCTTATCAAATCGTCTGGAACAATCCGGCCAGTACCGTCTACGCCCTGACGGCCCGCGCCATTGATAATCTAGGCATTGCGACAGATTCAGCGCCCGTCAACATCACTTTGCTTCCGCCGACCAATCCGTCGCTGATGCCGCTGCCTGTGCCGCCGCCTGTGATGACAAGCCCGCAGGCTGAAGCGACGTTCACGGCTCCGGCGACGATTACCATCGAAGCCACGCGCCAGCCGAGTAATTACCCAACCGTTCGCATGGAGTTCTATGCCGGAACGACGCTGCTCGGCACGGACACAGACGCGCCCTACAGCTTTACGTGGACGGACGTGCCGCCAGGACGTTACACCGTCTCCGTGCGCAACGTCGCCAACACGGGAGCGCGCGCCACGTCGCAGCCCGTTGACATCACCGTCAGCGGCCAAAACTTCAACCTCAACGGCAGCGTCGTCAATGACGACGGCGTTCCGCTGGCCGGAGTCACGGTCGTGCTCAACGGCTCAAACTTCGCGAACACCGCCGCGATGCGTGCCAGCGGCGACGACCTGCAACGTTCTCTCGCTCAGGGCGGCAGCTTTACCGTCACGACCGACGCCAACGGAAATTACACCTTCAGCAATCTACCGCAAGGCGGCAACTATACGATTGCTCCGACGGCCAACGGCGTCAACTTTGTTCCCGCGCAGGCGGCCTTCAACAACCTGCATTCCGACGCGGGCGCAACCTTCGTCGCCGGAGGCGGCACACAGCCGCAAGCCTTGCGCAACCAGACTTCCGACTTCGACGGCGACCGCAAGACAGACCTCGCCGTCTGGCAATCCGACAGCGGCATCTGGCACATCGTCAAGACCACCAACGGCGCGCAACAACTCCAACAGTGGGGACAAGCAAGCCTCGGAGACCTCGCCGCGCCCGGCGATTACGACGGCGACGGCAAGACCGACATCGCCATCTTCCGTCCTGACGACGGCAACTGGTACATCCTTCATAGCTCAACTGGCGCAAGCACCATCCAGAACTGGGGACAGAACGGCGATAGACCTGTGCCGGCGGATTATGACGGCGACGGTAAGACGGATGTTGCGGTCTTCCGTTTATCCGAAGGCAACTGGTACATCAAGAAGAGCACGGGCGGCAGCATCGCACAGGGCTGGGGCGACCCGACCGACCGCCTCGTCCCCGGCGATTATGATGGCGATGGCAAGGCTGACATCGCCGTCTTCCGCAACTCGGAAGGCAATTGGTACATCCTCAAGAGCACAGGCGGCTCTCAACAAATCAACTGGGGACTCGGCGCAGACCGCGCCGTGCCGGGCGACTATGACGGCGACGGAACGACAGACATCGCCATCTTCCGTCCCCATGAAGGCAATTGGTATATCAAGAAGAGCACGGGCGGAAGCCTGATTCGCAACTGGGGCGAGAGCGCAGACCGTCCCGTGCCCGGAGACTACGACGGCGACGGGAAGACAGACATCGCCATCTGGCGTCCATCCGAAGCCACCTGGTACATCGTCCTGAGCGGCACGAACACCGTCAGCGTTCAGTATCTTGGGCTTGGCGGCGACATTCCCGTTCCCGCTGCCTTCATTCCGCAGTAAGCGGCAGGCAGACTTAGAGCAAGAGGCTGAAAAACGCATCACAGGAACACAGGAACGGACAACTCAAGTCGTCCGTTCCTGTGTTCCTGTTTTTACAAGCCTGACGGTATATACTCTGCTGTGTCCGAGTTAATAAATATGCCGCAACGCTGCTGAAGAGGCTTGATGAGAACATTCCTATTGTGGCCGCAGACCGCATCTCTCGCACGCGAGCTTGAGCCTGAGCGCGTCGCCGCCAACTTACAAAAGATTTTCGCTGAACTCTTCAGCACCACACCCGAAATCACAATTCGTCAAAACGCGTCCGTCAACTTAATTCTGCTGCATCTCCCGGTTTCCGGCTGGAAGCTTCCCTTCCATGAAGAAAATGATGACGCGTGGGCTGAGGCCATAGACTATCCGCTTGACGCTGGCGCTTGCCTGGCGGCTCAAGGGATTGAGTTGCGCGAGCGCAGCCCGCTGCTCGCGCTTGCTCGTGAGTTGCAAAGTAATAATCAAGACCTGCTTCGTCAGTTGAGTCCGCCCTTTTCGCTTATCTGGTCTGACCAGCGTAGCGCCGAGACTTTTCTACAGAACGACGGCCTGGGCCAATCCCAGCTCCTCGAATACCGGCACGGCGGCT
>CAZEZJ010000188.1:0-9321 GCA_964516695.1 uncultured Blastocatellaceae bacterium
CTGCTCGTTATTGACGACGAGCCGAGCACGCGACGCACCTTACGGCGCATCTTTGAAGACGCGGGCCATCGTGTGATTGCCGCCTCGGATGCCCCGAACGCGCTGCGCCTGCTGCACAAAGAGGGCTGCGATTCAATCATCTTGGACATTACGCTGCCGGGCGTTGACGGGCTTGCGCTCTGCCGTCTGCTGCGGGCGCAGGCCGCGACGAAGCAACTGCCCATCATCATCTTTTCGGCGAGCGACGACGAGAATCGAAAGGTCGAGGCGTTTGCCGCCGGAGCGGACGATTACATCGTCAAGCCGTCAAGCCCGCGTGAATTGCTGTCTCGCGTCGGCGCACGGCTGGGCAGCGCGCAGCGCGAGTGGGCTTTAATCGGCAGCAATCGCGAGTTGCGGTTTTTGTCTGACTTGGGGCGCGGGCTGCTGCGTGCGTTGGAGCCGGATCAGGTCGTCAGGCGCGTGGCGGGCGCGACCTATGAGGGCACGGGCGCAGCGCTTTGTGCCGCCGCCGTCAGTCGAGAGGGAAAGGGCCTGGCGATTCGCGTCTTCGACCGCGAGGGCAGCGTTGAGGGCGCGAGTTTGGTTCAACTTGAACGCTTGACGGAGTGGCTGGCATCGCCTAGCGCCGCCAGTTCGCAGCTTTTAGATGCGCCGGAAAAGTTTTTACTGAAGGATGAGGCGCACGTCATCGAGTATGTCGCGCCGCTGCGCTTTGGTGGGCGCGTGCAAGGGGCGCTCTTCGCCGCTTTTGACAGCCGCGCCGGTTGCGGCGAAACGGAAAGCCGTCTGATTGATGCGGCGGCGCAGCAGGCCGCGCTCTCCGCACACATCTCGCTGCTCTACGAAGCGGCGCGCGAATCCTCAGCTTCGCTTGCCAAAGAGGTCGAGCGGCGGACGGCGGAAGTCGAAGCGCAGCGCCGCTTCACGGAAGCGATTATTGACAGCCTTCCGGTTTCGCTGTACGCGATTGACCGCGATTACCGCGTCGTCGCTTGGAATCGCAATCGCGAGTTGGGCGGGCAGGGCCTTCCGCGCGGCGCTGTGCTCGGGCGCAATATCTTTCAGGTGTTGACCAGGCAAAGGCAAGAGATTCTGCAAAGCGAGTTTGCGCGCGCCTTCGAGAGCGGCGAGATAGAGCGTATTGAGCAGGAGACGACCGATGGAAGCGGCGCGCCGCATCATTGGCTCGTCAGTAAAGTTCCCATGCGAGCGGAAGGCAGCGAGGTCTCGCATGTCATCACGGTCGGTGAAGACATCACGGCGCGCGTCGAAGCTAACCGCGCCGTGGCCCGCGCGGAAAAACTGGCGGCGGTCGGGCGCTTGGCGGCGGGCGTCGTCCATGAGATTAATAATCCGCTGGCGACGATTTCCGCTTGCGCCGAAGCGCTCGAATCGCGCGCCAAAGAGGGCGCGTTTGATAGTTCGCCCGAAGCCGAAGATTTAAGGGAATACTTAGGGTTGATTCGCAGCGAGGCTTTTCGTTGTAAGACGATTACGAACGGCCTTTTGGATTTCAGCCGCGCGCGTGTGGGCGAGCACGCTCCGGTTGATGTCGCTGGCGTCATAGAGTCTGCGGCGCGCCTCGTCGCCCATCAAAAGCGCGGCGCTAAAGTTGAGATTACGACGGAAGTTTCGCCCGATGTCACGGAGGTTTCCGGCGACGAAGGACAATTGCAGCAGGCCGTCATAGCGCTTTCGACCAACGCCATCGACGCGATGCCGGAAGGCGGCCGCCTGATGCTCGGCGTGCGCAACGAAGGCGACCACGTGCTGATAGAAATCAGCGACACAGGGGTGGGCATCGCGCCCGAAAATCTGACGAAAATTTTTGACCCGTTTTTCACCACGAAAGAGGTCGGGCGCGGCACCGGGCTTGGCCTTGCCGTCTGTTATGGTATTGTAACGGAGCACGGCGGACGCCTTGAGGTTCAATCTGTAATCGGGAAGGGCACGACCTTCACGATTTCATTGCCCGCGGCTATTCCATCGGATGGAGAACGAACGACTTGAGCGAAACGAATGGCGCGCGACTGCTCGTCGCCGAAGATGAAGCGAACCTGCGTCTGGTGATTCAGAAGGAACTGCAACGCCTCGGCTACAGAGTCCAAGTGGCCCCGGACGGCGAGGAAGCTTTGCGTCGTCTGGAAGAGGGCAACGTCGATGTGTTGCTCTGCGACATCAACATGCCGCGCATGGACGGGATGGAACTTTTGCGCCGCGTACACGAACGACCCAACCCGCCCGAAGTGATTATGCTGACGGGCCATGCGACGGTCGAGACGGCCATCGAGGCGATGAAGCTCGGCGCTTACGATTATCTCTCAAAGCCTTATCGCATCACCGAACTCGATGCGCTCGTGCGGCAGGCCGCGGAGAAGCGGCGGCTGCGCGTGGATAATCTGCGGCTTCGGCAGCAACTTGCTCGGCAGTCGCAGATGCCGGAAATCGTCTCCGTCTCGCAAGCGATGAACGAAGCCATCCGCCTCGTCGAACGCGTCGCGCCCTCTGATGCCTCCGTGCTCATCACGGGCGAAAGCGGCACGGGCAAGGAATTAATCGCCCACGCCGTTCATCGCCTCTCGAATCGCGCCGACGCTTCCTTTATTGACCTCAACTGCGCCGCGTTTCAGGAATCATTGCTTGAATCTGAACTCTTCGGTTATGAAGCGGGCGCTTTTTCCGGCGCGAAGGCCCGCAAGCTCGGCTTGATTGAACTGGCCGACGGCGGCACGCTCTTTCTCGACGAGATAACGGAACTGCCCACGCAGTTGCAGTCGAAGCTGCTGCGTGCGATTGAGACGCGAACGTTTTACCGCGTCGGCGGCGTGCGCAAAGTAGAAGTCAACGTGCGCATCATCGCCGCGACCAACCGTAATCCAGATGAAGTCGTTTCGAGCGGGCAGTTTCGCGCCGACCTGCTTTATCGCATCAACGGTTTTCAGATTTCATTGATGCCGCTGCGCGAGCGCCCCGAAGACATCGAGCCGCTGGCAGAGCATCTGCTTAAACAACTCGGCGGCGCGAATCCGCCACAGCTCACGCCCGAAGCCTTGCAAGCGCTCACAGAGTACAGTTGGCCCGGCAACGTCCGCCAACTGCGCAATTGTTTAGAACGCGCCGTGCTGCTGGCAAACGAGGGACAGATTACGCTGAATGAACTGCCGCCCGAAGTCGCGCGCCGCGCGTCGCAGCCCGCGCCGCTCGCTTACGCCGCCCAAGGCAGCGCAGGTGTGGCTGCTGATGCGACGGCTGCCAATTCGCTGGCGCAACCCGCGCCCGCTTCGCTGCGCGAAGTCGAACGCCAACAAATTCTCGCCGCGCTGGAACAGACCAACTGGCATCGCGGCAAAACCGCCGAACTCCTCGGCATCTCCCCCTCAACGCTCTATCGCCGCCTGCGCGATTACAACCTGGAACGGAGAATCTAAAGAAGGAAAAAGTAAAAAGGTAAAAGGTAAAAGGAAGGCGGAAACCACTGTTATTAAAACTGGCGCTAGCCAGTCCGCACTTTTACCTTTTACCTTTTTCCTTTACTTGACAATCCCGCTGCCGGGTTTGAAGATACCGAGTTGCTGCCAGAAGCTTTGCCGCCTCCCGCTCGCGGTCTTTCAGTCTTTGCAAAAGCAGGCTTTCGGGCACGTCAACCTGATGCAGCGTATGACCGCAAATTATTCACCGATTTTAAGCACCGAAACACCATGACGAAACGGCATTCCCCCTCGCGATTTTCCATCGCGGACAAACTCAAGCTCATCTCTCTTCTTCTCTTTTGCGCTCTGGCGAGCGCGGCTTTCATCTCTCAACTCGCGACGGCAAGCGCCCTGAGCATGAGCGATAAACTCCCGCTCGACGCAGATTCCAAACAAGCGAATCATCCGCCTGAGTTGGCTCCCGTGTTGATTAAGCGAGTGGGCCTCGGCCAGCGCATTGTTTTCGGCCTCGGCGCAATTGACGAAGAGAGCGACGACGTGCGCATTGAGTTGGTGCAAAAGCCTGCTTCCGCCAAGTTTAACCAGCGAACCCTGACGGTTGATTGGACGCCGCAGCCATCTGACGACCGCAAGGGCCAATTCGTCGTTCGCATCACGGAGTTTGCGCGCGAGACGAATGAGAGGCGCGGCGAGGTGGTCAAAACCTTCAACATCAAGGTGGAGCCGCGCGCCGTTTCCACAGATTTTCTGGAGCCTGGGCCAATCGAAGTTGAAACACTGGTCAGCATCACAGACCGCGAGCGGTTGGCCGCGGCCAACGCCCGCTGGCCGCTCGTGGCCCTCTTTCAGCGAATCGGTGAGATAGAAGCAGCGAAGCCCGCAAATCAGGGCAAGGATATTCAGCCGGCCAATGGCGAAATGCTCTTCCGCGATGCTTTGAAGAATCTGGCCCAGCTTCACCGCAACGAAGAGATTGACCCTGACAGCCCGAAGTTTAACCCACAGTTCAAAGCTGAAAACTGGCGGCTCACCGCCGTGCGCCCGCGCCTTAATAAAAAGACTTTCGAGTTGCGCCTCGTTTACTTCAACGTCGTGGCGGCGGAACCCGTTTACCTGATGCCGCGAATGCGTATCGTGCGCGGCAAAGACGCGGGCCGCCCCGAAGCAGAGCGCCAGAAAAATAACCAGACGTTTGCGCGTCTCTTCCATGAAGCCTTTTTCGACGGCGAGAATCTAAAGCCCTTCGTCGCTAAAGATAAGAAGGCTTACGGGCAAGCGCTGGCCGATTACATGACCAGGGTGCTGACCTACAAAGACCCCTCGGACCCGAACATGCAGGCCACCCTTGCCGCCATTCCGCACAACGCGCGGCTTGGCGGCGACAACAAGTATGACGCGAAGGGCAATTATCTGAGCGGCGACGGCTGGGCGCTCGGGGCGCTCAAAGTTGCGCCCGTCGAGCGCGAAGGCAAGAAGGTGCTGGCTTTCGTCAGTCCGTTTATCGACGGCTTTGCGACCAGCATCAAGCCAACGCCGGACGGCAAGGCTTACAAGCCCGTGCCCGCGCCGCGCTTCGACAAACAAAGCAAAGACTTCGCATCCGGTTGGGAAAAATTGATTGATGCCGACGACCACGGCAACATCGCCATCCCTGACGAGCACGACGGCACTGTGACGGCCAGCAATATTGATTCCGCCTCGTTCTCGCGCGATTTCAAGACGAAGTATATGGTCGCTGAAACACGTTTACGCGACCCGCGCCGCCGTCTTTTTGAAGAACGCGGGATGACCTGCATTCAATGCCACGTTCGCAACTTCGACGAAGGCGATTATCTCAAGTCCGTGCGCGAGCCAAACAGCGGCGTGCCCGTCGGCAACACGCGCGAGATTCCGCGCGTCTTCTTCGTCATCATCCCATCTGAACACGACGGGCGCAGCGAATACATCCGCCGCGAAGAAGACGAGCAGGTCGGCAACCTCAAAGGCGTCTTCCGCGATTACCTGAACATCAACGTCAACATCCACTCGCCGCTCGCCAACGAGTGGCCGTTCGATACGCGATTTGGGCGCAGTTGAAGATTCCCGCGCTGCCGTCGTCAATAACGTAAAGTGGTGAGTTCGATAAAGGAGTAGTTAAATCCCTCCTGCTCTCGGCTCACCATTTTTTGCCTTCATCCGCAAGATAAATTTCCAACAGTCTGACATCTTTGTGAGAAGATGTTAGCTCGGTGACAATTGTGCCTCGACAGGCTCAAGGCACAGGCGATGTCAGCAAACAAGCTTGAGCCGCACGTCTTTTAATGCACAGGAAGTAAGGGGGCGAGAGCGAGATGATGACGAATATCCGTTGGATGAAAGCTTGCCGTTGGTGGGCGTCGTTCGTCGCATTATGCGTGCTGGTAACCGGCATCTCGTCCACACAAGGCTTTGCGCAGGAGGGCCAATCGGGGGCCGAGAAGAGAAATAAAACAATTTATGAAGTCTCACAATTGTTCCAGCAAGCCCTTAAGCCGGAACAAGACGGGCAGCTTGATGCGGCCATCGAGATATACCAGCGCGCCTTGGCCTTAGCCGAGAAGGAGCTGGGCGCGGAAGATGCTTACGTTGGCATGTCGCTCAACAATCTCGCGCGTCTACAGTACAAGAAAGGTGACGGCGCGCGGGCGGAAGCTTTGTACGAACGCGCGCTCGTGATTTTCGAAAAATCGCTTGGTCCTGAAGATTCATTCGTTTCCCTCACGCTTGCTAATCTCGCTGACCTCTACGCCAAGAAGGGCGACGACGCGCGCGCCGAACCCGCCTACCAGCGCGCTCTGTCCATTCAGGAGAAAGCGAAAGGGCCGGAGCATTCCAGCCTCGTCATGCTGCTGAGCAACTACGCTTTGTTTTATGAAACGAGGCGCGACTACAAACAAGCAGAACCTCTGTATCGCCGCGCGCTGGCGATTGCCGAGAAGGAAACAGATTCGTCATGGAGCGCCTTCTATCTGGACCTGACTCTCCGAAGTCTGGCGCGTCTCTACACGACGACGAGAAACTTCGAGCAAGCCGAACAACTGCTCCAACGTCATCTGGCGCTGCGCGAAAAAATGCAGGGCGCGGAGCACGCGGATGTGGCCGAGGCTTTGGAAAAGCTCGCCCTGCTCTATGTCGAGAAAGGTGACCACGCGCGCGCCGAGCAGTTTTTCAAACGTTCGCTGGCAATACGCGAAAAGGTTTTCGGGGCGGAGCATACGGAGGTGTCAGCGTCGCTCTATTATCTGGGGCAGTTGTATTATTCGCTGGGAGACTACCGGCAAGCCGAAACCATCCTCCAGCGCGCGCTGGCTATTCGCGAGAAAACTCTGGGCGCGGAACATCCTTTCACCGCTGCGACCCTCAATCTGCTGGCGAATCTCTACACCGCGTTTGATGATTACGAACGCGCCGAGACGTTCTATCAACGCGCCCTCGCCATCAGAGAGAAACAACTCGGCCCGGACGACCCGAACATTGCCACCTTGCTCGACAATCTCGCCCATCTTTACGAAATCAAGGGCGACTACCTGCGCGCGGAAGCGCACGCCCAGCGCGCCCTCGGCATCCGCGAGAAAAAGCTCGGGCCTGAGCATTTAGACGTCAGTTCGTCGCTCAACACCATCGCGGGGCTTTACTACCGCAAAGGCGACTACGAGCGTGCCGCGCCGTTATACCGTCGCGCGCTCGCGATTCGTGAAAAGGTTTTGAGCGCGGAGCACGCGGATGTCGCCGCGGTGCTCAATAATCTTGCGCTCTATCATCAGGAGAAAAAGGAGTATGCGCTCTCCGAGCAGCTTTTCCGTCGCGCGCTCGCAATCTACGAGAAAGCCCTCGGAGCAGAGCATCCGAGTGTGGCCCTCACGCTCGACAATTTGGCCGTGCTCTACCACGACATGAACGACGACGCGCGCGCAGAGCCGCTCGTCAAACGCGCGCTCGCGATTCGCGAGAAGATGCTCGGAGCGCAACATCCCGACGTGGCCTTGACGCTCAACAATCTCGCCGCCATCTATCAAACAAAAAAAGATTACGCGGGCGCAGAGCCTTTGTATCGTCGCGCTCTGGAGATAGAGGAAAAATCGCTCGGCCCGCAGCACACAAACGTCGCCAGCTTTCTTGCCAATCTGGCGACGATGCTGTGGGCCAAGGGAGACATCCCGCAGGCCATCAGCACTCTCGCTCGCAACGCCGAGATACGCGAGCATAATTTGGATTACCTGCTAACGACCGGCTCGGAAGAACAAAAGCGACTGTATCTGGCAACACTGGCGGGCGAAACAGACGCGGCCATCTCGCTGCATCTGAACTCCGCTCCCAACGAAGAACCGGCTCTACGCCTCGCGTTCAACCTTATCCTGCAACGCAAAGGGCGTGCTCTCGATGCGATGAGCAATCAGGTCGCATCATTGCGCCGCCGCTTAAACGCTGAAGACCGCGCGCTGTTGGAGCAGTTATCGCGTGCGCGCTCAATGCTCGCCAATCTATCACTGAAGGGGCCGGATAAGACGAAGGATGCGGCGCAGTATCGCGAGGAAATCGCGCGGCTCGAAGCGGAAGTGCGGCGGCTTGAAGAAATGGTCAGCGCCCGCAGCGCAGAGTTTCGCGTCGCTTCGCAGCCCGTCACGCTCGAACGCGTCCGGCAAGCTCTGCCCGCGAACGCGGCCCTCGTGGAGATAGTTTCTTACAGGCCGTTTGACGAAAAAGCGCAGCCGGGCAAACGCTTCTCCGCTGTGCATTATGCCGCTTACGTGCTCACCAGAGAGGGTCAGCCGCGCTCAGTTGATTTGGGCGAAGCTCGTTTGATTGATGCCGAGGTCGCGAAACTACGGGCGGCGCTGCGCGATTCCGAAAACACGAGAGTTAAGGAGGCGGCGCGCCGTTTGGATGAGCGTGTGATGCTTCCGGTTCGTCGTCTGCTGGGCGAGACGCGCATGGTCTTTCTCTCGCCCGACGGTGAGTTGAATCTGATTCCGTTCGGCGCTCTCGTTGACGAGCAAAACCGCTATCTCATCGAACGCTACTCGTTCACGTACCTGACGAGCGGGCGCGACCTGCTGCGCTTGCAGGAGCAGACGAAAAACAGGCAAGCGCCGCTGGTGATAGCTAATCCGCTCTTCGGAAAACCTGTTGACGAACGCGCTGCGCCGGCAGTTAAAACGGCGAAGGCCGCTGCCGCCAATCGTCGCTCGATTGACTTGGCCTCCGTTAACTTCTACGCTCTGCCGGGAACGGCTGCCGAGGCTAAAGCGCTCGGCGCGATTTTGCCGAATGTGCGCATTCTGACCGGAGCGCAGGCCACCGAAGCGGCGCTCAAAGAGGTGGACGGGCCGAGCATTCTGCATGTGGCAACACATGGTTTCTTCCTCGACAAGCCCGCACCGGAAAAGACCACACAACGCGGAATCATCATCGGCGGCTTCGCGGAGACGGCCTCCGAAACGGTGCGCGGCGAGAATCCATTGCTGCGTTCGGGCCTCGCGTTCGCGGGAGCCAACGGGGGACGCGGCGGCGGCGACGAAGACGGCATCCTGACGGCCCTCGAAGCTTCCGCACTCGATTTATGGGGCACTAAGCTCGTCGTCCTCTCAGCTTGCGAGACGGGTATCGGAGAAGCGCGCAAAGGCGACGGCGTTTATGGATTGCGGCGCGCGCTCGTGTTGGCCGGTGCGGAGAGTCAGGTGATGAGCTTGTGGCAGGTGGCGGACGATGCCACGCGCGAGTTGATGACCGAGTACTATCAAGCCCTGCAAGCGGGCGGCGGTAGAAGCGAAGCGCTCCGGCAGGTGCAACTGAAGATGCTCGCAGACACGGAACTAGGCCATCCCTACTACTGGGCCAGCTTTATTCCGGCGGGCGATTGGCGGAGTCT
>CAZEZJ010000189.1:0-2994 GCA_964516695.1 uncultured Blastocatellaceae bacterium
CCACCCGTGCCATTCGGCGTGGGCCAGCGGCCAGTGGATATGACTCCACGTGCCCGGATTATTGACCAGCACCATCGCGGCAACGGTCAGTCCGCGAAAGGCGTCGAGCGAGACCAGCCGCCCTGTCTTCGTCGTCTCCTGTGGCTCTTCCAGTTCCGCGCCCATCTGTTTATTCAGTTTGTGCGGCCCGGCCTGTGCGGCGTGGCTGTCGAAAAGAAACTTGTTGCCGTCAGGTTGCCTTTTGACTATTGTGCTCTTCACTACGGGTGGGAAAATAAAAGCGCGCCCGTCAGCGCTGACAACTATCACGAGCGATTTTTGCGTGTCAACAGTTATGACCTCTCGTTAAAGAGAGCGCGCACGAACCGACTGAGCACGATAGCGGGAAGGCGAGGTTTCAAACATTGTCATTGATGCTACAGGAAATCGCGGAGCAACCGGCGGCACTCGAAAGGACAATCCGCGAGGAGCAGTCGCGCGTCCATCGTCTCGGCGCTTTCTTGAAAGAGCGCGACGTGGATTTAATCGTTCTGGTCGGGCGCGGGAGTTCCGACAACGCGGCGCTCTTCGGTCGTTACCTGCTGGAAATCACGACGGGCATTCCCGTTTCGCTCTCCGCGCCCTCCGTCTACACGCTCTATCAGGCACGCCTTAAACTCTCGCGTGCGCTCGTCGTCGGCGTCTCGCAATCCGGCGAGGGCGAGGACATCAACCTTGTGCTGGAAAAAGCGCGCGCCGCGGGAGCTTACACCGTCGGCATCACGAACGAAGCGCAGTCAACCATGACCGGCATTGTTGACGAAACGCTTTTGATGCACGGCGGGCGCGAGCGCTCCGTCGCCGCCACCAAGACCTACACCGGACAGATGTTGCTCTTCTACATGCTGGCGGCGGCGCTCAGCGATTCCGGCGCGGCCGCTCCCCGTTATGAAGCCATTCCCGAACTCGCCGCGCGCGCCCTCAATCAGCAGTCAGCCATCGCTGAACTCGTCGAACGCTACGTCTTTATGGAAAACTGCGTTGTGGTCGGGCGCGGCGTGGCTTACGCCAACGCCTACGAGTTGGCGTTGAAGTTAATGGAGACCTGCTACGTCGTGGCCGAGCGCTTCTCATCTGCCGATTTTCAACACGGCCCGCTGGCGATGGTCGAGCGCCACTTCCCCGTCATCTTCTTCGCTCCGCCCGGCGTCATGCTCGACGGCATCACGGCGCTCATTGACCGTCTCAACGAATTGCGCGCCGATACGCTCGTCATCACCAGCGACCGCGAGGTGGCGCGCAAATGCACGCGCGCTATCCTGCTGCCCATTGCAGCGGACGAGTTTCTTTCTCCGATTCCCTACATCATTCCGGGCCAACTCTTCGCCGCCCTGCTCGCGGACGCGAAAGGACTCAACCCTGACGAGCCGCGCTCGCTCTCGAAAGTGACGCGCACGCTCTGAACGAGTTTTTACTGACATGGAATCACCCGCCCTCATCGAAGCGACTCTTCCGCCCGCACGCAGCCGTGGCCGCTTGTTGCGCGTCCTCGGCGTCGGCTTCGGCATGGCGGTGACGATTGGCGGCGTCATCGGCATGGGCATCCTGCGCACGCCCGGCCAGGTGGCCGAGCAACTACCTTCGCGCTGGCTCTTCATCGGCGTCTGGGTCTTGGGCGGACTCTACGCGCTGCTCGGCACCATCAACGTCGCGGAGTTGGGAACGATGCTGCCGCGCTCCGGCGGCTTCTACATCTTCGTTCGGCGCGCTCTTGGTCCATACGCGGGCTTCATCGTCGGTTGGAGCGATTGGCTCTCGACGTGTGGGACGACCGCCGTTGTCGCCATTGTGATGGGCGAGTATGCGAGCGCGCTCGTTCCGCAGTTAGGCGGACAGAGCGTGCGCATCGCGCTGCTCGTGACCATCGGCTTTGCCATCCTGCAATGGCGCGGCGTGCGCTGGGGCAGCAACGCTCAACAACTAACCAGCCTGCTCAAGGCGCTGGCCTTCATCGCGCTCATCTGCGCGTGCTTCTTTCTCGGCGGCAAGGATTCGACAGTGGAAGCGGCAGCGCCGCTGGCCTCCGGCCTGGCGTTTGTGCAGGCGCTCGTCATCGCGATGCAGGGCGTCATTTACACTTACGACGGCTGGTACAACACCATCTACTTTTCCGAGGAGGTGCGCCAGCCCGAGCGCAACATTCCGCGCTCGATGATTGGCAGTATGCTGCTCGTCACGGGTCTCTACCTGCTGATTAACCTGGCGCTGCTCTACGTGCTGCCGCTCTCCCAGATAGCCGGCGCAGAACTCGCCATTGGCGTCGCCGCCGAAGCCGTCTTCGGCGTCTACGCGGCAACTATCATCAGCGTCGTGGCGACCGTCTCAATGCTGAGCACGATTAACGCGAACAACATGATTACGTCGCGCATCCTCTTTGCGATGAGCCGCGACGGCTTGTTTTCCGAAAAGGCTGTCAGAGTCAATCGCGGCGGCACGCCGACCGTCACCCTTTTCATCAGCACGCTGGTGACGGTGCTCTTCATCGTCAACAGCAAGTTTCAGAATGTGCTCGCGCTCCTGGCCTTCTTCTTCGTCGTCAACTACGCGATGACGTTTATCTCCGTCTTCGTCTTGCGTCGCCGCGAGCCTCTCGCGCCGCGTCCTTTCCGCGCGTGGGGCTATCCGTGGACGACGCTCCTGGTGCTCGCCGGCTCGATAGCATTTCTCGTCGGCGCGATTCAGAGCGACCGCCAGAACAGCATCAATGCATTGCTGCTGCTCGCGGCGAGTTATCCGACCTTTTTGTTGTTGAAGTGGATTAAAGCAAGGATGAGAGATGAAGGCGAAGCAAAGAATAACGATGCAAGTTGAAGAGCTATGCTCGCTGGCATCCGGCTTTCCCGCTCCACGCTTGCTCTTGACGCCGCAATCCTTTAACCTCGCGCGTTCGCGTCCGAAGGCGCATGTGTGACTGAAGTAAAGCCGTGTGCTATTCTTGAAGTTTGAAGGCAATTT
>CAZEZJ010000189.1:3004-3687 GCA_964516695.1 uncultured Blastocatellaceae bacterium
TCCCGTGTTCTGCTTTCCGCTCTACCCCGTGATATTCTTTTTTCGATTCAGACTACTTAAGCGAAAGTGGCGGAATTGGCAGACGCGCCAGACTTAGGATCTGGTACCGAAAGGTGTGGGGGTTCGAGTCCCCCCTTTCGCATCAAGCGCTTTTACCGAAGAGAGCGAAAAATCGCACGCGTGATTTCGAGCACAAGGAAAACGCCCGTTCGGACGCTAAAACTTAACGCGCGGCGGGCCTTAATTTTTTTTGATGAGAATGACGATGAGACTCTCCTCAACTATCTTTGCCATGCTGCTGCTGGTAGCCGCCTCGGGCTTGGCCGGATGCCGTGACGACAGCGCCAACAGTAACAACGCAAACTCCACAGCGAATCAATCAACGGGAGAGTCAAACACAGCGGCCCGCCCCGCGCCGACAACAGGAGCGCAGGCCACGCCGACGCAAGCCACCACCGCCACGCCCGCTACGGGCGGCGCGACGGACTCTTTGCCGATTGCGGATGCCGCAGCCTTCCGCGATAGGCTGCTCGAACTGGCGAAGAACGCCAGCTTCGATTCGCAGAAGCAAGCTTCCGATAATGCCTACGCGATTCGCGAAGCATGGGAAAAGCAGTTTCCTAATTTGAAGTTTGGCGTCTTCTATTCGATGGCCGCTGACCCAAACACCGTCTCGTCCAGCG
>CAZEZJ010000189.1:3697-9305 GCA_964516695.1 uncultured Blastocatellaceae bacterium
AATTTCGACCAGCTCTATGCTTTCGCCGTCAAAGACACGAGCGGCAAGTGTGCCGGAGGCGCGGCGGTGATTCCCGGCGACAACGCGAACAACAAAGTCTCGGACGCGAAAGTGCCGACCGTTTTTAAACCTATTGAGATGGCAGGCGCCAAGTCTTGCACGGGCGAGGCCGCAGGCGAAAATTACAAACCTTAAAGGAAAGAAAAGTTTTGAAGACTGAAATAATAGATTTGTCTCCGACACGCAAGGAAGTCAAAATAGAGATTGAGCAGGATGCCGTGCGCGCTGCCTACGACAGCATCTCGGCGCGCTACGCGAAGCTCGCTAACGTGCCGGGTTTTAGGCCCGGCCATGCTCCCGTCTCGGTCGTTCGCACCCGCTATAAGGATGAGATTCGCAGCGAGGTGTTGCGCGAACTCGTGCCGGAGGCCATCGAAAGCGCGATTACGGAAAACGCGCTCGATGTCATCGGTGAGCCGGACGTTCACATGGACAACACGGAGGGCCTGGAGAAGCTGGGCGCGCAGCCGATTAACGTGCACGTGCATTTGGAAGTCTGGCCGAAGGTCGAGCTCGGCGAGTATAAGGGTTTGGAAGCGGGCCGTCGCGTTCGTCCCGTGACGGATGAAGACGTGGAGCGCGTCCTCGAAGGCTTGCGCGAGCAGTCAGCCGCGCTTCAGCCCGTCGAAGACCGCGCCTCCCAAGCGGGCGACATCGTGACGGTTGACTTTAACGGCAAATTTGTCAACGAGCCGGAAGCCGAAGAGATTAACGTTCAGGATGTGGACGTTGAGCTTGGCGGCGCCAACGTGCAACAGGAGTTTACCGAAAACTTGACTGGCGTGCGGGCCGACGAGGAGAAAAGTTTTACGGTCAATTATCCAGAGGATTTCACTTCGAAGGGGCTGGCCGGAAAAGAAGTCCGCTACATGGCGAAGGTCACGGCGGTGCGGATTAAAGTTTTGCCGGAGATGGACGACGAGTGGGCCAAGAGTTTGGGCGAGGAGTATGAGTCAGTTGACGCGCTGCGGCAGAAGGTGCGCGAGAATTTGGAGGAGCGAGCGCGCGTGGAATCGGACAACCATCTGCGCGTCGCGCTGATGCGCAAGCTCGTGGACGCGCACCCGTTTGAAGTGCCCGAAACTTTCGTCGAACACCAGACGAATCAAAACCTTGAAATGCTGGTGCGCGATATGATGAACAGGGGCGTTGACCCGCGCGGCGCGGAGTTGAATTGGGAAGGCGTGCGCGAGTCTTTGAAAGAACAATCAACGCGCGACGTGCGCGGCTCGATGCTGCTTGACCGCATCGCGGAAGCGGAAAAGATAGAGGTCACGAACGAAGAAGTCGCGGCGGAAATTGAAGAGTATGCGCAAGCCACCCGGCAAACGACAGAGCAGGTGCGTGCTGCCTTGACAAAGCAGGGAGGCGAACGTAGCATCGCCGAGAGGTTGCGCAATCGCAAAGCGCTCGACCTGATTCTTGAAAATGCGCGCGTGGCAGACGAAGAGTGGAGCGAGGAGACGCCCGAAGAAACGGCGGCTCTCGAACCCTCAACCGCTGCCGTTGAAGCGCAGGTAGAGCAGCCGGCGAGTGCTGATGAAAGCGAAGCCACAGCGCAGTCGGCCTCACCGAAATCGGAAGCATCAACGCCCGAAGCTTGATGGCCGAAGGCGCACACACAGAGATGGTGAGCGGCCACATCGAGAATCTCCACGGGATGTCTCCGGCGTCCGCCACACGCGCTTCGCTCTCGAAGTAGGGAAAGGTTCAAAAGTTTTATGGCTCTAGTTCCGATGGTCGTCGAGCAAACGTCGCGTGGCGAACGCGCCTTCGACATTTACTCGCGCCTTTTGAAAGACAACATCATTTTCTTAGGCACTCCGATTGACGACACGATTGCTAACCTAATCGTCGCGCAATTGCTCTTTCTCGAAGCCGAAGACCCGGAGAAAGACATCAACATCTACATCAATAGCCCCGGCGGCTCAATCACCGCCGGCATGGCTATCTACGACACGATGCAGTTTATTCGTCCCGATGTGACGACCATCTGCGTCGGGCAGTGTGCTTCGATGGGCGCGCTGCTCTTGACGGCGGGCGCGAAGGGCAAACGCTTCGCGCTGCCTAACTCGCGCATCCTCATTCACCAGCCTTCGGGCGGCACGCAGGGCCAAGCCACAGACATTCGCATTCAGGCCGAAGAAATCATCCGTATGCGCGAGCTGACTTCGCAGATTATCGCCAAGCACACAGGGCAATCGTTTGAGACGGTCGAGCGCGATGTCGAGCGCGACCGCATCATGTCTGCCATGCAGGCCAAAGAGTATGGACTCATAGATGAAGTAATCGCCCATCGAGAATAAGTGGACTTTAGATTTTTGATTTGCGATTTTAGATTGGAAGAGGACAGATTCCGCGGAATCTGACTTTTGAAAATCCGTCAAAGCTTTTATTACCTTCTCCAATCGCAAATCAAAAATCTAAAATCAAAAATTCCCCAGAGACACACTTATGGTACGACGAACCGATGACACGTTGCGCTGTTCGTTCTGCGGCAAGTCGCAGAACGAAGTGAAGAAGCTCATTGCCGGCCCCACCGTCTATATCTGCAATGAGTGCATAGACATTTGCAACGAAATCATTACTGACGACCAAAACGCCGAATCGGTGGCGACGCGTCCGCCCTTGCCAAAGCCCGGCGAGATTAAGGGTTTTCTGGACGAGTACGTCATCGGACAGGAAGAGACGAAGAAGCGTTTGGCCGTCGCCGTTTACCAGCACTACAAGCGTATCGAACTCACGCGCCGTCGTTCCGACGTTGAGATTCAGAAGTCGAACATCCTTTTAATCGGCCCGACGGGAACGGGCAAGACCTTGCTGGCCCAAACGCTCGCGCGAATGCTCTCCGTTCCCTTCACCATTGTTGACGCGACGACGCTGACGGAAGCCGGATACGTCGGCGAGGATGTCGAGAACATCATCCTGAAACTCTTGCAGGCTGCCAACGGCGATGTCGAACGCGCGCAGCAGGGCATCATCTATATTGACGAAGTTGATAAGATTTGCCGCAAGGACGAGAATCCATCCATCACGCGCGACGTGTCGGGCGAGGGCGTGCAGCAAGCTCTCTTGAAAATCTTGGAAGGCACGGTCGCCAACGTCCCGCCGCAGGGCGGGCGCAAGCATCCGCATCAAGAGTTCTTCCCCGTTGACACGACCAACATTCTGTTCATCTGCGGCGGCGCATTCGTCGGCCTCGAAAAGGTGGTCGAAAAGCGGATGCGCAATAAGTCTATGGGCTTTCACGCCGAAGTTAAATCCGGCCTGCATCGCCACGCCGAAGCGCTGGCCGCCGTCCAGCCTGAAGACCTCGTGCGCTACGGCCTGATACCGGAGTTTGTCGGACGCTTGCCTGTTTTGGGCGTGCTGCACGAACTCGACGAGGGCGCGCTGATTAAGATTCTGACCGAGCCGAAGAACGCGCTCGTCAAGCAATACCAGAAGCGCTTTGACTTCGACAACGTGAAGCTCAAATTCACTGACGACGCGCTCAAATCGGTCGCCCGTCAAGCGGTCGAACGCAAGGTCGGCGCGCGCGGGCTGATGATGATTCTCGAAGACCTGCTGCTCGACGCCATGTACACGCTGCCCTCGCAAAAACGCATCAAGGAGTTCATCATTACCTCCGAGATGGTCGAACGCCGCCGTGCCATTCCCGGCGAAGGCTTGACGGGCGTTGACGGCGCGGCTGCTTAAAACTAAAGACAAAGAAAGAAGGCTAGGGGATGAACATCAGGGTCATCCCCTATTTTATTTTGGAGCACAGGTGAAAAGTAAACCTTTAGAGTTATCGATTACAATTTGTACTGCAAGAGACCTTGCAAAGCATTGACGCTGATAATTAAAGGGCAGTATAGTCGCCCTGCTCACGACTGTTTTGCCCGCGTCAGGCATGATGCTATCAGTAAGTAGTCTCCCCGAAATTTTGGCTTACTCTAGCGGGGTAAACTTCAATGACATATCACAAGAAAATCACCTTTCTACTTCTAGTTCTACTTATTCCCGCTGTTGCTACGACAACCGCTTTGCGCAGCCAAGACGAAAGCGGTCAATCGCGGAAGACGCGGCAAATAAGACCTGACGAAACCGAATGGCCTATCGTTGATTACGCTACTTCAGAGCCAGCCGACCCCGAAAAACGTGCTCAGAGACAGGCTAGAAGTAAAAAATACGACCACTCGCGAATACTCGGCTCTGCGGAAGTAGCTGGGGCGGCAGTAAGCAGTGACAGCATAATTCTCACTCTGCCCGCTCTTCCGGTAACGCAAAGTAATATTATCGTTATCGGCGACATGGTTTCAGCACAAGCCTATCTATCTAATGACAGGACTAATGTTTACTCAGAATTTACTCTTCGTGTTAATGAAGTGCTCCGCAACGACGATGGTGAAACGATAACGGGGGGGCGTTTGATTGAAGTGGAGCGCGAGGGAGGGAGAGTGAAATTCCCATCGGGCAAGGTCTTTTGGTACGCCATTGAAAGAGAAAGGATGCCCCGTGTCGGACGGCAATATGTGCTCTTCCTCAAGCGCGATGATTCGGCACAAGCCTTTCATCTCCTAACGGGATATGAACTGCGCGACGGCAAAGTTTTTCCGCTGGACTCTCATCCAAAGTTCAGTACGTACAATGGGGTTGAGGAGAAGACCTTTCTAAATGCTCTACGCGATGAGTTCGTCAATCCATCACAATCACTCCCATAGCAAAGGTGATAAAAATGGCGAACAGATTCCTCATGTCTTCGTCTAGAGTCACTAACTTTTACTTCGGTCTATCAGGATTCTTAATGATTGCGGCTGTGTTCTGTTTCCATATTGGGGCACAGACATCTCTTTGCCTCACTCCGCCCTTTCGTGAAGACACTGACGGTTCCTCGTGGTCAAGGGACGTAGAGGTAAACGTTGTCATCAATCCAACCAGCTTTCCACCCGGTTCTCCGCAATATGATGCTGTTATACGTGCATTTAATAATTGGCAAAGTGCGAATGGGCCTAGTGGGAACAATTCTGGAGTGAAATTCAAATTTACTACTGGCACTACTGGCTCATTGGGCGTTAGTAATCAGATATACGTCACGCGAGGATCAACACGGACCGGGGCTTCAAATACTACATACCTAGATTCAGCCCGCACCACAGTCACAGGCGCGGACATCATTATTGATTCAAGTGTCACAGCCACCGACTCAATCACTGGATTCTTAGCACATGAGATTGGAGAAACTTTTGGATTAGGCGATTGCAGCAACTGTCCTTCGGGGTCCACGATAATGGCTCCGCCAACTTGTGTCCAAGAACCCTGCTCCGACTTCAACAATCGGGTTATGGGATCAGAGCGTCCCGGTCTTCAAGGACCGAGAACATGTGATAACAACAAGGTTAAAGAGTCTAATTATCCGTTGCCAGCCCCAACGCCAACCCCGCTCGTCTGTCAACCACCGCCGCCGTGCAATCCGCCCCGCTTCATTATTGTGGACTGCCAGTGTGAGCTTAATTAACCCAAGTTGCTAGTTAGAGCTTGATTGCTCTTTGAACAATAGAAAGTC
>CAZEZJ010000190.1:0-4531 GCA_964516695.1 uncultured Blastocatellaceae bacterium
TCATCGCCACGCTGGACTCCAACCTGACGACGCGCGACACGCGTGAAAACGATCGCTTCACAATGACAGTGGTTTCGCCTTCGGAGTTTAACGGTGCGGTCATTGACGGCTACGTCACCAACGTCAGCCGCGGCGGGCGCATCTCGGGCCGCTCCGGTCTGACGCTCAACTTCGACAGCATTCGCCTGCGCAACGGGCGCACCTACAGGTTCGCCGGAATTCTCGAATCGGCGCGCACGGCCAATGGCGATACGATTCGTGTCGATAACGAAGGCGCTGCGCAGGAGAGCGACAGCCGTGGCAGCACGACGGCCAAGCGTGCGGGCATCGGCACGGCGGTTGGCGCAATCATCGGCGCGATTGCCGGAGGCGGCAAGGGCGCTGCCATCGGCGCGATTATCGGCGCTGGCGCTGGCGCTGGCTCCGTCTACGTTCAGGGACGCGATGACCTTGAGCTTTTAAGCGGAACCGAAGTCGCAGTACGCGCGACCGGACCTCTTAACAGGTAACGGCTTTCAGCCCGCAAGGCTCAGAGCTTTAACCATTTAGCAGCGGCGACCGCGAGAGTGACGATTAATAACTTAATCAACACTCTCGCGGTCGCCGCAATCTTTATCCAGCAAAATCTCGCAACCGTCACTCTTCTATCCGCCTTTGTAAATTGGCACAGCCTCCTTGTCAGTACCGCCCGCGATAGCAAGTAAGGGTTCTTAGCATTTCCAATCAAAATGAACGCATCTGTACGCAAAGCGGACATCTGCGCCCATAGAACTCCCGCCCGCCCAGCTAAAAATAGCAGCTACGCTTGCTAGATTTATCCGTGCACGTGTCAAACTCGCGCGTGCACGTGCTGGATTGGCACGTGCAGGTGTGAGAACGGCGCGTACACCTGTAAGAGTGGCGCGTGCAGATGTTAGATTGACGCGTGCAGCGTTTAGATTAGCTCGTGCACGCCTCAAATCGCCTCGCGCACCTGTCAGATTTATCCGCGTCAGCGGTAGATTGATTCGCGTAAGTGTAAGATTGGCTCGCGTAGCTGTTGGATTGACTCGCGCACGTGTTGGATTGGTTCGCGCACGTGTTAGATTCATTCGCGTGAGTGTTAGATTGATTCGCGTAAGCTGTAAATTCGTTCGCGCAGATGTTAGAACGGCTCGCGTAAGCTTTAGATTGATTCGCGTAAGTGTTTGAACGACTCGCGCAGGTGCGAGGCCGGTTCGCGCCAGCGAAGAGGCGAGGTGGGAGAGTGTTAACCCGCGCTGGCGGCGAGGCTTGGAGGTGTTAAAAACCCACACGAGCGCGTGCGAAAGTGCTAGGATTCTCCGTCGTTGAGCAAAAGCGAGGAGGTTTTAAGGGGCAATTGACGAGCGCGACTACAATTCTCAGCAATCTGCCCGACCAACTGCGCCTGCAACGCCTCGAAGCGCTGGTCGTCGCCAGCGAAACGCTCAACAGCGCTTCCGGCCTCGACGACATATTGCACGCCATCCTCGACCTGATTTCCAAACAAATTGACTGCGAGCGCGCCACCGTTTTTCTGCTCGACCAACGCACGGGCAAATTGCACGCCCGTCAAGTGGCAGGCTCGCAGCAGGTCGAGATTATTTTAGAGCGCGGTATCGGCATCGCGGGCTACGTCGCGGAGACGGGCGAGAGCGTGCTGATTAACGACGTTCGTTCCGACCCGCGCTTTGACCCTTCGACTGACCGCCGCACAGGCTTTTTAACTAAAAACATGCTCTGCGTTCCGCTGCGTAAGCCACAGGGAGCGCTGCTCGGCTCGTTGCAGGCCATCAACGCGCGGGCAGGGGATTTCACAGGCGCAGACCTGGCTTATCTTGAGTCGTTCGCGGCGCTGGCCGCCATCGCCGTCGAGCGCGAACAGTTGGCCCAAGAAGCCTTCCGCACAAAACTGCTGACCAACGAGTTTGATTTAGCGCGTAAAATCCAGCAGCGCTTGCTGCCTGCGCCCGGCGAGGTCAAACTGCCGAAGCCTTACACCGCTTGGGGCACAAGCCAGCCCTGCTACGACGTGGGCGGCGATGCTTACGATATTGTGATGCTGCCTTCGGGCGAGTGTGGGTTCTGGGTGGCCGATGTGAGCGGCAAGGGAATCGGCGCTGCCTTGCTGATGACGACGCTGCAAACAGAGTTGCGCGCCTTCATTCGCGCGGTCGGAGACCTGGGCCAACTCGGCAGCGAACTCAACGCCAGAGTTAACAAGCTCGCGCCGCTCGGCACGTATGCGACCCTGTTCATCGGCATCCTCTCGGCGGAAAAAGCGCGCCTGCGGTATCTCAACGCGGGCCACCTGCCGCCCGTCTGGATTAATTCACAGAGCGCGACTCAGCGTGACTTCGAGCCTGGCGGGATGCCCATCGGACTAATGCCCGGCGGAGACTACGAGGCGGGCGAGACAATGTTTTTGGCGGGCGAGCGCCTCGCCGTCTTCAGCGACGGCGTCACGGATGCCGAAAACACAGCGGGCGAAATCTTCGCCGCCGAGCGTGTCTACGCACATCTCGCCAGAATCAGAGCCGCACAGAACGTCGAAGAAATCGGGACCAACTTCATCTCCGAACTCAACCGTTTTCGCATCGGCGCGCCCGCGCAGGATGATACGACCTTTCTCGTCCTCGGTTTTTAGCAGATACAATTGGCAGCAGCACTAGCCAGCTTTTGCAATCTCCGCTACCTCATCCCCGGCGTGTCGTCGCCGCCGACCAGCGCGGACATCGCTTCCAACTGGGCATCGCCTAAAAGAATGCCGTCGCTCAAGAGAATGCCGTCACCAAGCAGGATGCCATCGCCTAAAAGGATGCCATCGCCCAGCAGGATGCCGTCTCCGAGCAGGATGCCCGTGCCATAGACTTTCTGATACTGCGTAATCAAATTCGTCCCGGTGGCGAAGATGCTGTTCATAATGACGCCCTGCGACCAAGGGAAAGTGTGTCTCGCAATAGTCGTCTGCGGCGTGGGCAGCGCGGTCGTCGTCAACATCGGCGCTCCGAGGGGCGTGGTGTTGGTCAGAGTCGTGCGCACGTTTTTGGCTAATCTAATCGCGCCTTCGATGTTGAGTTGGCCCGCGCCCTGCTCCAGCATGTTTGCGCCAGCCAGCGGTTGCGCCGTGTACATCAAAATCATCTTGACCATGTTCGGCGTCAACTTCGGGTTGGCTTGCAGGATTAAAGCCGCCGCGCCCGCTACCAGCGGCGCAGCCATCGAAGTGCCGCTCAGTCGCATCAAGCGTTTCTTGTAATCGGAATCGTTGACGGCGCGCAGTTCCGGGTGCGCAGCTAACAGAGCGTTTGGCA
Organism: uncultured Blastocatellaceae bacterium; assembly: GCA_964516695.1. GTDB lineage: Bacteria > Acidobacteriota > Blastocatellia > Pyrinomonadales > Pyrinomonadaceae > DASVTR01. Next base: position 3,315 of record CAZEZJ010000190.1, read on the forward strand.
CGATGACATCGCTGCCATTAATCCTTTCTTTCGTCGCCGCTTCAGCCGAGACGAGCTTGTTGCCGGGCGCAACCATGTCAGGCTTGATAAGATTGTCGTAGTGCTTGACGCCCTCTCTGTCCGTCCAGTGGCTACGGGTTGGCCCACGCGAGCTAAAGCTAGCCATCACGTCATCATCGCGGGCGTCCGTGCCTAAAGTGTTCGTCGCGCCGACGGTGATTACGGACGGCTCGTTGCCGGGCGAATGTATGTGGCCGTAAACTTTTTGCCCGTCGCTGTGCTTGCCGTTGTTGCCTGCGGCGGCGACAACGACGATGCCGTTATCAACCAAACGACGGACGGCTTTGCACAGCGGGTCGTTCTTGTAAGAGTCAATCGCCAGCGTGCCGAGGCTCATGTTGACGACGCGGATTTTATACTTCTGGTGGTTCTTCTCGCCCGCTGGTTTGGTCGCGTCAACGGGTTCGAGAATCCAGTTGAGCGCCTTAATCAGTTTGGAGACTGCGCCGACGCCCTGCGAGTTAAGTACGCGCAGGTTGACGATTTCAGCCTTTGGCGCGATGCCCACATAAGCGCCGCTCATCGCGTCTTTGCTGGCGAGCAAGCCCGTGACGTGCGTGCCGTGTCCGTATTTGTCAACCGTCTTGCCTTCGCCGGTGAAATCTTTTTCGTAGACGACCTTATCCATCAGGTCGTGGTCGCGGAAGAGGCCGGAATCAATGATGGCGATGCCGATGCCGTCGCCTTCAAAGCCGCTATTGCCGCTTTGCGCACGCATGGCATCCGCGCCCGTTGTCGTTTCAATGTGGCCGAGCGTGCGCACTTCGCGGTCTAAAGAGAGATAAGACGTGGCGCTGCTCGCAGCCAATTCTTCAAGCGCTCCGGCGGGCTCGGAAACGACCATTGTGCCGTGTGGTGGGAAGCGTCCGTTGAGCCGCGCGCCTGAACGCTCAAGCAGCGCGACGAGCTTGGCGTTTTTCAAATCGCCGGCCTGCAAGATAACGTCAACGCGCTGATTGTCTGAGCCTGCGCTGCGCATCACTTCGCGCAAGTCCGTGGAGACTTTGTCTCCCGCAAACTCTGCGGCGTCCTGACCGCTGGTTTCGTTCTCATCTGACGGTGATGCGTTTGCGCTTTCGCCGCCGATACGGATGGGCTGGAAGAGAGAATCGAGCGTGGTATCTGTGGCTAGATAGCGCTCATAGGCTTCGGAAGTT
>CAZEZJ010000190.1:4541-9244 GCA_964516695.1 uncultured Blastocatellaceae bacterium
CGCCGATTAAGCGCAGTTGGCTGCGCTCAAGCGCGTCGCGGAGCACGACGGCTGCCTGCCGATTTGCGTACGTGCCGACGAATTGATGAAGCTCGTCAACAAAAAGGATGACTTCACTTCGAGCGCCCGCAGCTTCCGCTATCACGGACTGCAAACGCGCCATGAATTGCGCCGGTTCGCTTGCTCCGGCAAAAAGCTTGTCGAGGTTGAGACTGAAAACCTGCTTGCCGAGCAAGTTTTCGGGGACATCGCCCGCCGCTATCTTTTGCGCGAGCGCGCTGGCAAGCACCTCGCTGCTAATTGTTGGCTCACAAACCAGCAGCGGATTGTTCTGCCTACCGCGGGAGAGAACGAGCGCGATGCGACGAAGCTCTGCATCATGGCCGCTGACCTGTGCCAACTGCCCACGACGCGCCAGCTTCGTCAAATCAGTCGCATACTGCCGCAGCGCATTAAGCTGCGCCGCATCCTGCCTTTCGTGTTTGGTTTGAGCTTGGGCGTGGGTGGCGTTTTTCCGAGCCTGCGCGAATGCGCCGTGGCTCATCAGCGGCCCTGCTACGAGTGAGAACAGGAGCGACCCTGTTATTAAGAGTGCGACGAGGGGTAATCCCGCAATCTTCTTCATCTTGACCTCAGTGTTCGTTCGAAACTTGGCCCATCGGGGGTTTTTGTTAAAAGAAAATGCTGGCGCGCGTTGATAAAGAAAAATTCCCGCGCAAAGCTTTAAGCACGCTCCGTGCCATTCGCTATCGTTGGAGAAAGCAGCATTTTTACTAGGATTTTGAGGCCCCACAGAGAAAACGGAGAGACATTAAAATGACCTCCTCGGTCAGGCTGCGAGGCTCTTCATTCAACTTGGCATAATTTAGGTCAACCTCATCGCCGCCGTTGATGCTGAAAAAAAGAGTTGTCGAATGAATGCCCCAGCGAGGCCGGATTGCTGATAAACTTCGAGGTTAAATGGAACAGTTGCCGGAAGAGTTTGAAGCGTATCGCGACCGCATGTGGCGGCGCGAGGAAGAGTCGCGCGTGGAGAATGCTTTGGACGCCGAGCGGCTGGTCGAGCGGCTTGGCTTCTGCGCGGCGCTGACGGACGCGCGCCGCCCCGGCCCCTCGCTCTACATAGCGGTCTGCGGGCGGCGCGACGCGCACATGCCGCGCAACGTGCAGAAAGACCCCGAAGCCAGCCTCGCGTGGACCATCAAAGATGAGGTGATGCGGCGCGGTCGCGTCTATTACGCAAAACTCGCCAGAGGCCGCTCGACTTTCATCTCGCCCCGCCTCGTTGCACACTTCAACGCGTTGTGGGGCGTGCCGCGCAGGCGCGAGCGCGAGTTGTTATCGCCGGACGCGCGCGCCGTGCTGCGTGTGCTCAGGCGCGAATGGGAGATGGCCTCCGCAGACTTGCGCCAAGAATCCGGCATCACAGAACGCGCACGCTTCACACGCGCTCTCGATGAGCTACAACGAACGATGAAAGTAATCCCCGGAGAAGTCTTGTATGAGCCGTGGTTCACATACATCTGGACGCTGGCGGAGGGGCGCTTTCAGCAAGAGTTATCGACAAAGGTGAGCCGCGAAGAGGCGCTACGCGAAGTGGCCCGCGCTTTTCTCAGTGGGGCCGGAATGACGCTGCGCGGGGAACTGGCGAAAGTCACAGGACTCTCGCGCACAGACGCCGGACTCGGCAACCGTGCACTAGTCAAGGAAGGATACGCTGAGCGCATCGCTACCGGAGTTTATAAATTAAGGATGAAGTAGGAACGCCGCAACGATGAATGACAGACAAACTGTTTTCACTTCATCGCTGCGGCGTTCCGACTTCATCCTTGCTTTTCAGATTCCGTCGCCGTCAATTCCGCGCAGGGCGGCGAGGAGCGCGCGGCGTTCGGCCTGTGCGGCGCGGATGCGTGCGACGCGGCGCTGGTCTATGGCCGTCGAAGCTTGCACTTCAATGGCTTGCAGATTCTCGAAAGGCTTGCCCGTGAGCGAGCCGTTAAGAGCGCATTGCAGCGCGTCCCACGGAAACTGGTAAGCCACGCCCATGTCCTCATCATCTACGAAGACGCGCCAACGATTATCGTCGCCGCGTATGAGATTGATGGTTGTCGGACGGCCCGCTTCGTTGCTCACCAACTGTTCCTCTTTAAGAATAAATACGGCCCCAAGCGTTTTGGGAGGCTTGATAACGATTAACTCACTGAGGGCTGACCGTCATCCTGCCGCATCAACGCAGCGCCGCACTTGACGTTAACCTTCGAGCTTTAACCCACGCTCGGTTTCGTCGCGCTTCTCCTGGCGTAAATCCCTGCTGGCGTCTTCGAGCATTTGTTGTTCGAGGCGTGCGGATTCAAGCGCGAGCGGCAGTTGTTCGCGATTAGCGCCCAGACGCTGAAGGGCGATGTTGGTTTCCGTCCAGGTTGCGCCGCGACTGGCCGCCGCTTCAATCATCTGCAAGCGTGCTTCCGCCTCGGCGCGGCGTTCTGTGCCTTCCATCTTAATCTGCTCAAGACGCTGGCGGTCTGTCTCTAACTCCGCTTTCAATGAAGCCGTATCAGTGCCTTCGAGATAGAGCGCGCGGTTCAATCGACGCTCGACAAGAAGCAACTCGCGTTTGGTGCTGGCGATGACGCGCGCCGCCGTGATGCGGTCGGCCAGCGTCTCGCGATAGGCGTCGGCAAGGAGCGGGTCTTGCGCCTCTATGCCTTTGAGGGCTTGGCGCTCGGTGGTCGTTAACTCCGACATGAACCACGGCAACTCGCTCGCCGTCACACCGTCTTTAGCCATCTTGTCGCGGATTTTCTTCTCCCAGTTGCGCCTGTAGACGAGCAGAAAGAGCGTCACCATCAATCCGGCCAGCGAGCCGATGGCTAAGGAGGTCAACGTCAGCAGCATGTAAACGGCGGCTTCCTGCGCGCTCGTCAGGTATTTCAGAAAAAAGTAGATGGGGAAGGGCAGCGCGACGAGAAAAAACGAGAGCCACGGTGCCCACTGAAGCACGCGTGCCATCATGCGGTCGCCCGCACTCAGCTTGCCGGTTTTGTCTCGCTCGCTCATCTAATGATGCAACTTGCTCCTCGTTGTCGTCAGGGATGCCAATGTTAGCCGCTTTGTGAGTCGTTTGTAAACTTCCTGCTCTGAAGTCTGTTTTTGGGCCGCGAAGCGCTATAATGTTTCGGTCACAGGTCTCGCCCCGAAAGTTTGAGGAGGAGTTATGCGCCGAGCACAAGGACGAATCGCTACGCTGTTGGCCTTGGTCGCCATGATAAGCCTGCTGGCTGTCGCCGGATTACAGGCACAGACGGGCGTGCTAGAAGCGAATGATGACGAACGCTCATCCGGCGCGAAGAAAAACCGCGGCCCGGTCAGGCCCATCACGATTCCGATTACAGTTCGCTTTCGCGGCTCGAAGGCGCGGCAGGAGATTCAGGATATCGGCAACATCATCGTCCGCGAAGACGGCGATGAGCAGCAGATACTCTCGATTCGGCGCTTCGGCGCTGGCGACCCATTGGCAGTCGCCGTGTTGATTCAGGACGACGTTGTTCCGTCAATCAGCAATGAGATTAAGTCAATCGACAACTTCATCCGGCGGCTGCCGCGCGGCTCGCGCGTGATGATTGGCTACATCAGAAGCGGCTCGCTCGATGTCAGGCAAAAGTTTACCGGCGACCTTGACCGTGCGGCCAGCGCGCTGCGCGTGCCGACGGGTTCGGCCACGCAAGCTCCTTACAATCCGTACGTCGAGATTATCGAAGGCTTGAAACGCTTTGAGGCATTGCCGAAGGGACGCCGCGCGATGTTGGTCGTCTCGGACGGCGTTGACGCCTCGCGCGGCCTAGACAGCATTTCCGTCGCGCAGAGCATTGACCTGGAACGCGCCATTAAGCAGGCCCAACGCCTCGGCGTCGCCATCTATGCCTTCTATGCGCCGACCGTGACCGTGACGGCGCGCAATAATCAATTTCTGGCCTCCAACGGCCAGGGTTCGCTCGAATCCTTAGCGGATGAAACCGGCGGGCAAGCCTTCTTTCAGGGCACGGGCGCGCCCGTCAGCTTCGAACCCTTTCTCAACGACTTGGGCCGCTCTTTCACACGACAGATTGCGCTCACCTATCTCTCCACCCACGGAAAGAAGGGCTATCATCGCATCGAAATACGCACGGACAACACGGATGTAGAGATAGACCATCCGTCAGGCTACACACGATAAGGAAGGCAAAAGTAAAAAGGTAAAAGGTAAAAGTTTAGAGAAAGACTAAAGGCAAAAGTGAAGATGAGAAGCAAGCCTCTCGTCTTCACTTTTGCCTTTTACCTTTTTACTTTTTACTTCCCTAAGCTACTTTCTGTTGCGTCTCCGCGCGGCGGCGCTTTAGTTCTTTCATCTGTCCTTCGAGAATGCGCAAGTGTAGTTCGAGGAAAATCTTGCCCTCGCTGTTAAGCTTGATGCTTTTATCCAAATCTTTTTTCGCTTCCGCTTCTTTGCCTTGCAGCAGGCGGGCGTAGCCTCTGCCGGCGTAGGCCAGCGCGATTGAAGAACCGCGCGGGTTGAGCAGGATGGCCCGGTCGAAATCGCTGACGGCGGCTTCGAGGTCTCCCTTAATGAGCCGCGCTTCGGCGCGCTTGATGTATGACTCGGCGGAGGTCGGGAAACACTTGATGGCCTTATCGAAGTCGGCAATAGCTCCATCAAGGTCTAGTTC
>CAZEZJ010000191.1:0-2407 GCA_964516695.1 uncultured Blastocatellaceae bacterium
ACCTTGCCGTCGCGCATCACCGTCACGTCGTCTGAAATCTCCAACACTTCCGAAAGCTTGTGCGTGATGATGACAATCGTCTTGCCCTGCTCGCGCATTCGTCGCAGGATGACGAAGAACTCTTGAACTTCCTGCGGCGTGAGAACGGCTGTCGGCTCGTCGAGGATGAGCAGGCGCGCGTGGCGATACAACGCTTTCAGCAATTCGACGCGCTGCTGCTGCCCGACCGATAGCTGCTCGACCGTCGCGTTCGGATTAACCGACAGCTTAAACTCTTCCGAGAGCGAGCGTATTTCCTGAGCGGCTTGATTGAGATTGAGCGAAACAGCGCCGCCCGTCTCAGCGCCGAGAATGATGTTCTCGGCCACGGTCATCGTCTCCACCAGCATGAAATGCTGGTGCACCATCCCGATGCCCAGCGCAATGGCATCGTGCGGCGTCTGAATCCGTTGCACGTTTCCATCTATCAGAATTTCGCCGCTGTCCGCCGTATAGAAGCCGTAAGCGATGCGCATCGCCGTTGACTTGCCCGCGCCGTTTTCACCGACAATCGCGTGAATCGTGCCCGGCGCGACCTTGATATTCACGCCGTCGTTCGCCAGCACGTTGCCGAATCGCTTGGTGATGTTTCTTAGTTCAAGCATAGGAAGTGATGAGTGATGAGCAATGAGTGATGAACGATGAGCGACAAGCTATTGTCTTAAACTCATTACTCATCACTCATCACTGTCTTATCTCTCCCTTGATAATCTTCTGCTTGGCTTCGTCAACCTCTTTCAGCATCTCGGGCGAAAGCAGCGTTTGGTTGTACTGGTCCAAAGAGTAGGCCACGCCGTCGCGTTCTAAGCCATAAACGTGTAGACCGCCTTGAAATTTCCCATCAAGACGGTCTTTGACGATTTGATAGACGGCATTGTCCACGCGCTTGACCATGCTGGTCAGAACGAAGCCGGGCTTGACGCCGTTCTGGTTTGAGTCAACGCCGATGACAAAGCGCTGCGCGCGCCCGTCCTTTAGCCCAAACTGCTCGACGGCATCGAACGCTCCGAGGCCGGAATTGCCCGCCGCCGTAAAAATCACGTCAGCGCCCTTGTCTAGCTGCGACAGCGCCAACTCTTTTCCCTTGCCCGGATTATTCCACGCGGCGTCCGTCACGCCGACGTAATTCGTCACCACACGAATGTTCGGATTAACGGCGCGTGCGCCCTCTTCGTAGCCGGTCGCGAAGCGATGAATCAAAGGAATGTCCATGCCGCCGAGAAAGCCCAGCACGCCCGTGCGAGATGTTCTCGCCGCGAGCATTCCGACGAGATAAGAGCCTTCATGCTCTTTGAAGACGAGCGAGGCGACGTTAGGCAACTGGCTCACACCGTCAACGATGGCAAACTGTACGTTCGGATAATCCCTAGCGACCACTTCCATAATCGGGGCCTGCGCGAAGCCGACGCCGATGATTAAATCATAACCGCGTTCGGCAAAGGCGCGCATTGCTGGCTCGATGGAAGTCGGGTTTCCCGGCTCGACATCGCGCAGCACAATCGGGAAATCCTTCGCGGCACGCTTCATGCCCTCCCAGGCCGCGGCATTAAACGAGCGGTCGTCTTTGCCGCCGATGTCGAAGACGATTCCGACGTGCAGCTTATTCTTATCTTCCGCCGAGCGAACGCTCTGCTGGCAGGACGCGCCCGCGAGCGAGAATGCCAGCACACAGATGACACCCAACAACGACCAGAGATATGACTTCATTTTGTAATGACTTCCTTAATCAGTGTGGGGGGCGCGAGCGGCTCGTCGCTAATCTCATAGGCGGCTTGAATGCGCGCGATAGCATTTGCGCCATCGCTTGCCGCGCGACAATAGAGCAGGCCCAGAGCTTGTCCGGCTGCCACTTCATCGCCAAGCTGCGCTTCGACACGAAAGCCGACCGCCGGGTCAATCTCGTCCTCAATGCGTATGCGGCCGCCGCCGAGCGCGCTGACCGTCAGACCAATTTCATTGGTCTTGATTCCCGCAACGAATCCGGCGCGCGGCGATTCTACCTTAACCTCGTGCGGTGTCAAAGGTAACAAAGCTTGCGGGTCGTCACAAACGCGCGCATCTCCACCCTGCGCGACTACATTTTCACGAAAACGCTCCAAGGCCGCGCCGGATTCAAGCACCCGCTCGACGCGCGCGCGCGCTTCCGTCAAAGACGCTTCCAGCTTCGCCAGCAAGACCATCCGCGCGGCCAACTCAAGGGAGAGTTCGAGCGTAGGTCTAGCGCGCGCGTCAAAATCATTGCGCAGGATTTCTATGCACTCCCTGACTTCCGCCGCGTGGCCGACCATCTGGCCCAAAGGCTGATTCATGTCCGTCAGCAAGGCTTCCGTGCGAACGCCCGAGAGATTGCCGGTTTCGACGAGCGCGC
>CAZEZJ010000191.1:2417-9088 GCA_964516695.1 uncultured Blastocatellaceae bacterium
ACCCACGCCCGCGACGCGGATCGGGTTGTCGCAGAGCTTGCGCGCCTGTTCTTCGTCGCGCATGAAAGCGCCGCTGCCGGTCTTAACGTCGAGCACCAAAGCGTCTAGGCCAGCCGCCAGCTTTTTCGACATGATGGAAGCGACGATGAGCGGAATGGCCTCGACGGTGGCGGTCGCATCGCGCAACGCGTAGAGCTTTTTGTCGGCAGGCGCAATCTCGGCGGTTTGGCCCATCATCGCGAAGCCGACGCGCTTTAACACCGTGCGAAACTCTGCCAGCGAAAGATGCACGCGATAGCCCGGGATGGATTCGAGTTTGTCGAGCGTGCCGCCCGTATGGCCCAAGCCCCGCCCCGAAATCATCGGCACACAAGCGCCCGCCGCCGCCGCCAGCGGCGCGAGAATCAAAGAAGTCTTATCACCGACTCCGCCCGTCGAATGCTTGTCAACCTTCGGCAGTTCAATCTCAGAGAAATCCAGCATCTCACCGGAATGAAGCATCGCCTGCGTGAGAAACTGCGTCTCGCTGGCGTCCATCCCGTTAGCAAAGACGGCCATCAGCAGCGCCGCCGCCTGATAATCTGCCAAGCGGTCGTGCGTGACACCCGCGACAAAGAATTCTATTTCCTCGCGCGAAAGGCGCTCACCATCGCGCTTTTTACGTATGACATCCTGCGGTCTCAAACAGTTTCCTCATTCGTCAGCCAGCAAGACAACGGCCTGCACCATCACGGCTTCGCCGCGCCCCACGGCATCCACGCCTTCGCCCGTCTTCGCTTTAACGCTCACACAACACGCGTCCGCACTCAGCGTGCGCGCCAGATTCTCTCGCATCGCCTGGACATACGTTCTGAGCTTCGGCGTTTCCAGCATCACCGTCGCGTCCATATTGACGACGTGAAAGCCACGCTCGCCCGCCAGCCACACCACACGCGCCAACAGTTGCATACTATCGGCATTCTTCCAGCGCGGGTCGCGGTCAGGGAAATGCACGCCCAAGTCGTCTTCACAAAGCGCGCCCAGGATTGCATCGGCAATCGCGTGCGCCAGCGCATCGGCATCCGAATGGCCCACCGCGCCGCGTTCGGCCTCAACGCGCACACCGCCAAGAATCAGGGGCCGCCCCTCCGCCAAACGATGCGTGTCATGCCCGATACCGATGCGAAACATAACTGAACCACAGAAGGTCAGAAGCCGGTAGCCAGAAATCAGGAGAACTGAAAAGCAGAATAAAAGCCGTTCGCAGTCTCTTATTCCGGCTCCTGGTTCCTGACCTCTGATTCCTGCTGTAATAGAATTTCCGCGAGCGCTAAATCTTCCGGGCGCGTGATTTTGATATTGCGCGCGTCGCCGTCAACGACCGCCACTGTGATGCCGAGTTGTTCGACGAGGGCGCTATCGTCCGTCACCCCTGCTCCCAAATGGCTGGCGCGTTCGTAGGCTTCGCGCAGCAGCGTGTAGCGAAAACACTGCGGCGTCAGAGCGCGGCGCAAGGTGGCGCGCTCAAGCGTTCGCCGCACCTGCCCGTCTGCCACTTCCTTAATCGTATCAATGGCCGGAGCGACGAGAATAGCCGCGCCGCTCTCTCGCGCAGCGGCAACCGTACGACTAATCTCGTCAGGAGCGACGAAGGGGCGCACGCCGTCGTGCACCGCGACAATCTCAATGGTTGCGGAGCGAATCGCCTGCAAGCCGCGCCAGACTGATTCGGCCCGCGTCGGCCCGCCCGCCACGACGCGCGCGAGCTTGCGCAATCCGTACTGTCCCGCCAGCGCCAGAAAGCCAGCGACATCCGGCGTGGGCAGGACGACGATTGTGTCCTGTATATCCGCGCACTGCTCGAATCGCCTGAGCGTGTGAATGATGACGGGAACGCCGCCGATTTCCAGAAATTGCTTCGCCCGCTTTCCCCTCAGGCGCGTGCCCTGCCCGGCAGCGGCGATAATCGCAACGTTCATTAAAAAGTGATAGGTGATAAGTGATAGGTGATGGGAAAAAGAAAGCAGCTTTCTCTTATCACCTCTCACCCATCACTTATCACTAATTTTCAATCCGGCTCGCTGTGGTCTGTCACGCGCGTCGGCTGGGTTGTGGGGCGCACGCCGCGGCGCACGCCGTTTGAGCGCTGCTCTCCGCCGTTGCTGTTGTTGTCTGTTGCCTCTTCCCAGAGGCGACCGAAAATCATCTTGCCGGCGGTGGTCTGCAACACGCTGGTGACGGCGATGTCGGCGTTTCTGCCGATGAGCTTGCGCGCGTTGTCCACGACGACCATTGTGCCGTCATCCAGATAGGCAACGCCCTGATTGTATTCTTTGCCCTCTTTCAGGATAAAGACGCGCATCGCCTCGCCGGGCAGCACGACGGGCTTCAAAGCGTTGGCGAGTTCGTTGATGTTGAGCACGCTGACGCCCCGCAGTTGCGACACCTTGTTCAAGTTGAAATCGTTGGTGACGATAACGGCGTCGAGTTGCTTGCCAAGCTCTATCAGTTTCAGGTCAACTTCGCGCACCGCCGGAAAATCCGTCTCGATGATTTGAATATCGAGGGCGCTGTTGTTCTGCAAGCGGTTAAGCATGTCCAGGCCGCGCCGCCCGCGCTGCCGCTTGTTGGAATCCGGCGAATCTGCCACCTGCTGCAACTCGCGCAGGATAAATTGAGGAATGAGAATCGTGCCGCCGAGGAATCCGGTCTCCGCGACATCGGCAATGCGCCCGTCGATGATGACGGAGGTGTCCAGAATCTTGTAATCGCGCCGCGCCGTTTTGTCGCTGAAGATGCCGCCGAGCGCGGCCAAGTCCAGATAGTCGCCTTTGGCCGCGCCGACCATCAAGCCGACATAAGCCATAAAGAAGGTCAGCGAAAGCGTCAGGAAGGTCTTGGTTTCGGGCGCGACCGCCATTGATTCCTGCCGGCTGATGAGCGACCCGATAAGGTATGCGCCGACGATGCCGAGAATCGAGCCGACCGCCGCGCCGATTAATGTCTTGAGGGAAGCCCGCCGGATACGAATCTCGAAGAAGATAATCGCCGCCGCCGTCAGCGCCGCGACCACCGCAGAAACCAGCCCGGACGCCATCCTTTCAGGAACCAGCCCGGTCGCGGCCAGCCAATGCGCAGGCACAGGATGCAGCACATAGCCCGAGGCGACGAGGATTCCTGTAAAAACCAGTCTGATTAGGATAACGTTTGTCCGCATGACGCGAAGCATCTTATCACGCTCCAAGTTCGCTTGTCTTTGACTTTCTTTGACACATGACGCACCTTTCTTTGACGGGTGCGCGGTTTTCCATCAACTCTGCTTTATTCACTCTTCACAATCTGTTGACACAATAATTTTATCGCCGAGACAGGAGAAAGCTTGTATTATTGCCTCACTTCACGATTAAGGGGGTAAATCTCCGTGGAAGACCCCAATCAAACAGTCCGCGACCTATTCGACCAGCATGGGCGTGACCTATTCGACCGGGTTGACTATCCGGTTCGTGAGGTTGAAAGGCTTGACAAGGAAAATCCGACTGGCCCGGATGAAGAAACTGACCCGCGCATCGTGGCGATGTTGGCCGAGATGGACGACATCGTCAAAGAGCTTGACCCTCTCGTCCGCAAAACTTTGCATGACAGGCCGTTGGCCCTAATCGAATGGGACGAAATTATGCATATGTGTGACGACCTACCCGAAGATGAAAAACCTTGAACACACACCTCAGAAAACTTCTCTGTAACAACTGATTCCTTGAACCGAGTTTAGCTGCCCACAACGAGCGTTTGCCCATTGACGGAGGCAGCATCCGACGAAAGCAGATAAACGCAGGCCCGCGCCACTTCATCCGGTGCGGGCGTGCTGGCTGTGCCGCGCACGGCGACGCAGTTGGTGCGGATTCGCGGACCAAGTTGCTGCGCGAGGGCTTTAGTCAAACCGATAATGCCAGCCTGCGCTGCAACATCTGCGGCGCTTTGGCCCGCACCGCTCAAACTCACATCAACGGCGAGGTTGACGACCGCCGCCTTCGGGCGCTGGCTCATCAAACGCGCCGCCGCCTGCGTGCAGAGAAAAATGCTTTTGAGATTGACGTTAAGCGTTTCGTCCCAAGCTTCTTCCGTTAACTCCTCTAGCGCGGCATCCGCTTCCAGACGCGCGCAATTAACCAGCAAATCGAGACGGCCATACAACCCTTCTATCTCAGCGAAAAGGCGCTCAACGTCAGCCGCGTTTGAGACATCGGCGGCAAACGAATGGGCCAGCGTGCCAATCGCGCGTAGCTCGTGCGCGACGCTCGCGCCGTCAGTTTCCATCGGCGGATAGGCAATGATGACGTATGCGCCTTCAACGGCGAGTTGCAGCGCGACGGCGCGACTGATGCCGTGTGTGCCTCCCGTCACCAACGCGACGCGCTCTGCGAAGCCACGAAAACTCTGTCCCGGCAAGTTCTCTTTCCTTCCATCAACTCAAAACAGTTCGTCGAGCGCTTCTTCGACCGAGCGGACGCCGACCACGCGCAGCCCCAGCAGTCGTTCCAAGCCCGTCGTGTTGGAAGCAGGCATCACTATTTTCTTGAAGCCGAGAGCTTGCGCTTCGCGCGCACGCGCCTGCGCCTGCAACGCGCCGCGCACTTCGCCCGTTAGTCCTACTTCTCCAAAGACAGCCGTGTGATGGTCAATCGGCACGTTCTTAAAACTGGAAGCTATCGAAGCCACCACGCCGAGGTCGGCGGCAGGCTCATCAACTTCTAGGCCGCCCGCGATGTTGACGAACACGTCATCACCGATGAGATGAAAGCCAATACGCTTTTCCAGCATCGCTATCAAGAGCGAGACGCGATTCTGGTCAACGCCCTGCGTCATACGCCTTCCCGTTCCATACTTCGAGCCTGAAACGAGCGCCTGTATCTCGACCAGCACGGGCCGCGTTCCCTCCATGCAGGCGGTCACGACAGAGCCGGCCACGTCTTTCGGTCGCTCCTGCAAAAACATCTCCGAAGGATTGGCGACCGCCACCAGCCCCGCTCCCGTCATCTCAAAGACGCCGACTTCGTTGGCCGCGCCGAAGCGATTTTTGGTGGCGCGCACGATGCGATGATTATAATGGCGCTCGCCCTCAAAATAGAGCACCGTATCAACGATGTGTTCCAACGCCTTCGGCCCGGCAATCGAGCCTTCCTTTGTGACGTGGCCGATGAGAAAGACCGGAATCGTGCGATTCTTCGCCAGCAGTAGAAACTGCCCCGCGACTTCGCGCACCTGCGAGACCGAGCCGGGCGCGCTTTCGATATTCGACGAAAAAACGGTCTGAATCGAATCGACGATAACAGCGCCCGGGTTCATCTTTTCGATTTCGTTGAAGATGTTTTCCAGATTCGTCTCCGGCAACAAATACAGATTCGCGGCCTCAACGTTCAGGCGCTCGCCGCGCAGTTTGATTTGCCGTTCGGATTCCTCACCGGAAACGTAGAGCACGCTCGCGCCGCCCGCGCTCATCTTATCCGCGACCTGAAGCAGCAGCGTGCTTTTGCCGATGCCGGGGTCGCCGCCGATGAGAATCAGCGAGCCGGGAACGATGCCGCCGCCGAGCACGCGGTCAAACTCCGTGACGCCTGATGTAATGCGCGCGTCGTCCTGCGATTCAATTTCGCCGTAGGCCACAGGCTTGACCTCGCGCAAACGAAAGCCGCCGCGCGCCATGCCAGCCGTCTCTCGTTTCGCAGCGGCCCGCGCGCGTTCCTCGAGTTCCACTCTCCGCAGTCGGGACATTTGCCCAGCCACTTGCGCGATTGATTGCCGCATTTCTGGCAAACGTAAACTGTCCCCGGTGCTTTCGCCATCCTCTTTCCCTCTGGTTCGTCTAAACGCGCGCTACTTCGTAAACTTGTATTGCTGATACTGCGGCTCTTCCGTCAATTCATGTTGCTGCAAAAATGCCCACGCTTCCCGATTAATTCTAGGGGCCAGGCGATAGTACGTATGGCCGTGGTTCGGTATTTCCGTTAGTTGCACTTTGAAGCCGCGCGCATTAAAGGCATCGCGCGTCGCACGCGCCCCCACGACAGCAAACTCGTGGTCGAGCGCGCCGACCCACATCGCAATCGGAGTCTTTCGCCGTGCCACATCAATATACGAATAGGTTTGCGGAGGAAGCATTCCGGCATGAATCGCCGCCGCCGCAAAATACTGCGATTCGAAGATTGACATATAAAGCGCGTAGCTCGCTCCCGCCGAATGGCCGAAGAGATAGACGCGCCGCGCATTGATTGGGTGCTTCGCCTTGAGCGCTTCAACCACGTCGCGCAAAAATTCCGGTCCGTCGGCAGGCGTCGCCCAGAGGCCGGAATCCGAAGAATCCGGGCCAGCGAGAATGATGCCCTCCTTCTCCGCCATCTCTTTCCATTTCCCTACGATTGACAGCCCGTTTCCGCCCGACCCGTGCAGCAAGACGAGTAGTGGCGCGCGTTTCTCGGCAGAAAGTTTCTCGGGCACAAACAGGTAAAAGGAGCGATTCTTCCCGCCGGAAACAATCTTCTCCTTCGTGATTTTGGATGACGCAGCAACAACCGGCTCGGCCAGCGCGAGCAGCATAAAGACGAGGATGGCTTGGTATTTCATATAACCTTTGATTCTCTGAAATTCGATTATCGAACAGCCCAGATAGTTTCACGCAAAGCAGCACAGAACGCAAA
>CAZEZJ010000192.1:0-9076 GCA_964516695.1 uncultured Blastocatellaceae bacterium
CGCAGCCGGACGCACCAGACGTTTGCGGCCTTCGTCGCGTGTCTGGCGCTGTGGACGGTGAAAGATATCGCGCTGTGGGGCTTTGAGGGGCGCGAAGGCTCCGCCGCATGGTGGGCGAGCGCGAGTTTCATTATCTCGCTGCTGTTGCAATACTCGCTGGTGGTGTTCGCCTGGGTCTTTCCCGAAAACAGGCCCGTGCCGTTGAAGAAGGCGGCGGTGATGCTCGCGCCCGGGGCCGTGTTGATTCCGGCGCTGCTGGCCGGATGGATGTGGCGGGAGGTCGGGTTTGTCGAGGGCCACCTAGACATCCAGCTACGCCCGCTGGCCTACGCGCTGGTGCTCTACGCTTACGCCGTCTTGGCCTACGGCTTCAGCGTGTTGTTTGCGAAGTATCGCCGCCATCGCGGCCAACTGTTGGGCCAACAACTCGGCGCGATTATCTGGGCGCTCGTCATCACCGTGACGCTTAACACGCTCGGCAATATCATATTGCCGATGCTCGGCATCTACGCGCTGTTGCCGCTCGGCTCAATCTTCGTGCTGCCCGGCGTCCTCATCTACGCTTACGCCATCTCAAACTTCAAGCTCTTCTCGCTGCAATCGGCGCTCGACCAATTCCGACTTTTTCCGGTGGCTTATAAAGTGGCGCTCTCGATTGCGGCGGTCGCCATCGTGAGTTTCATCCTGTTTCAGATTCCGATTGTCTGGTGGAGCTTCAAGTTGGGCCAGACGCCGTTGGCCTGGCGGCGCTATCTGGTCTTCAGCGTCATCACGGCGCTGGTGCCGAACCTGTTGCTGGTCGCGCTTATCATTCGCACCATTTCGCGTCCGGTTCGACGCCTCACGGAAGCCGCCGTGCAGGTCGCGGGCGGCGCATACGGCACGGAGGTCGCGCTTGAAAGCAACGATGAGATGGGCCTTCTCGCCGCTTCGTTTAACGAGATGAGCCGCAAGATGGCCTCTGACATCGAACGCTTGCGCGAACTCAATGAGCAACTGATTCGCACCGAGAAGCTCGCCGCCGCCGGAACGCTCGCAGCGGGCGTGGCCCATGAGGTCAACAACCCGCTGGCTTCCATCTCGTCGCTGATTCAAATGTTGCAAGCGCGCCCGCTCGGCGCAGACAACGCGGCGGAACACAAAGAGATGCTGCGTTTAATCTCCGAGCAGATAGCGCGCATCACGCGCGTGCTTCGCGACATGATGGACTTCGCACGCGCGCGTCCACCTTTGCGCGCCCCGCTCGACATCAACCAGATTATAGAGGCCAGCATTCGTCTCGCCAGCTTCGATAAGAATTTTCAGAAGCTACGGCTCAGCATCGCGCTCGACCGCGCTGCGCCCCACGTCTTCGCCGATGCAGACCAACTGCAACAAGTCTTCCTCAATCTGCTGCTCAACGCGCGCGACGCGATGCCCGACGGCGGTGAGCTTCATATACTCACTCAGTATGAGCCGCGCGCGGAAGAGATGACCATAGAGTTTGCGGACAGCGGCACAGGCATCGCGCCCGAGCATCGCGCGCACGTCTTCGACCCGTTTTTTACCACCAAACCGGCGGGCACAGGCACGGGCCTCGGCCTCGCCGTCTGCTACGGCATCATCACGGCGCACGGCGGGCGCATCGAACTATTGCCCAACAATGGGCGCGGCACACGCGTCCGCGTCGCGCTACCGCTGCAACCGTCGGACAACAAGACAATAGCCAAGCAGCAAGTCCTGTAAGGATTGAGTTGCGCATAGGTACAGAGTCAGTACCTCTTGCTGTAGTTGGTTGGGCCTGTATTAGCTAGCTGTGCGGCGCGTGCAGTTGTCTGACTTTGCGCCCGAACTGGAAGAGGAAACGGTCGCGGCGCAGGATTTCGGTGCGGTTTAGGGCGTAAAGGTCAAGCGGGTCTTCCGGCCCATAGACGGTGGTGAAGGCGGCGACGTGGCCGCTTCTTTCGAGGACGCGCTGCGCCTGCGCTGTGAAGAATCCGGCTGGATAGGCGAAGACTTTGCAGGGCTTGTCTAAAAGGTTTTCAAGCTGGCGCTTCGCTTCCTCAATCTCAAACTCTACATCCGGCGGTGCAATCTCATGCAGCAGGCGATGGTTCATGGAGTGTGAGCCAAACTCTATGCCGTGGCGCGACATTTCCAGAATCTCCTCGCGCGTGAGATGCTCGCGCCCGCTCTCGCCGTCGGCTTGCGCTTTGGCGGAGGTCTGGCCGATGCAGGAGGGGATGAGAAAGATAGTCGCGGGAATGCCGAGGCGCTTTAAGACGGGGAAAGCGTTTGTGTAGTTGTCTCGCCACCCATCGTCAAACGTCAGCGTGACCGAGTTTGACGGAAACTCGCCGCGCTCACGAAAATGCTCTATCAACTCGGACGCGGTGTAGAACATGAAGCCGCGTTTCTTCAAATACTGCATCTGGCGTGCGAAGCGCGCGGGCGGTGTGAAGCCGCCGCGCACGCGCGAGTCCGGCGCTGGCACGTCTATCTTGTGATACAGGAGAACGGGAGCAATCATCTGCTACTCTCCGAGTGATAGGTGATAGGTGATGGGTGATAGGAAACAGAAAGAGGGTTTTTCTTATCACCCATCACCTGTCACCTATCACCGCCTTTACAAATTCGGGTGCTCGAAGATACTGACATCAGAATCGGCGCGCGTCAAAAACCAATTTTCGGGGTCATACATCAATCGCTCTCGGCCTTCTGTGGCGTGGGCCATAAACTGCGGTGAGTTTTTGATGTGCCAGAAGCCGAAGCGTTTGAGTCTGTCTTCAATGCGCCTGTCGTGAACGTCTGTGACGAGGCTGCCCGCGCGTCTCTTTAGAGCTAGACTAAGCGAGGCTGTCAGCAGTTCGTCAATAATCGCGTTTGCATCCTCCGCCGTGTAGCAGAGGTCAGCGATTGAAGCTTTGGCTGGCCCACCTCGGCCCGCCACGGCTTTTCTAAAGAATAAGACCGCGTAGCCCACCAATCGCTCGCGCTCATAGAGGCCCAACACGTCAAACTTCTTTCCCGGCTGCCGGTTGAACTGCCAACTCAGATTGCGCGCATCACGCACCACGGCGCAGGGCCATTGCCCACGCACCTCGTTCCAGAAATCATCAACAGAAGAATCGAACTCCGAGACTTCGCGCAGCCTCCAGCGCTCCTTAATCGCTCCTGTCAGCCGCGGACGAAAGGGCGCATAGCAGAGATTGACGAGGCCGCGCACGGGAGCGAAGCCCGAAGCCTGCTGCAAGTCGTTGCCCGGAAACAGGAGCCGCTGGTAACGACGAACGCCGCCGAGCGCCGCCCATCCCGTTTTCAGGAGCACGGCGGTCGAGCCTTCGTTGATACCGAGCGCAATCATCGTCGGGCAAAAAGCTCTGGCCTCGCCCATCAATCGCTTGCCGAGTCCTTGCCCGCGATAATCCTCGTGCACGATAAAATCGAGAATCCAGATGGCGGGCGTCTGCTCCTCACCGACTTTCAACTGCACGGGAATAGTCGCCACCTGCCCGACGATGTGCTCGCCGTTTTTCACGACCCAGAGCGGTATGTTATCGGGGTCTGTCTGCGGATTCTGGATGTAGTGCCAATCCCAGTAGGCGGGTTCGCTTTTGCGCGCATCGTCAGGGTAAGCAACGCGCAGAAAGGAGAGCAGCGCTTCCCTGTCAGCCAACTCGAATTGTCGGATTCTTACGTCGCCCGGCATCTTCTGGTGTATAGCTTCTCGGAGACGATTGTGTCAAAGGCGCAGGAATAGGTGATGAGTGATGAGGGATAGGTGATAAGATAAAACCAGCTTTCTTTTCCTATCACCTATCACTTATGACTTATCACCGCGTTAAGGATTTGAGATGGCGGATTTGAAATTATAGAATGGACAGCCAGCATGAAAACATCATCGCTCATTCTCATCGCTGAAGATGAAGACCTGATGCGCGCTATCTTGACGCGTCTGCTTGAAGAGGCGGGCTATCGCGTCGCGTCAGCCGCGAATGCCGAGGAAGCGTTGGAAAAATTTGCGGCAGAGGATGTCGCCGTGACGTTAACGGACATTCGCATGGCCGGAATGGACGGCCTCGCGCTGCTTGACCGCATCAAGGATATTGACGCGGAGGCGATGGTGATTGTGATGACGGCCTACTCGTCGGTTGATTCCGCTGTCGCTGCCTTGCGCAAAGGCGCTTACGATTACATCACCAAGCCTTTCGTCAACGAAGACTTGCTGCAATCCGTCAAGAACGCCATTCGCCAGCGCGAGTTGTTTCGCGAGAATCGCCAGCTTCGCCGTGAGCTTGACCGTCGCTACAGTTTTTCGGAAATCATCGGCACATCGCCTGCGCTGCAAGCCGTCTTTCGTCTCGTCGAAAAGGTGGCCGGAACGAACACGAACATTCTCATCCAGGGCGAGTCAGGAACGGGCAAAGAATTAATTGCGCGTGCTATTCATCACAACAGCCCGCGCGCGGAGCGTCCCTTTGTCGCCATCAACTGCGGCGCGCTTCCCGAAACCCTGCTCGAAAGCGAACTCTTCGGCCATACGAAGGGCGCGTTCACGGGTGCTGCCGCCAACAAGCTCGGCCTCTTTCGCTCCGCCGAGGGCGGCACGGTCTTTCTAGACGAGGTCGGAGAAATCACGCCCGCCATGCAGGTGCGCCTGCTGCGTGCGATTCAGGAACACGAAGTTACGCCGCTCGGTTCGAGCCTCGCCGTCGCGTTTGACGCGCGCATCATCTGCGCCACCAACCGCGATTTGGAAAAGGAGGTCTCGGAAGGACGCTTTCGCGAAGACCTCTTCTATCGCCTCAACGTGATAGAGATTCACCTGCCGCCCTTGCGCGAGCGGCGCGAGGATATTCCGCTTCTCGCGCGCAACTTCATCACGCGCACCGCGCGCGAGCAATCGAGCAACGAAAAAGGCGTCGCGCCCGAGGTCATGTCGGCGCTCATCAACTACAACTGGCCCGGCAACGTCCGCGAGCTACAAAACGCCATCGAGCGCGCCTTCACACTCAGCGGCGAACAGATTGACGCCGACAGCCTGCCGCCGCGCGTCCGCGATGCCGCGAGCCATACCCCTGCGACAATGCGCGACCCGGACGGCCTGCGCCCCACGCTCGAAGAAATCGAGCGTCGCCACATCTTCGAGACCCTAACTGCCGTTAACCAAGACAAAGCTCGCGCCGCCAACATCCTCGGCATAGACCTCTCAACGCTCTACCGCAAGCTCAAACGCTACGACGCAGTTTAAGCCCGCGAGCAACCCCCACTCCAAGATGACAGCCAATGTCATCAACATCCATGCGGGAAGCCGAGGACGACCATCAGGCTCTTGCCGTCTGGGCTGGCTAAAAACTGATAGACAATGAGGCCGTCTTCTTCGTCGTTCTGGCCTTGTCGCACGTCCGGGCGCTCAATCCTGTATTTCTGGCTGATGCGATTCTCCGCGTCCAGTTTGAATAAACGCGTGCCCGCATCGTTGACGCCAAAGCGCACGCCGCCTGCCGCGACCAGATAATCAATCCCGCGCGGAAGTTCGCTTCTTTTCCCTGCGTCGAGCAAAACGCCGCGCGACTGCGCATCCTCATCATCCCAGATGCGAAAGAAAAACGAGTTTCCGACCATCTCCTGTCGCCTTAGATAGAGCGCACGCTCTCTGGCCTCTTCACCCGTCGGAATCTCGCGCAGCAGATGGCCCGTGCTCGTGTCTATGACGGAGATGACCTCGCAGCCCGGAGACAAAACGCGGTAGAACTCTGAGCCGTCAGCGTTTGTGACGAATTCCGCTGGGGATGTCGGCAAATTTATTCCGCGCAGTGTGAAAGTATTGCTCACTCTCATGCCCTGTAAATCGAGGACATCAACCACCATCTCCTCCGTCATGAAGTTTGCCGCGTGGAGGATGAAGCCCTTGCTCCCGTCGGGCGAAAGCGCGAAGCCTATGGCCCGCTCGGAAATCAACGGCGCGGGCGCTGGCCCATCCGTGTCGTCCACGCGCACTATGTTCAACAGAAGCTCGTCAGCGGTTCGGCCGGCAGTTGATGTGCCGAGCGCGGCGTAAATAGTATCGTCCGTCGAGCCGTAGAAAAACGAAACGGTATTGAACAGAGTACCTTCGAGCTTCGCTTTGAAACTGCGCGTCAGCGTGTAATCTTCGGTTTTGACCTCGTAGGCTTGCTCGTTGTTGAAAAAGAGGGCGCGCGAATGGTCGGACGAGAAAGCGACGGAGATGGTCGAATCATTATCAAAGAAAGGCAGCCGCGAGACGAGCGCTCCGTTTTCGGCGTCCAGCACAATCGCCGTCGTGACGGGCGCTACTTCGCCCCACGTCACCCAGCCTTCCAAGTTAGTCTTGTTGCTCTCATCTAGGTACAGAGACGCGTCTTCCGCCGGAATCCTGACGCGCAGGTAGTCGCGCGTCCAGCCCAGAACGTCAAAGGAAAAGTTTTCAGGAATTTTCACAACGTGGCTGCCCGCAAGGCTCGCCTCTGGGCTTTCGCGCAGCCGTATGGACTCCGCGTTAGCATAGGCGGTGCTCACAACCTCTATCGGCTCAAAGCGAACAACAGACTGAGCATCGCTCTCTTCTGCAAGCGGCACGGGCGGCGCGGTCTCGTTCGTGGATGGCACGTCCGCCTGGGTATTAGCGGTAACGGCCATGTTCGAGTTCTGCTGCGCGACGGCTGAAGCGCAGGCGGTGGCGATGCTGAGCGCGAAACACAAAAAAGCAACGCGGGCTATGGTCCAACACATGATAGACAATCACTCCTTCTGCAAAGCCAGCACGCATCACAAGGTCTGGGACGCACGCTGGCGAAGTTAACTTAACGGAGTTGATTGTCACTTAAAGACAGCCAAGCCAACCACGCGTGCACCAACAGCGGGGAGTCGTGACAGCCTTAGACCGCGTTTACGTTTCGCCGTAGATGCTCGCTGTGGCTAACCACAGCGAGGAAAGGCGAAAGGGCAAAAGGCTGAAGAGAGCACGTCTCTTCTAATTCAGCCTTTCGCCCTTTATGACTTTTCCTATCTTCTTCGCTCCTGTACGGAGCGCGTTGGTTAATCTTTCTTGCCGAACATGCCGCCGAGAAGGTCGCCCGCCTTGTCCATGACCGCGCCGCCTGCGCTGGCGATTGTTCCGCCAGCGCCCGAGAGGGCGTTATCAATCTGTCCGGCGATGGGCGACGGCAGTTTGTCTTTCAAAAAGTTGACCACCGTATCAACCGCTGTTTTGGCCTTGTCTTCGCTGAGGCCCGTTCTTTGCGAAACCTGTTTGATAAGGTCATCCATTGTTTTCTTCTCCTCTCGGGTATGAATCTAACTCTTGGCGCAGGCCGTAGGGCGACGCGTTAAATAAAGACGACGGATTGCGAATTGGGAATATCGAAACGCTTGCGACAGCGAACGCAGGCCAACTGGTCGTCAATGCGCACCATGTAGTCGCGCGATTTCTGAAAGCGTGCGCGATCCATCTCGTTAGCCCCGCGCGGCGGAGCGGGCTTTTTCGTCCGCCGTAACCAGCGCACGTCGTAATCGGCGCGCTCGCGGCAATGCGGGCAACTAAAGCTCGCACGCTTGGTTTCCTGCTTTTCGTTAAAGAAGTCTCGTTCGTTCATACGATGAAGTTATTTGTTCAAATGCTTGTCAAGAGCTAAATTTAAGCTTGACGGCGCTCTCGCCCTCAAGCTTGTTTGGCTTCGAGTTTACTGCTTGTCTTAGACTCTCCCTGTCGTTCTTTGCGCTTGCGATGATGTTGCACGATGCCGAAGCCGACAAGCGCGTTGAGCAGCATCAGAGAGTTTGTGACGACAAAGACCATGTTGCCGACCAGCCAGCTATAGACTGTGAAACCCAAAGAGGCAGCCATCTGTCCGATGAACAACCACTTGGACACCCCCTCGCTCGACCCTTCGTGCCATTGCTTGTAAACCTGCTTGCTAATCGTCAGCACGAGAATCACCGAACTGGCCCAACCGACAATCTCCGTTGCGTTCATCTTTAATATATCGGTTTGAGCTTTCAGGTTTCAAGCTTAAGTTTTTCGGCCTTTTAACTTGAAACTTTAAAACCCAAACCTGCTTCCCCCTTATTCTAAAAGTCGTGCGACCGTCGCCAGAAAACTCTCTGGATTAATGGGCTTCGGCTCGTAAGCGTTGGCTCCCTGGGCCAAGGCGAAGGTCGCGTTGCCTGTGCCAAATCCGGTGGTGATGAGAATCGGCGTCTCTGCCAACTCCGGCGTGTCGCGGACGCGCCTGACCAGATGCACGCCGTCCGCAGCGGGCATACTGATGTCCGTGATAATCAGGTCTGGACGACGGCTCAGGATTTCCTCATAACCGAGCAGGCCGTCTTCCGCCGTGCCGACCTGATACCCGCGCCTTTCGAGCGCCATCCGCATCAACTCGCGCGCGACCTCGTCGTCTTCGACCACCACAATTTTTTTAACAGCAGACAATTTTTGCAGGAAGGAAGCGATTGATTCATTTAGTCATGGAATCATTCTATTCAATGAATCAATGATGAAATCAGTAAATGAATCAATCGCTTCCTTCCCCATCCCTTTCTTCTTGTTCGCATAGCTCGCGCAGGTAGCGAAAGCTGTAGATGCCTGTTTCGTGGCCGTCGCTCCAACGAAAGTTGAGCGCGTAGCGACCGACGATGGCGATGTCTTGGATGGTCAACTCGTCGGAGATGGCTTCAGGCTTGAGCACGCGCTGGCCCGTCCATTCGTTGACACATTGCGCGCACGGGCAAGCGCGGCGCAGCGCGGGCGCAGCGAAACGGCAGACGCGCTCGTCGGCCCAAGTGATGCGCACCACGCCTTCGCCCTCCTGCATAATCTCGCGCGGCTCGACCGCAGGCCCGCGCCTTTCCATGAAATCGCTCATCAATCAATCATCAATTTCAAGCAGCCAGCCTTAAGCTTTCAGCAGTCAGCAGTCAGCGATTTTGTTTTTCCTTAACGTCGTCCGGCTTTCACTGTTGCTGGCCCACAGCGGTTTTAACGGCGTCCGCCGTGACGTTCCAATGCGAAGCAGACCACGCGGCCTCGCCGTTGCGCAGGATGATGGCCTGCGGCGATTCGTGGCGGATGCCC
>CAZEZJ010000193.1:0-9072 GCA_964516695.1 uncultured Blastocatellaceae bacterium
TCGCGCGTCCGCGACCTCTTCGAGCAGGGCAAGAAGAACGCGCCGTGCATCATCTTTATTGATGAGATTGACGCTGTCGGGCGTCATCGCGGAGCAGGCTTGGGCGGCGGGCACGACGAGCGCGAGCAGACCCTTAATCAGTTGCTCGTTGAGATGGACGGCTTCGAGTCGAACGACGGCGTTATCCTGATAGCTTCGACCAACCGGCCGGACGTGCTCGACCCGGCGCTGCTCAGGCCCGGACGCTTTGACCGCCGCGTCGTCGTCTCTCGTCCAGACGTGC
The DNA here is from genome assembly GCA_964516695.1 of uncultured Blastocatellaceae bacterium. Classification (GTDB taxonomy): domain Bacteria; phylum Acidobacteriota; class Blastocatellia; order Pyrinomonadales; family Pyrinomonadaceae; genus DASVTR01. Next base: position 284 of record CAZEZJ010000193.1, read on the forward strand.
GCGGGCGCGAAGGCATCCTGAAAGTCCACACGCGCAAGATTCCTTTGGGCGAAGACGTTGACATCTCTGTGATTGCGCGCGGCACGCCCGGTTTCACCGGCGCTGACCTCGCGAACCTTGTCAACGAGGCGGCTTTGAACGCCGCGCGCTATAACAAGAAGCTCGTCGCGATGCCTGACTTCGAGTTGGCGAAAGATAAAGTGCTGATGGGCGCTGAGCGCAAATCAATGGTCATCTCCAACGAAGAGAAGCGCATCACCGCCTACCACGAAGCGGGCCACACGCTCGTCGGCCTCAAAGTGCCGAACGCGGACCCCGTTCACAAGGTGACGATTATCCCGCGCGGCATGGCCTTAGGCGTGACGCAGCAGCTTCCTGAGGGCGACCGCCACAACTACTCGAAAGAGTATCTGTTGGGCCAAATCGCTATTCTGATGGGCGGGCGTATTGCCGAAGAAGTCTTCCTTGGCAACATCACGACCGGTGCATCCAACGACATCGAACGCGCGACCGAACTGGCCCGCGCGATGGTCTGCGAATACGGCATGTCGGAGCTAGGGCCGCTTACCTTCGGCAAGAAGGAAGAGCAAATCTTCTTGGGCCGCGAAATCGCCCAGCACCGTGATTTTTCGGAAGACACGGCCATTAAGATAGACCAGGAAGTGAAGAAGATTATCTCGGAGCAATACGGGCGGGCCAAGCAGATTATCGAAGAGAATCGCGAAACGATGGTCAAACTCTCCGAGACCTTGCTTGAGCGCGAATCGCTCGACGGCGTGCAGATAAGGCGCATCGTCGCGGGCCTCCCGCTCGATGATGATACGCCGCCCGCTTCCAGCGACGACGAGCGCCCGCAGTTGAAAGAGCCTGCGGCCAAGCCGTTGAAGCCTATCCTGCCGCCGATTACGGGCAGCAACCCGGCGACGGCCTAAAGCCTGAAGTTAAAAGGCGCAAGCTAAAAGGGCGAAAGTGAGGATGCATTCTTTACTTTTGCCCTTTTCCTTTTTACTTTCGTCTTATGGAACGTGAGTGGAAATTGCCGCGCCACACATTGCCGCTGGGCAAGCGCACGCTCGTGATGGGCATCGTCAATCTAACTCCCGACAGCTTTAGTGAAGGTGTGACTGGGCTTACTGCGGGCGGGCGCTGGTTCACGCGTAAACGTGCCTGGGATCAAGCCGAGTTGATGATTGAAAACGGCGTGGACATCATAGACATCGGCGGCGAATCAACGAGGCCGGGCGCTGGCCGGGTTTCAGAAGAAGAAGAGATGCGACGTGTCGAGAAATATCTCAACGTGATGATACTTCTCAATAGCAGAGTTCCTTACTCGATTGACACCACGAAAGCGGAGGTTGCGCGCATCGCTTTAAGCGCCGGAGTCGAAATCGTCAACGACATCTCCGGCCTTCGCTTTGAGCCTGCCATCGCAGAGGTGGCGGCAGACTATGAGGCCGGATTAATCTTGATGCACTCTCGCGGAACTTTTGAAACGATGCATCAACTAAAACCCGTCAAAGACATTATGAAGGAAGTCGCCAAAGGCTGGCGGCGGAGCATTAACGAAGCCGAGCGGCGCGGCGTGAAGCGAGAGCAGATTGTCCTTGACCCCGGCATTGGCTTTAGCAAGAGCCAAGCGCAGAACGTCGAATTGGTCGCCAAACTCGACGAACTGGCGCGGGAGTTTGGCGATTTTCCGTTGCTCGTCGGTACGTCGCGCAAGTCCTTCATCGGACGCTTGCTAAATGGTGCGCCGGTCAATAAACGTATTCACGGCACGATGGCGACGGTGGCGGCTGCCGTCCTGCGCGGCGCGCAGATTGTCCGCGTCCATGACGTGCGCGCGTGTGTCGAGACCGTGCGCGTGATAGATGCGATTAAAAAGGTCATGCCACAAAGCCCTTGCGCTTAAAGCCTATTTTTCAACGATGACGATAATTCTTGAGACAGAGCGGTTAATCTTGCGCACGTGGTCGCCCGACGACGCGGAACCGGGTTTTAAGATTTGGAGCGACGCGGAGGTGATGCGTTATATCGGCACGGGCCAGCCCAACGCCGACGTGGAACAGACGCGCGGCTGGATAGGCCGGATGATAGCGCATCAGGAAAAACACGGCTTTTGCTTCTGGGCTGTGGTAGACAAAAAGAGCAAGCAACTGATTGGCAGTTGCGGCCTCGCGTATCAGGTTGATGGTGGGCTGCCGATTGAATTCGGCTATACTCTGGCACGCGACTATTGGGGCCGCGGCCTGGCAACCGAAATGGCGGGCGCTTGCCTGCGCTACGTCTTCGAGAATTTTCCTATGACGGAAATCGCCGCCAGCGTTGACTCGCGGCACGTCGTGTCGCAACGCGTGCTGGAAAAAATAGGCTTCGTTTATCAACGACGGGAACAATTCGAAGACGGAGTTGACTTTTGGTACGTCGCCAGCCGGAGCGAAAACTAAAGCCTCTGCCTGTTGGAGAAAAATCGAAAAATGACTGTGCTACGAAAAACTCTACGTGTGACGGCGCTCATGGCGTTGCTCTTGTTCGTTTCCGGCTTCAGAGAGTGCTACAAGCCTGTGACGAAGAATCAACTGCCGACGCGCATTCGCACCGTCGCCGTGCCTGCGTTTCAGAACAACGCCCTGCGCTATAAAATCGAATCGCGTTTTACGGAAGCTGTCATCAACGAAATCATTAGACGCGGGCGCGGGATTCGCGTGCAGGGCGAACGCGAGGGCGCTGACGCTGTGATTGACGGCGTTATCAAGAGCTTCACTTTTTCCGGCGTGCTGCTGGATGACCGCGGGCGCTCGCGCATTTTTGAAGTGACGATTACGGCCGCCGTCACCGTCCGCGACCAAGTGGAAAACCGCGTCCTCTACGACAATCAGAACTACGTCTTTCGCGGCGAGTTTGAGTTTGCCAACGACCCGCGCTCCTACTTCAACGAAGAAGACCCGGCGGTGATGCGCATGGCGCGCAGCTTCGCGGAGTCAATCGTCTCCGTCCTCGTCAACGGGTTTGGCGTCAATCAGGAAAAATGAGCACGTCTACGCGCGAAGATTTGCGGAAGGCTTTGAAGGCCGGGCGCATTGAGCCGCTCTACCTGCTCTTCGGCGCTGAAACCTACCTGCGCGATTTGGCCGCGCGCGCCATCGCGGATGCGGTGCTGCGCGATGCCCCTTTGCGCGAGTTTAACGAATCGAACTTTAGCCTCGCGAGCACGGACGTGCAGCAGGCGATTGCCGCCGCCGAGCAGTTGCCGATGATGACTGAGCGGCGCGTCGTGCGCGTGGCGGATTTCAGTCGCTTGCGCGAAGCGGACGAAGAAGCGCTCGCTCGCTATCTTGCGCGTCCGGCTGCGTCGAGCGTTGTCATCTTCATTGCGGACGAACTGGACAAAAGGCGCAAGCTCAGCAAGACGCTCCTTGACGCCTGCACGAGCGTCGAGTTTGCGTCTCTCAGCGATGCTGAATTAGCGACGTGGGCCAAGTCGCGTCTGCGCGAATTAAAGGCTGAGATGGAGGAGCGTTCGCTGCACCAGTTGGTTGCGCTCGTCGGCTCGGACGTGCGCACGCTCTCAAACGAGCTAGAGAAGCTGGCGGCAGCGGCGCTTCCCACCGGGCGGATTACGATGGAGATGATAGATACGCTCGTCGGGCGCTCGCGCGTGCTCTCAAACTTCGAGTTGACGGACCATCTCATCGCGCGCAACCGCAGGCGTGCCTTGCAGACCTTGCAGCGCTTGCTGGATGACGGCGCAGAACCCGTGATGCTCATCGGACTCATCGCCGGCAATTACCACCGGCTCGCTCTCGCCAAAGAATTGATGGCGCGCGGGGCGGCGAAGGAAGAAGTTTTCCGGCTGGTCGCGATGCCTTATAGCAAGCGCGAGGAATTTCTCGCGACGGCGCGCCGCTCGGAAGCCGGAGCGCTCGCGCAGAGCATCGCACGCATCGCCGCCGCCGACCTCGCCATCAAGACATCACAGGCCACGCCGCGCCTTCAACTTGAATTGCTCGTCTGCGAACTTTCATCCTGAAAGCTCTTGCCGTTAATAATTTAGAAATCAAACAACTGTAAGTCAGGCTCGACCCATCCTTCTCTGGCGGCTGTTGAGGCGAGCAGCGCGCGGCTGTAGTAGGCGTCAATGAGATTGGCATCATGGCAAACTTTGACGACCTCATTGGCAATCTCCGCGAGGGAATGCTCTTTCCCTGCCTCGTCGAGCAGAGCCTTCACCCGTTTGACCCAGAAGAGCGTGATGGTCTCATGGTATTTACGGCGGTCAACATTGTGATGGTCTAAAAATTTGTAGAGACCTTCTCGCATCCGTGCGGTGGCTTCCGCCGCCGAGAATTGCGAGATGTACCAGAGGATGACCGTCAAGTGTTCGCGATGCCTAAATTCGCCCGCGTCGAATGTGCAGGTTTCAAAACGCCGTACCACTTCCTGTATCTCGTCTGTGTTTTCGTAAGGCCGGATGGGATGGTCAATGTGGCTCATCGTTGCCTCCTGCGCTTGGATGCAAAAAGGCGAGGCGAATCGAATTGCTCGATTCGCCTCGCCAATTGAAATTAATGAACAGGTTGCTTACTTAGCGGTTGCCTGATTGACGCGCGCCGTCAGCCGCGATTTGTAACGCGCGGCAGCGTTGCGATGCAACACGCCCTTCTGCACGGCTTTATCAATGGTGGAAATGGTCGCTGGCAGCAGCGTCTGCAATTCGTCAGTCTGGTTAGCAGACATCGCCGCACGCAGTTTTTTGATGGACGTTCGCAGGCGTCCGCGATTGCTCTTGTTGACCAGCCGGCGCTTCTCGCTCTGGCGCACGCGCTTCTCTGATGATTTATGATTGGGCATCCGAATCTCCGTTAAATCAGTTCTTCAATTTCTGCTTGCTTTCTAGTCGGTAAAAGTAGAGCCGCTAAAGGGCAGCAAGCACAAGCGAAAAAGTATAGGTGTGAGGCCCCGATGTGTCAAGGCGAGAGCGCTACGATGGATTAACATTTTGTTCAAGATTCTGCTGTTGACACTCGCGCGCGCGCTGTAGTAGCGTCACTTTCATAACAGATGGAAGAGAATTTTCCGCAGCCTCATCTGCCAGACCGCTTGAGCCTACAACTTCGTCTATCATAAGGAGATTGCCAGACCTTTTGAAAAAAATCGAGATACCACCCAGAGGCTTGGAGACGCTGTTCGGCGTCCACGATCAGAACATCAAATATTTGGAGTCGCTCCTAGATGTCCGCATCAACGCACGCGGGCAGGAGTTGACCGTTGACGGCGACCCGAAGGACGTTGAAACCGCCGAGCGCATCCTCGAAGATTTCGCGGCGCTCTTTACCGAAGGCAAGACCTTCACAGACAAAGAACTCCGCGAAGCCTTCGCCCAAATCGCTGAAGACCGCGCCTACTCTCTGCGCGACTATTTCACCAAAGCGCGCTTTAACCCGACAGGCAAAAAGCAGGTTGCTCCGAAATCGGCCAACCAACGCCGCTACATCGAAGCCATCCAGGATAAGGATGTCGTCTTCGGCGTCGGCGTCGCCGGAACCGGAAAGACGTATTTGGCGGTGGCGATGGCCGTGCAAGCTTTGATGCAAAAGCAGGTCAACCGCATCGTGCTGGCGCGCCCGGCGGTCGAAGCGGGAGAAAAGCTTGGCTTCCTGCCCGGCGACTTGCAAGACAAGGTTGACCCATACCTGCGCCCGCTCTACGACGCGCTCTTTGATTTGATTGACTACGAGCGCGCCGCGAAGCTTTTGGAAAAGCGCGTCATCGAAGTCGCGCCGCTCGCCTTCATGCGCGGGCGGACCCTGGCCGATGCCTTCATCATCCTAGACGAAGCGCAGAACACGACGGGCGAGCAGATGAAGATGTTTTTGACGCGCATCGGCTACGGCTCGAAGGCCGTCATCACGGGCGACGTCACGCAGATTGACTTGCCGACGGGCAAGCGCAGCGGCCTTGTCGAAGCCGAGCGCGTTTTGGCAAACGTCGAGGGCATAGAGTTTATCTACTTCACCGAGAAGGACGTTGTGCGTCATCGTCTCGTTCAGATGATTATTAAGGCTTACGAGGCTCATTCAAGTAAGAGCAATATTTGAAATGCCAATGTTTTCACTTGCCCTTCGGTCTCAAGCAGAAGATGAGCAGGATGCCGAGAGCGGCGCAATGATTGAAATTGTTAACCGCCAGCGCAAGGTGCGGCTTGATGTTGAGCATTGGCGGGCGTTTGCGGCAAGGGCGTTGGCAGTTGTGCCTGCGAAGGGCGCGGGTGTGACAGTGGCTTTTGTCTCAGACCGTGCGATGCGGGAGCTTAACGGGCGTTGGCGTGGTAAGCGGGTGACGACGGATGTGCTGTCGTTTCCGGCGGCGCAGGATGAGTTTGAAAAACTGGAAGGCTTGCGGCTGGGCGATGTGGTGATTTCGGTTGAGCAGGCGGCGCGGCAGGCAGCGGAGCATGGACTTCGGTTTGAGGAAGAGGTGGCGCAACTAATCCTTCATGGGCTGCTGCACCTGTGCGGCTACGACCACGAGACGGATGATGGCGAGATGAACAGGTTAGAACTCTCTTTGCGTCGCCGTCTGGGCATCTAGGTTGTTAAATAGACAAAATGGTAAGTGGTGAACGGACGAAATGGTTTTGTCTTAACACCATTTACCATTTACTATTTACCACTGACTAGCTATGGAACTCGAAATCGGGATTACTTGTTTGTTGCTCGTCGCGCTAACGTTTCTCGCGACGGTTGACATGGCCTTCGCCCAGTTGAGCGATGTCGGCTTGCGCCTGCTGATTAGCGAGGTGGAAGAACAACCGTCGGCGCGCTCGACACCGTTTCTCAAAGAGATACTTGAGAATCGCCCGCGCTTTCGTTTCACCATCTCGGCGGCGGTGCAGATTATGCTCGTCGCCGTTTCCGTGCTCATCACCTCCATCTCGCTCCGGCTCTTTACACCGTCCGCGACGTTTTCGCAGACGCGCCTGGTGCTCGTCGCTCTCGTCGCCGGATTGACGCTGGCCTTCATCTTCCGGCAGTTGATTCCGCGCCTGATTACGCTGCGCAATCCAGAAGGCATCCTGCTCCTTTCGTTGCCGCTGGTGCGGCCCTTCTATCGTTTGCTGTCGTTTGCCGCTGACCCCTTGCACAGGCTCTTTGACCGTATGCGCCGCGAGCGGCCACAGCCCGAGAAGCGCCTCGACGAGGAGGAGGAAGATAACGGCGACGATATTCAAGCGCTGATTGATGTGGGCGAAGAAGAGGGGATTCTTGAGGGAGAAGAAGCCGAGCGCATTCATTCGATTATAGAGTTTGGCGATACGCGCGTTAATGAAGTGATGACGCCGCGCACGGAGATTGTCGCGCTGGCGATTACGGCGACCGTGCGCGAGGCGCGCGACGTGATGATTGATTCAAAGTATTCGCGCCTGCCCGTCTATCGTGAGCAGATTGATAACATCGAAGGCTTAATCTACGTGCGCGACCTGCTGCAATGTTGGCCTGAAGACCGCGAGGAAGAGACCATCGCTTCGCTGCTCAGGCTCGTCTATTTCGTGCCGGAGACGAAGCCGGTCGCAGACCTCTTGGAAGAGATGCAGAAGGCGCACGTGCAAATGGCGATTGTCATTGATGAATATGGCGGCATCGCTGGATTGGTGACGGTCGAAGACATATTGGAAGAAATCGTCGGTGAGATTGAGGACGAAGACATCGAGCACGAAGAGATTATCGAGATTGTCGAAGGCTCGGATGGCTATTACGAGGTTTTAGGCTCCACCGAAATCGCCAAAATCGAACGCCTCTTCGACATGGAAATTGAAGACGACGATTTCACGACCATCGCCGGTCTCGTCATCAGCGAATCAGGATATGTGCCGCGCGCGGGCGCACATTTGACCCTGCGCGGGCTTGACGTAGAGGTGATTGATGCTGACGAACGGCGCATCAATCGCCTGCGCCTGCGCCGCGCCGAAGAAAGCAAAGCGCAAGAGCAAGGATGAAGACTGCAAGACGACAAAGATAAAAGCGTGGGCGTTCCAGATTGAAGCCCCACGCTCTCATGCTTTCTCTCTCTGGCTTGCATCCTGACCGCTCTCGTCTTCTGTGGTAATCTGCTCGACACCAAAAGGCTCTCGCGCATGATGTCGCGGAATTTGTCTCAGTACATTTATTCAGGCTCGCAGACGCCCTCGACGTGTGAGGCGTGCGGCGCGACGTTTAACTGCGGCGCGCGAGATGCTTCGGGCTGCTGGTGCGCTGAGGTACAGCTTAGCGAAGTTGTCCGCGTGGAGTTGCGTGCGCGCTATCGCAGTTGTTTGTGTCGCGCCTGCTTAGAGCGTTTTGCTGAAGATGAAAGGGGAGCAGCCGGAAAAAGCGATGGCTAAAAAGAGAAGCAAGTTTTTACAGGGCAAACGCATTGACCCGCGGCCGATTACGCGCGAGACCAGCTTGGCCGACCTTATTGATGAGGCGTTCGTCGCCTACAACGGGGCGCGTTTGCGCGAGGCGTGCCAGCTTTTAACGCAGAAGATGCTGGAACCTGACGTGACTGTCGGAGTCTCGCTGACGGGCGCGTTGACGCCCGCCGGCCTCGGCATCTCAGCTCTGATTCCGCTCATTCAGGCGGGCTTCATCGACTGGATTATCTCGACGGGCGCGAATCTTTATCACGACACGCACTTTGGCATCGGCCTCGCCCTGCATCAGGGAAACGCGCAGGTCTCCGACATTGTGCTGCGCGAGGAAGAGGTCGTTCGCATCTACGACATCTTTTTCGACTACTCTGTGCTGCTC
>CAZEZJ010000194.1:0-9072 GCA_964516695.1 uncultured Blastocatellaceae bacterium
AGCCGTCGCCCTGAATGGCGCTGTAGTGAACGAAGATGTCCGAAGAGCCGGGCTGTTCGATAAAACCATAGCCCTTCGAATTGTTAAACCACTTGACCTTACCGGTTATTCTTGACATGACAAACGAATCCTCCTAATGATTCGGTAAAACGGAGGCGGAGAGCTTTGGGGCATACGCCGCCTGGCCTGAGGTTAATGCTTGTGAGCCGGACGCGCTGTTTGAAAGGTGCGCTTCCTCGAGAACTACACAACCAACAAAAAAGCCTGAGCGCGACGGGCAAGCGCTTCACCCAAGGGAAAAGCACCCTCCTCATCACACACAGACTAACGGGGAAAAACAAAAACTCATTGCTGTAATGCTAACTAACGCGCGGGGGCAAGTTAAGGGGGCAAAACCCGCGTTCCTGAACGACGGCGCATACTAAGCGAAAGGCCGCAAAGCTGTCAAGCGAAAAATCATGGCCCGGCAGCACAATTTTCCGTTGCGCGCCGGGCCATTCATCAATTATTTATTCGCTCCGTGGGGAGCGCAGACCTCACTTTTAATTTTTCATCGGCGGTTTGATTCCCGTACGAACGCGGCCCGGCGCGTCTGCGAACTCTAGTTCTTGCAGCAGGTAGCCCGCGCCGCCGAATTTGTCGGTGATGAAAAGCACGTAACGAATGTCAACGGAGATGGTGCGGCCCTTCTCTTCGTTGTAGAAAAAATCGTTACCGAGTCCTTCATAGTTACCGTCGAAAACGATGCCGACTTGTTCGCCGCGGCCGTTTAAGATGGGACTGCCGGAATTGCCGCCGATGATGTCTGTGGTCGAAAGAAAATCCACGGGCACGTCTGAGCGATTCGGCAGAGCATACTGCCCGAAATCCTTCGCGCGGAAAAGCTGTTTGAGTTTTTCGGGAACGTCGAACGGCTCGCGGCCCGTGTCCTTCTCAATGACGCCTGAAAGGTTGGTGAAGGGCGTGTAGATGATGGCCTCGCGCGGGACGTAGCCCTTGACTTCGCCGTAGGTGAAACGCAGCGTGCGATTGGCGTCAGGATAGGGCTTGACGCCGCGCATCTCGCCCATGCCTTCGACGAGGAGCGGACGCCAGCGACCGACCGCCGCGTTGAAGCCTTGCGTGCGCACCTGATACTGCTGGATGTCTACGCCGAGCGCCGTCGCAAATTCAACGAGCGGTTCTTTCAAATCTCGTAACTGCGTGGCCGACAAATCGAACAGGCCCGCCACACCTTCACTCGTGGAAAAGCGCTGGCTGTCAACGACGGCGCGCGCAAAATCTTCTTCGGCGCGGCGGCGCGCTTCGCCTTGTAAGCTACCAAAACGTTTTTCGATAAAGTCTATCTTCTGTCCGGCTGGCAACTCGCTCGCCTTGTCGAGCAGGAAGAGCAACACCTCGCGCTCAAACGTCGGGTTGCGGACGGCGAGCGTCGGCCCGATTTGCGCGCGTGCACGCTGGACGATTGTGGCAAGGTTAGGATTGCGGTCGGCGTCGGGTTTCTCCTTATCGGCGGCGAACTGCCCGGCGTAGTAGGCGAAGGTGACGAGGTTGCTCACGCCGAAAAGCTGTTGGAGCAACAGGTCGCGCTGGGCCGTCGGCAGCAATTCCTGATAAGCCTTTTCGAGTCCGGGCAACGCTTCGCCGTATTTGGCTTTGCGTTCTGGATTCTCGTTTAGCCAACGCGTGAAGGCCGCTTCAGCCGCGCGTTTCTTGCCAACAATGTCTGCGCGGCGCATCGCGAGGGTTGAGCCGTCGTAATTCTTGAGGGTGTTGCTCAAGTCAAAAATATTGCTTTGCAGCTTAACGCGCTGCGCGGGGTCGCGCCGCCCGATGCTTTGATAAATCTCAATCTGGCGGGTGAAAAGGTCAACGAGGAAAGGCTGAACGACATCCTGATTGTAGGCCACGGAATAGCTCTCACGATAACGGCGCGTCGAGCCAGGATAACCGAGCACCATCGTGAAATCGCCCTCCTTGACGCCGCCCATCGAGAGCGTCAAAAACTTCTTCGGCTTGTAGGGCACGTTCGTGGGCGAATAATCGGCGGGCTTGCCGTCCGGCCCGACGTAGGCGCGCATGAACGTGAAATCGCCGCAATGCCTCGGCCACTCGAAGTTGTCTGGGTCGCCGCCAAAGAAGCCTATGCTTTTCGGCGGCGCGTAGACGACGCGCACGTCGCGCAGCACCAGATACGTGAACTGGTAATAAGACAGCCCTTCATTCAACGGCATCACGCGCACGCTGATGCCGTTGGCTTCGTCGCTTTTTTCGAGCGCGCTCGCGCGGGTCTGAATCGCAACGGCGCGGTCACGCGGCGACATGGCGCTCGTCACGTCCTTCAACACTTCGGCGGTCACGTCTTTGATGTCCTGCGTGATGGTGACGGTGTAGTCTTTGGCGGGCAATTCTTCGGCGCGCGTTTTGGCCGTGTAGCCCTTCGTGCCGTAGTCGTTGGCGGGAGTCGAGGCGGAGACGAGCGCGTCGAAGGCGACGTGATGATTAGTCAACAGCAGTCCTTCGGGCGAGAGAAATTCGCCTGTGCCGCCGCCGACAATCACCACCGCATCCTTCAGGCTCGCGCCTCCAGCGGGGTCGTAAATCTCTTTGGCGGTCAGTTTGAGGCCGCGCTTTGCCAGCTTGTCGAAAGGCAACTGGCTAATCGCATCAGGCAAAAACATTCCTTCATCCGCGAAGGCGCTGAGCGGAGCGAAATTGAGAAACATCAACAGCGTGAGGGCGAGAGCCGCCGCACGCGAGAATCTGGAGGGCGTCATAAAATTCTTCCTTTGATTGTCATGCAAAAGCTGTGAATGGCAGAAGGAATATTAACAAAAGCAGACGCCGAGAGCGAGACGCGCGCGGGCGGCGCAAAAGCGAGTCTGACTAACAAACATAGAAACACGGTGTGAGAATTGAACGAAGAAACAGAGAAGACGCGGCGATTGATTATTAATCGCCGCGTCTCTGTCGTCCTTTTATTCTTAGCCTGTGTTGCCGCGCGCCGCCGCTTAGTTTCCGCCGGGCAGGTATTGACGCGGGTCAACGGGATGGTCGTTGATGCGCACTTCGTAATGAAGGTGTGGGCCGGTGGAGCGGCCCGTAGAGCCGACGAGGCCAAGGAGTTGTCCGCGCAAAATCGGCTGGCCCATCTTGGCCTCGATGCGCGAGAGATGTCCGTAGCGCGTGGAGAGGCCGCCGCCGTGGTCGATGATGACGAGATTGCCGTAGCCGTTCATCCAACCCGCATGGGTGATGGTGCCGCTGGCCGCGGCGTTGATGGGCGTGCCTGACGGCGCTTCGATGTCTTGGCCGGAATGAAACTCCAGCGAACTTCCGCCGAAGGGATTACGCCGACCGCCGAAGCCGCTTTCGAGCGTGCCCGCGACGGGCCACAGCGAGGGAACCGTGGCGCGCTCGCGCAGGGCCAGTTCGTAATCGCGTAGCTCCTGTTCGAGGTGAACTGTTTTGTATTCGAGCGCCGTCGCTTCATCAAGCGAGAGTTCGGGGCCGCCCGCGCCGGGCGCACCTGTTTGCGGCGGCTGTTGGCCAGGCTCGACGCCGGAAATCTCCGCCAAGCGGCGCGATGATTCTTCGACGGCTTCGACGCGTTGATTCAAGTGGTTGAGTTGCTGGCGCTGCTTTTCGTTCTCGGCGCGGAGCGCATGGTTTTCGCGTTCGATGCGCAGATGGATGAAGCGCTGCGTCAGTCCATAAAAACCATAGAGGGCCGAGCAAACGAGGATAGCGCTGAACCCGATAAAGACTTTCATCCAGCGTTTATGAACGCTGATGCGACGAATACGGGCGCGGGAACGATTGGTGCGGGCAACGATAAAAGCGTACAAACGGTCGTCTCTGACCATCATCTATGCTCCTTTGAGCGGAATCATCCGGTGCTCTGCGCGTAAAAAGACGCAGTCTTCCACACCGAACGACCGCGGAAAGGCACAACCTGCCGAGGGCGACTTGTGCGAAACAAAAAAAAATTTGCGAGGTCTTATTTTTACTGAACCTGCTTGTAGATCACAGTTAGCGAATTTCTCTCTGTGGCATGTGCCGCACTCTCTCTTGGGAAATCCTCTGAATTAACTGTGAAGGCTGCGCACCCTATCACACGAGGCGCGCGATTGCAACCCGCGAAAAAGTAAAAAGTAAAAAGCTAAAAGGCAAAAGTGTTGGGGAAACCGCTTTCACAGACAGCGGCTTCACGCTTCCCTTTTGCCTTTTAGCTTTTTACTTTTGCCCGAGAGCTAGATGCCTTCGGCCTCGTCGCGGCGACGCGACGCGCGGCCCCGCATCATCGCTATCACGATGAGCAGTATGAGGCCGATGAAGGCAACGACGATGATGATTTTAATGGCGACGAAGAGGAAGGAGACGAAGGCGATTAACTGGCGCAGCAGTGTAATGACCAGCAGGATGATGGTTAAGATTCCGCCCCAACGACCGGCTGTTTTAAGAAAAGCTGTCATGCTCTGTTTCCTTTACTACAAAATACTTTTCAAGCCGCAAGCTAGGCCAGCTCGTGCTACTTGATTCCGAGTCGCCACGGCTGCCCCGACGCTTGGCTTTCAATTCACTATAGCTGGTAAATGGTCAACGGTAAATAGTGGACAAAAAAAGCGCCTGACCATTGACTATTCACGGTTGACCATTTACCAACTCACGTTCGCGGCTCGAACGGAAAAGGCGCGACATCGCGTGCGGAGACCTGCGTGACAATCTCGCCGGTCCCGAACGCGCCAGTGCCGAGAGGCGCATTTGAAACGACCGACGGTGGCGGACGGTGCGTGTCAAAGCGTGTCGCTTCGCGGCGGCTGCGACGATGAATGTAGTCGCCCAACATGTAAAGCCCGAGCACGACGAGCAAGACGGGCAACACCTGTCTGACTGGAAGTTGGATACCGAGCAGCGTGTGCAGCAGAAAGATAGTGCCAATCGCTACGAGCGTGACGCTCCACGCCAGCGGATTGCCGTACAGCCGACGCGCAATCACGTCTTCAGCCGCGTCGGGCGCTAATCCCTCGCGCAGCAGTTGCGCGGTGCGTCCGGCATCAACGGCTGCAAACAACCATGTGCCGACCACACCCAGCAGGAAAAACGGCAAGCCTTCCGTAATCGTCGCCATCTGAAAGAAGCTGGCGAAAATCGCGAAGTGCACGATGGCTTTGGCCGTCTGCCCATTGTAGGCTGCGCCGAGGCCAGGCACGATTGACAGCAGGGTGGCGATAACGGGCGATGTGTTGCGTCTCAGCAGCGGCAGGGCATCCTCGCGAGAGTTCTGCCTGAGCATCTCTACGCCTGCGACGATGCAGTCTTGACAATACGGAAAACCGCGAATGCGATGGTCACAGGCAGGACACAAAGGCCGCGCGCAACGACCGCATTGCACCACCGCCGGATTCCTTGAATGGTAAATACATTTCATCGCGCCTCGCCTTAGACTATGCCCCTGATAATTCCCCGCCCCGCTTGGTTTCCATTGCCGCTTGGTCTATCGCGCCGTAGGACAGACCGCTACTTCGCCGTCCCTGTATCCTTCTGCTCATTCGGTTGTTCGGTTGAATTATTATTCTGGCGGTGGGAGAAAGCTGCCGAGACGCCGGTGGCGAGTTGCTTCAGGTCATCCGTGAGAGACGTGCCCCTCGTGGCCGGAGTGCTCTGGTCATAAGACTGGCCGACCAATTTGACGCCCGCGCGGTACATCCCGCTAATCGAGCCGTCGGCAGAGACCGTGCTCGTCAAGACCAGGACGGCGACCAGAAGCATCGTCGCGACCGTCGCCAACTGCGGCGAGACAATCGGGTCGAGCCACATCCTCAAACGGGCCGCGATGCGTGCGCCGAGCGGAGCGCGAATCTCCTCGGCGGCGGTTGTCCCCAAAGTCGCTTGCAAGATTCTCTCGTGCAGCCCGAAGGGAACGGCACGCTCTTCATTAATGTATGTGTAGCAGGCTCCGATGGCGCGCACGACCGAGCCGGGTAGTTCCGTACAACTTTCGCAAAGGGCGGCGTGGCGTTCCCAACGATGGAAAAGAGGAGCAGGGAGGAATCCGTCGAGATAATCAGTCAGGTAATCTTCAAACTCTTCGCACGTCATCGCCATTTCAGGAACGGTGACGTTCAAGATTCGCGCTTCCAACTCGCGCGAAGGAATGGGCGCTTCCGCCATTCGACAAGACTGCAAGGTGTTTTTAACTTCACTTAAAAGCTCGTGACAGACGGGACATCTTAATGCATGTTCGGCAAACGCTCGGTTCTCCACCGCATCGAGCGTGCCGTCCAAGTAGTCTGTCAGACGATCTTCAAAATCAGCGCACAGCATTATTGTTTACTCGTTCCTATCCCCTTAAGTTTCAATTTCTCTTCGCGGGCGCGCGCGTGGGTCAGCCCCTTCGTGACGCGCCGCGCCTTTTCGTTTTGCTAAACTCCTGTCATCGCCACGACCCGCATCCGGCGCAGGATTTTTGCCAACTCAATACGCCCGCGATTGATGCGGGATTTAACCGTTCCTTCCGGTATCTTCAAAAGGTCAACTATCTCCTGATAGCTGAGTTCCTCTATGTCGCGGAGGATAACGCAGGTACGCAGGTCAGGCGAGAGCTTGTCAATCGCGGCCTGCACCTGCGCGCCCAACTCGCGACGCTCCATCTCGTTTTGCACCGAGCCGCTCGTCGTGTGCAGATGATAGGTATGGTCTTCCAAGTCATCCGCGTGCGAATCGTGGGGCGTGCGCTGGCGGCGGCGGTAGTCGTCAATAATCAGATTACGAGCGAGACGCATCAGCCAGTTTTGCAAGTCGCCCTGCTTCGGGTCGTATTGATTCAAAGAACGATAGACGCGGACGAAAACTTCCTGCGTCAAATCTTCGGCGGCGTCTGCGCGGGAGGTGAAACGATAGGCGAGATTATAAATCCGGCGGGAGTAATTTGAAACAATCTCCTCCCACGCCGCGCCATCGCCCGCGCGACACCTCCTGACTAATTCGGCTCCTTCATTGGCCGCCAAAGCTTTTGCAGCTCCCACCTGATGACTCTCCGAAGTGCCTCGCCGTGAAGCGCATCCCCTGGTCTTGATTTCAAGCTTGCCCACAAGGTGGAAAACTACCTTGCCAAGCGCTGATTACGAAGGGTGGAGAGGTAAAGTTCCCCGTTAAATCAGCGGGCCGAAAGCCAATTAGCGGTCGGCAGTTACAAGTGACCGGAAGCGTTTTCCGGTCATTGCCCTGCTCGCCCTTCACTGTCAACCACCTGATGCCTTCTTGCGCCCCTGAAGCGAAGTATTGTAGCCTTGCAAGGCCACGCTACATCTTGTGGTTGTCCGTCCGGTGAAGTCAAGTTTAGCACGTTTCTTTGTGCGGCCCACACTTCGCGCCGGAGTTGAAGGGCTACTGTTCATTTTGCGCAAATACCTGAAATTTGTTCTGCTCGTGCTGCTGGCGACGCTGCTGCTGTGGTGGTTTGGGCGCGGCCTGAATTGGGCGGAGGTGCGCCATAGTCTGGCCCAAGCCGATTGGCGCTTGCTGGCGATTGCCATTGTCCTCGTCTGCGTCAGCTACGTGCTGCGCGCTTACCGCTGGGGAGTGCTGCTTTCGCCGCTGACGAAAACCAGGCTGCGCGAACTGTTTATCTCAACGACGGTCGGCTTCGGCGCGGTCTTTATTTTCGGACGGGCGGGCGAAGTCGTGCGGCCGGTGGTGCTGCCCTTGCGGGACAGGCGCGTGCGGCCTGCCGCTTCGTTCGTCACGATTATGATTGAGCGGCTGTGCGACACGATGGCCGTCGTCGTGCTGTTTGCGCTGAATTTGATTTGGCTGCGCTCGCCCGCCGGACAAGCCAGCGAGTTTGCTTATGTCCGCGAGATTGGTTTGATTCTCTTAATCGTGACCATCCTCGGCGTGCTCGGGCTGGTCTGGTTTGAGCGGCGCTCGCGGCGTGCGATTCACTGGTTGGACGTTCGGTTGCAGCGCTGGCGCTTCGTGCCCGACCGCGTGGGCCATGCCATCACGCATACGCTCGAACAACTGGCGAAAGCTTTGTTGATTCTGGCCGACGCGCGCGAGTTGGCCGTCACGATAGCTTGGACGAGCGCCGTCTGGGTGACGATTCTGGTCGCAGACCTGCTCGTGCTCAGAGCCTTTCATTTGCAGGTCGGCATGATGGAGACCATCTTCGTGATGGGCTTTGCGATTGTCGGTTCGCTGGTCCCGACGCCGGGCGGCGCTGCCGGAGCTTTTCACGCTGCGACCGCTGGCGGCCTGATTTTTCTAGGCGTCGCCAAACCGGAAGAGGCTGCCGCCGCTTCCATCGTCATCCATCTGGTCGCCTATGCGCCCGCCGTCTTCTTCGGTTTCTACTATTTACTGCGCGGCGAAGTCAGCATCGCGCGCCTGCGTGAGTTGACTTCTTCCGAAGCCATCGAGCACGCCGTCGAGGATGAGGAGCTTGAGCCAGCCGCGCCCGAAGACTTAAGCGAGACCGAAGAGGCGCGGGCAGCGCGCGAAGAAAGCGCGCCACGGAGGGCTTATGGCTGATTTGCGTGCGCAGGTGGAAAAAACATTCGCGGCGCTTGAGGTCGGCCATCGCTACCGTTGGAGCCGGACGCTGACGGATGGCGATGTCGCGCTCTTTGTCGGCGTGACGGGCGACTTCAATCCTTTTCACGTTGACGACAAATTTGCTGCGCAAACGAAGTTTGGACGCCGCATCGTGCCGGGGCTGTTGACCGCCAGCCTCGCCACACACATCGGCGGAATGCTCGCCTTCCTCGCCTCCGAGATGCATTTTCGTTATCACCAGCCGGTGTTCGTCGGCGAAACGGTGACGTGCGAAGTCGAGATTGTCGAAAAGATGCAGGAGGGACGCCGCATTCGCGCCACCGTGCGCTGCACGAAAGATGAAGACGTAGAAGTCTTAACCGGAGAATTTACGGGAACGCCCGCTGCACTCAGGCTCCAGCCTGAATAAGTAGAAAGGCACAAGGCAAAAAGTGAAGAATATAAAGAGAATGCTTTTCGCCTTCCTTTTACCTTTTTACTTTTACCTTTTGCCTTCAGGAGCGAAGCGACTAT
>CAZEZJ010000195.1:0-7906 GCA_964516695.1 uncultured Blastocatellaceae bacterium
AGCTTGTCTTCAATCTCCAGTTCCTTTCGCGCGTCCTTCAAATCAACCAGCAGGTCTTTGGTCGTTTGATAACGCTCGTCACTATCTTTTCTGAGTTGCTTGCTGATGATTCTCTCAATCTCGGCGGGAACGTCAGGCATCGCCTCGCGAATCGGCGGCGGCTCTTTGTACAGAATCCCAGAGATGACATCCATCGGCGTTTCGCCTTCGAAAGGCTTTCTGCCGGTCAGCATTTCGTAAAGGACAACACCGAGACTGAAAATGTCCGTGCGCGCATCGACGGGTTTGCCCCGCGCTTGTTCGGGCGACATGTAAGCCGGAGTACCGACGATTATGCCCGGGGACGTGCCCACTATGATTGTCTCGGCTTCGGCGCCCAAATGCGATGGCGGCACAGGCTCCGTCACCTTGGCGATACCGAAATCCAGGACTTTGATTAATCCATCGGGCCGCACCATCACGTTTTCCGGTTTGATGTCGCGGTGGATGATGTTGGCTTCGTGCGCGGCTTGTAATGCGGAAGCAATCTGGATGCCCGCGTCAAGCACTGACTTGAGCGACAGCGGGCCGCTTCTCAAGCGTTGGTGCAGAGTCTCGCCGTCGATGTATTCGATGGCAATGAAGTGCCGGTTTTCGGTTTCTCCGATTTCGTGAATGGTGATGATGTTGGGATGATTGAGCGCCGACGCCGCTTTCGCTTCCTGCACGAAACGCCGCAGCCGTTCCGATTCCGCCGCCACATCTTCGTGTAGGAGTTTGAGCGCGACTTTGCGTTCCAGCCGCGTGTCTTCAGCAAGATAAACCTTGCCCATGCCGCCCGCGCCCAGCTTCGAGATGATGCGGTAATGCGTCAGATTCAGATGGGAGAACGACTCTTCCATTTTTCAGTTCGCGCGGCGTTCAATCAGGTTCTTGACGAAAGGCATTTTACCCTACGAAACGAGACGAACCAACGTTTTCGCGCCTTGGCGGTGATGACGCGCATGAGTTGCGACTTCAGTCGGTTGGCACGCGGTATAAGACGCTGCAAAAGGTGCTTCTACCGACCTGGCCGGTAGAAGACATAGTGATGCTCTTCCGCTATCGTTCTTTGCCTTGACAGCGAGCGCAGCCATCAATATCGTGCTACGGCTCTCTTGCGGACACGTTGCTTAAGCTTTGCCGTTGTGCACACGTTACCATACTAATTTCCGAACGAAAGGGTACATATGAAAAGATTTATCGTGGCGCTTCTAACCATTTTACTTGTGACCGTCTCCACTGCATGGGCACAGAAGCGCGTTAAATTCCCGCCGGGGCGCACTACAGTCGTCCTTAAGGGTAAGACTACCGGAGGCCCGAGCGAAAGCGGCGGCATGAATCCGGTCAGCTACGTGCTCCGTGCTCGCAAAGGCCAGCAGATGACCCTGCACCTCACCTCAGCCAAAAAGAATGCGGTGTTTGGCCTTTACGCGCCGGGGATGGATTTAGTGGAAGGCGCACAGAGTGTGACGGACTGGAGCGGTAGGCTGCCGAAGTCAGGGAACTATGAAATCATTGTGTTTCCGCAGGATGAGGTAACAAACACCATATTCACACTCGAAGTCACCATTCGTTAATCAACTAAGGTTCCAGCGGCGAGCATAACAGCTCATTCAACCCGACCGCTTTGAGCTTTGCCTCTCATCGATGCTTGTGCGGTTGAAATAGCAGTTTGTCGCTGGCGGCGGGCGGCGGGTTAATGCGGGCGTCATGTTGGAGGAACATTTATGAAGCTCGTCAGTACAACGTTGTTCTTAATCTTAATTGCTGCTGGGCCTGCATTCTCTTTATGGGAGCAAAACGATCAGACCGGCGGCGGTGAGCCTAATTACAAAAGCGTGAATGGCTTTAGCGGTTATCTCACCGTGGACGATGAGCCACGCGAGCACGTACGGAGGTGGCTCGATCCGGTAGAAATTGCGACGCTGAGAGCGATGCCGACGATGAAGCGTGGCAAGACCATGGGTGCTTTTGTTGAGCTGATGGTCTGTCAGCAGAATGCTCGAAGGGCCTGTCATGTACGGGTGAATTATACAATTTACAAACCCGATGGCAGCATCTTTGCCACACGTGCAGTCGGGCAAAAAGAAATCTTATGGAAGAAGCAAACCCCACGTCGGAGCTATCCGAAGGGCTTGGCGCGTATGCACTTTAGACTCGGGAGAGATGCCCCGGCTGGCGAGTATCAAGTGAAGGCGAAGGTGAGCGATCTGAACGCGAGTATCTCATTTGAAATTGAGCTGAATTTCTATTTGAGGTGAAATAAAACGCTTCATCGCAGGTTCTCCTTATTTGAATTAACTTAACTGTGCCTCCGCTCTGCGGCTAGACCGAACAGGCTCCTGACAAACTTCACCTGCCGCGTCGCATCGTCCTTTCCCATCTTGTGACCTGCCCCTTCCTTATCGTGTTCATCGCTTCAATGCCTTCGAGAGTTCGCTCAGCAGTGTAGAACCTCTTTAAGCATTGTGACGCTCGCACCTTCTTCTTGACGAAGCGGTGGTCTTGCTCGATTACGTTGCTCAGGTATTTCACGCGCCGCAGCTTGCAGTCCCTTGGCCCCAACCGTTTCTCCTGTGAAGCGCTGAATGGCTCAAGGTCAGCGGCGTTCTTATCGACACTAATGGAGAACGGGAGCCTGCACAAGGTCAGATTAGAGGCGGGAAAGCATTTGTTGCAACACATCCAAAAATAGTATTGACAGCGTGAACGTCATAGGTATAACGTGCGTTAAATTCTTTTGATAGTTAGCGCGCTCACGACAGATTCAAATCCCTGTGCGCTCGCTTTTAACTTCCGCATGATGGTTGAGCATGTACGCCCTCCGGCGTACTCAATGCCGAGCACAGTCTGACAGTCCGTTTCCCAAGGAGTGAATATAATGCGAAGCCTCAAACGTGTTCTTCTTATCTCCGGTTTGCTGCTCCCTCTTTTCATCAGCTCGCTTGTTTGGCCTGAGACCTCAAAACCGCTGCACCACGTCGCCGCCGCGCAGGGCACGGAGGTTTATTTGAGCGACCTGGCGTGGGCCTCAGCGACCAACGGCTGGGGGCCGGTCGAGCGCGACATGAGCAACGGCGAGACGGCGCAGAATGATGGACGCACCATCACCTTGAACGGCGTGCCCTACGCTAAGGGCCTCGGCGCTCATGCTCACTCCGAGATTGTTTATAACCTCGGCGGCTCGTATTCCAGATTCATTTCCGACGTGGGGCTGGATGATGAGACCGCGCCGAACGGAACAGTTGTCTTTCAGGTCTACGGAGACGGAGTGTTGCTCTACAGCAGCGGAGTGATGAATAACCAGAGCGCGACGCAGAACATCAACGTCAGCGTCGCAGGCATACAGCAGTTGAAGTTGGTGATAACCGACGGCGCAGACAACAATCACTACGACCATGCCGATTGGGCCGCCGCGCGATTGGTTCCCAACCAAACAGGCAGCACAACCTACTTGAGCGACGTGGCGTGGACTTTCGTGAGGAATGGCTGGGGGCCGGTCGAGAAGGATAGGAGCAACGGCCACTACGCGCTGGGCGACGGCGCGACCATCACCTTGAATGGCGTGCCCTACGCTAAGGGCCTCGGCGCTCATGCGGACTCTGAGATTATTTATAACCTCGGCGGCAACTCTTCTTCCTTCATCTCGGACATCGGCATTGATGATGAGGTCGGCACAGGCGGCGCGGTCAGATTTCAGGTCTTCGCCGACGGCGTGCTGCTCTACGACAGCGGTGTGATGACCGGCAGTTCACAAACGCAAGCCATCAACGTCAGCGTCGCCGGGCGACAACAATTGCGCCTCTTAATCAGCGCCGAGGGCGACCCCAATTCCGACCACGCAAACTGGGCCGGAGCGCGCGTTATCGGCAACACCCCGCCCGCCGGACCCAACCCGGCAATCCTCGGACAGTGGGGGCCGCTGACGAGTTGGCCCATCATCGCCGTGCACGCTCACCTGCTGCCGAACGGTAAAGTCCTAATCTGGGATGCGGACGTGACGCGTGCGCAGATACGCGTCTGGGACCCCGCCACAAACACGTTTACGGGCAATTTACCCACACCCAACACCAACGTCTTTTGCAGCGGTCACTCTTTCCTCGCCGACGGGCGCTTGCTTGTTGCCGGTGGGCAACTCGGCATCAACTACGGGCCCGGCTCGCCCAACACTAACATCTTCGACTTCAACACCAACACATGGACGCAAGTGGCTCCGATGGGCACAGACCCCAACACCTCCGGGCGCTGGTATCCGTCTAACGTCACGCTCGGCAGCGGTGAAGTACTGACGCTCGACGGGACATCTCAAAACGGACAGTCCAATACAATGCCGCAGGTCTGGCAAAACGGCACCTGGCGCAATCTAACCGGCGCAGCCCCTTACGCTCCTTCGCTTTATCCCTGGCTTCACGTCACGCCTGACGGTAGGGTCTTCGTCTCAGGCCCTTCGGATTTCACGAAATTTCTAAACACCGCCGGGGCCGGGTCAAAGCAGGACGGGCCGCAGAGCAGCGCAGGCTTTCGTGATTACGGCTCGTCGGTCATGTACGCCGACGGCAAGGTGATGATTGTCGGCGGAGGCGGAGGCGACAACGCTCTGTTGCCCCCGACTGAAACAGCCGAACTCATCAATCTTGACCCCTCCGTCCGCCAATCGTGGGTGCAGGCAACAAGCATGGCCTTCAAGCGGCGGCAGCATAACGCTACCGTGCTGCCCGACGGCAAAGTGCTCATAACGGGCGGCTCAAGCCGCAAAGCCTTCGACGACCCGCAGGGCACGCAGGCTGTCTATGCTGCCGAGCTGTGGGACCCAGAAGCCGGTGGAGATGGCCGGGGTCGTTGGACGACTCTGGCACCGATGCGCGTGCAGCGCGTTTATCACTCGACGGCGCTGCTCTTGCCTGACGGACGCGTGCTGTCTGCGGGCGGCGGGCAGTTTGGCGGCGCGACCGCGCCCGACAATCATCCCGATTCGGAAATCTTCTCGCCGCCTTATCTCTTCATGGGAGCGCGCCCGGCAATCACGGGCCTCATTTCGCGCGTCGCAGGCGCGGTTGATTACAGCGAAACTTTTACAGTCCAGACGCCGAACGCTGCGAGCATCAGTAAGGTCACTTGGATTTCGCTTGGCTCTGTGACCCATGCGTTCAACGAGAACCAGCACCTTAACCGTCTCAGCTTTTCGCCCGTTGCTGGCGGCCTGCGCGTGACAGCGCCATCGAACCGTAACCTTTGCCCGCCGGGCTACTACATGCTCTTCATTCTGAACAGCAGCGGCGTGCCCTCTGTTGCCAGAATAGTCAGGGTCGGTAGTGCTGCGGCTGGTGATGTTTATTTAAGCGACCTGGCGTGGGCATCAGCGACCAACGGCTGGGGGCCGGTCGAGCGCGATATGAGCAACGGCGAGACCGCCCAGGGCGACGGACGCACCATCACCTTGAATGGCGTCCCTTACGCTAAGGGCCTCGGCGCTCATGCCGCCTCCGACATCACTTATAACCTCGGCGGCGCTTACTCGCGCTTTATCTCGGACATAGGATTGGACGACGAGACGGAGCCAAACGGGACTGTGACGTTTCTGGTCTATGTTGATGGCGTGCTGGTCTATAACAGCGGAGTGATGAATAACCAGAGCTTAACGCAAGCCTTGAACGTGAGCGTGGCCGGAGCGCAGCAACTGCGTTTGGTGATTACAGACGCGGGCGACAACAATCACTATGACCATGCTGATTGGGCCGCCGCCCGACTCGTGCGGTGAGCGTTGAGGAGCGATGGCCGGCTCACAAGGCGAGTCGGCCATCGCCCTTCGTCATGGCGCTGCCGAAAATCTCTCGTTCCAGATTATTTAACCAACGGCTTTGGCCGCAGGAGTTTAGACTCGAATGAATATCTTTCCTTCGCTCGCTTCGCTCATCCACGGAATAAACTCTGCTCGCTTCCGGCATGAAAGAGTCTGCGCCCTGAGCCTTTCGCTTGGCGTGCTCCTCCTGCCGCTGTGGGCCAATTCCGCTCTCGGCCAACAGGCTTCACCGCCGCACACTGTTGTCTCCGGGCATGAACACGAGCCGAACTCGCAGGTGAAGGTCTCGCGCGGCGACCCGAATGAGTTGAGAGAATCCTTCCCTGACGTTTCGCTCAGCGACCAGAACGGACGACGCGTGCGTTTCTACAATGATGTTATCAAGGACAAAGTGGTCGTTATCAATTTCGTCTATACCACCTGCACGGCTATCTGCCCCTCGCAGGGGCGGCTCTTCTCTCGATTGCAAAAACAGCTCGGCGTGCGCGCAGGGCGCGACGTTCATCTGGTCTCAATCACTACTGACCCGCTTAACGATACGCCTGCCCGTCTCAAAGCATGGGGCGGGAATTTCCACGCCGAAAAAGGCTGGACGCTGCTCACCGGCGAGCAGGCGGAAATGAACAAACTGCTCGCCGCCCTGAAAGGCGACATCTCAGGCCCCGGTATGCACACGCCCGTTCTCCTGATTTACAACGATACGGACGGAACGTGGGCGCGAACAAGCGGGCTGGCTTCACTCGAAGAGATTATCAAGTTGATTAACGGCGTGGTTGACGCACGAGCCGCATCTACCCGCCCCGGTAAGGCGAATTAGTGCCATCATATACTTGACTCACCTTCGGCACATCTGGAGTCGGAGGGCGCTATGCAATCACCGGTAATGAAGAACTTATGGGGTGCCTGGCTCAGGATTAAGGAGCCACGTACGGCAGAGGTGCATCAAGTATCTTATTGCCCTATTTGTTAATCAGCACAATGTCGCCGGTTTCAGTTCCGCGTTCGGCGACAATCATCCTGCCGTCGGGCGACCAGGCAAAACGAAAAATCATCTCGGACGTAAAATTCGTTAATTGCTTTGGAGGGCTACCGTCCAGAGGTTGCAGCCAGACGTTTGAGACGCCGTCGCGGTTATCGATAAAGCTCAAGGCGCGTCCGTCCGGCGTCCATCGAATGCCTGCTTCGACGAACGTCGTCAGAGGTCTATCGAACACCTTAACGGGTTCGCCGCCTTCGAACGGCAGAACGGCGAATTTGGAATACATCTCCACTTGCGCGCGATAGAAGCAAGCGATAAAGCGTCCGTCCGGCGAGACGCGCGGGACTGCTGCTATTTTATCCGTCAGTTTAATCGGCGCTCCGCCGCCGTCAAGCGGAGTCTTCCACAACGTCGGTGAGTCTTTAATAAGTGACATATACACGACCCAGCGTCCGTCAGGCGAAATGTCAGGGCGCAGGTCGAAACCGCCGTTGGTTAATTGCGCGCGCTCGCCGTTATCGAGATTCATTTTCCACAAGTTCTGTGCGGCGTCGGCGGCTTTTGACACATACACCACGGTGCGCCCGTCGTCCGAAACCGTCGGCTCGAAGTTCGCGCCGGCAGCGGTCGTTATTTGTTTCTGATTGCTCCCGTCCGCGTTCATCAACCAGACATCTTCTTTTCCGCTCGCCGTCGAGCCGTAAATGATTTTGCCGTCCCGCAGCCATTCGACGCCTAACTTCCAGCCCAAATCTTTGCTGTTACCGGAATGAATCTGGACGGCTTCACTTGATCTATCGCTCGGTGCGATCCACAGATTCGCGATGCGACGATGGAGGACCGCCACGAGCGACTTCGTATCGGCGGTGACGCTGGCACTCGAATAACTATTCAAATCTTTGGTAATCGCGCGCGCTTCGCCGCCGGGGTAATCTATTTGCCACAATTGGTGAGCGAGCAGCGAAGCGTTATCGCGCGCGGCGACAATCAACCCGGTCCCGTCCGCCAGCCACTCGATAGCTTGGATGGCGTCCCACTGACGAGTGTTCAGGATTTTCTGCTTGCCGTCCGCCACCTGCACTTCAATCAGAGAGGCTGTCGTGCTC
>CAZEZJ010000195.1:7916-9058 GCA_964516695.1 uncultured Blastocatellaceae bacterium
GGATTCTCGTCGTAAAGATAATGACCTTACCGTCAGGCGACCAGGCGGGCGCGCCGTCGGTGGTCCAGTGAACGCCAGCATACGTGACAAGATTTCGTTGTTCCGAGTCGTCAAGGTTCGCGATGACCAAACGCACTTCCTTGCGGCTTAAATCATTCAGCATGAACGCGAAATGTTTCTTGTCCGGCGCGAAACTAATCTGGCTGTCAACGTCCGTCAGGAGCTTGCGCGCCGCGCCGCCCAAGACCGGAACCTGGTACAAACCATACGCGGCCACGTCCTTGCCGTATTTGACGTAGAAGATCGAGTTGCTGTCAGGGGAGAAAGTAATCCCTACAAAATGGTTGCCGCCCGGCGGAACGACTTCGATTCCGCCCGCCATCTCTACCTGCCTGACCCACAGACTTTCCTGTCCGCGCGCGCTCTGAGTGTATGCAACATATTTTCCGTCGGGGGAGACGGCGGCACGCAAAACTTGTCCAGTATTAGTGAGCTGTGTTGTGCGCCTGGGCGGGGACGGCGCCGCAAAATCGGATGCGGCTTCGTCTCCCTGCGTAAAAAGAAACAGCCCTACGGCAACCGCGACGGCGAGCAGCAGCAGCAACGGTGCCAGCCATTTGGTTTGAAAATTAAAACGCTGGTGCCGTTTCGCCCGATGTAGGTCGCGAGGTTCCGCGGGCGGCAGGTTTGCCGCCGCATCCGGCGCGACGTTTGCGGCCGCGAAATCGCGTCCCTCATTCTCGTTTGCCCGCGCGTCTTTGCTCGCGGCATCAACCGTTTCTGCCTCACTAATTTCCGCGTCGCTAGTTTTCTCGCTGACGATGATGTTTTGTGCGGCTCTTTGCTGTCCGATTTCAGGCTCGGCATTTGTCGCGCCGTCAATCGCTTTAACATCAGCGATAAAACGGTAGCCGTGCTTGGGTACGGTTTCAATGAATTGATTTTCCGCTTGATTCTGACCTAAGGCTTTCCGCAGCGTGAAAACATTTTGCGCAATCGTGGATTCTTCAACGAAAGCATCAGCCCAAATCTCATCCAGTAATTCATCTTTGCCGACGACATGACCGCTGCGGCGCACCAGCAACGATAAGGTATCGAAAGCCTTTGGAGTCAAAGGCACAGGTTCGCCGTCGCGCAGTAAA
>CAZEZJ010000196.1:0-9040 GCA_964516695.1 uncultured Blastocatellaceae bacterium
ATCTGCAATCGCACGGTCAATCTCGCCTTTGTGATACAAAGACGCTCCCCTAAAAAAATACGGGTCCGGTATTGTCGGGTCTAAACGGAGGGTTTCGTTGGCATCGCTAATCGAGGCGTCATACTTCTCCAGCCTGAAATGAGCCTCGCTCCGGTAGGAATAAGCAATCGCTTTCCGTGGGTCTAAGCGAATCGCCTCGTCCAAATCCTTGACGGCCAGAGCGTATTCCTCTTTCATCAGATACGCACGACCTCTGTTTGAAAGGGCCTGTGTGTCTTTCGGATTCTGGCGTAAGGCTTCTGTAAAATCAGGAATCGCCTTCTCGGCGTTGCCCGTCAGGAGATAGAGCACGCCTCTGGCGGCGTGAATATTATTAACCACTTTCGGGTTCAAGCGGATGGCTTCGCTGAAATCGCTGATGGCCTTTTCGTAATCGCCCTTGCCGAAGTAGGCGTTGCCCCGCGTCACGTAGACATCAGCATTCTGCGGCGCAAGCTTGATGGCGGCGGTGGAATCCCGTATCGCCAAATCAAATTCTTTGTTCTCCGAATGTTTGGTGGCGCTTGCCACCAGGTCAACAAACTTCCGCTCCTCCGGCGTCTGCGCAATCACAGACAAGGAGGCCAGAGCGTAGAAGAAAACGGCGGCGAGCATCTTGATTGAAATCAAGCGGGCGGCGAAGAAGCGTGCTTTCATGTTGAGCCTCCGTGGTGAAGCGTGCGGTCTTAGGAGATGGAGATAGCCACCGCGGCAGTTTAACTCTGAAAGGGTCCGGCGAGCCAGCGAGCGGGCCTCTTTTCAGTTAAGCGGCAGTTCTCTCTTGAGAGAGTTAATGAACAGAGCTGCTGAGCGCGTGCAACTCTTGCAGCGAGTGCACGCTGATTTTCTCATCCGTGCGGCGCGAGGTGATGGCTTCGACGACGGCCTGCGCGCCCGTCATCGTCGTGACGCACGGCACGTTGTATTGCAGCGCGGCGCGACGAATAGCTTGCTCGTCGTAATGCGAAGCGCGTCCCAGAGGCGTGTTGATAATCAAGGCGATTTCGCCCTGCTTGATGTGGTCAACGATATTGGGCCGTCCTTCGTTGACCTTAAAAACGGTCTCGACTTGCAGCCCAACTTCTCGCAGCCGCGCCGCCGTTCCCAATGACGCCATCAACTGAAATCCCAGCCGCGACAGGCGGCGGGCCAGGAGAGCGGCTTGCCCCTTATCGCCATCGTTGACGCTGATGAAGGCCGTACCGCTCTGCGGAAGTTCCAGCCCTGCGCCCATCATCGCCTTCGCGTATGCTTCACCGAACGATGAGCCGACGCCCATCACTTCGCCCGTCGAGTGCATCTCGGGGCTAAGGATAGGGTCAACGCCGGGAAACTTGACGAACGGGAAGACCGGCGACTTGATGTAGAAGCGATGATTGACGGTCAACTCATCCGGCAAGCTGAAATCAGCGAGCCTCTGCCCCGCCATCACCAGCGCCGCGACGCGCGCCAGGGGCACGCCCGTCGCCTTCGAAACGAACGGCACGGTGCGCGATGCGCGCGGGTTCACTTCCAAGACATACACGCGGTCGTCCTTAATCGCAAACTGTATGTTCATCAACCCGCGCACATTGAGCGCGCGAGCTAGCTGGCGCGTGTAGTGGCGCATGGTTTCCAGATGCTCCGGCTCAATGCGCACGGGCGGCAGCACGCAGGAAGAATCGCCCGAATGAATGCCCGCCTCTTCGATGTGCTCCTGAATGCCTGCGACGACGCACGTTTCATCATCAGCCAGCGCATCAACGTCAAACTCCGCCGCGCGCTCCAAAAACTTATCAATCAACACGGGACGGTCAGGCGAGAAATCAACGGCCGTTCGCATATACTCGTCCAAACTCTCTTCGTCATACACAATCGCCATCGCGCGCCCGCCGAGCACATAAGAGGGACGCACCAGAATTGGATAGCCGATTTGCCTCGCAATCTCTTTAGCTTCAGCGCTCGTCTCTGCCGTGCCATTGTCAGGCTGCGGGATGCCCAGTTCGCGCAGCAGCGCGCCGAAGCGCTTGCGGTCTTCAGCGAGGTCAATCGAATCGGGCGTCGTGCCGATGATGGGCACGCCCGCTGCCGCCAGCCGCATCGCTAAATTGAGCGGCGTCTGCCCGCCAAACTGCACGATGACGCCCTCGGGTTGTTCCAGCTCGACGATGTTCATCACGTCTTCAAACGTTAGCGGCTCGAAGTAGAGACGGTCGGAAGTGTCGTAGTCGGTCGAGACGGTTTCAGGGTTGCAGTTGACCATGATGGTCTCGAACCCTGAGTCTCTCAGGGCAAACGAAGCATGACAGCAGCAGTAGTCAAACTCTATGCCCTGCCCGATGCGGTTTGGCCCGGAGCCTAAAATCATAATCTTACGATTGACTGTGGGCGCGGACTCATCTTCCTCTTCATAGGTCGAATAGAGATAGGGCGTGTAGGATTCAAACTCAGCGCCGCACGTATCCACGCGTTTATAGACGGGAGTGATGCCGAGTTGTTTTCTGTAAGCACGCACTTCGTCTTCCGTGCTTTCCGTCAAATAAGCGATGCGCCTATCGGAGAGCGCACACTCTTTGGCCGCGCGTATGACATCGGGCGGCACATCCCGCAAGCGGCGTCCGTCTATGCGCGCCTGAATGCGCA
Organism: uncultured Blastocatellaceae bacterium; assembly: GCA_964516695.1. GTDB lineage: Bacteria > Acidobacteriota > Blastocatellia > Pyrinomonadales > Pyrinomonadaceae > DASVTR01. The sequence goes on from CAZEZJ010000196.1 coordinate 2,662, forward strand.
TCACGTCCTGTAGCTGTTCGAGAAACCAGGGGTCTATGCGCGACAGGCGGTAGATTTCGGGAATGGTCCAGCCGTGTTGCAGCGCGTAGGTGATATAAGAGAATCTTTGCGAGTTAGGCCGGGCCAGCTTGCGCTGCAACTCGTCGTCGGAGACGCCTTTCAACCTTAAGGGCTTGACGGCTTCAAGCGAGCGCAAGCCCTTGAAGAGTGCTTCCTTAAACGTGCGGCCAATCGCCATCACTTCCCCGACCGACTTCATCTGCGTGCCGAGCACGTCTTCCGCATCGCGAAACTTCTCAAACGCCCACTTCGGAATCTTCGCCACAACGTAGTCAATCGTTGGCTCAAAACTAGCGGGCGTCTTTTTAGTGATGTCGTTTGGAATTTCGTCGAGCGTGTAGCCGACGGCGAGCTTGGCGGCGATTTTGGCAATCGGAAAGCCCGTCGCCTTCGAGGCCAACGCGGAAGAACGCGAGACGCGCGGGTTCATCTCGATGATGCGTATCTCGCCGTTTTCGGGATTGACGGCAAACTGTATGTTTGAGCCGCCGGTCTCGACGCCGACCTTGCGGATGACTTTAATCGCCATATCGCGCAAGGTTTGATACTCGACATCGGAAAGCGTCTGCGCCGGAGCGACCGTAATCGAGTCGCCCGTATGAACGCCCATCGGGTCGAAGTTTTCAATCGAGCAGATGATGACCACGTTGTCCGCCAAATCGCGCATCACCTCAAGCTCGTATTCCTTCCAACCCAAAATTGATTCCTCAATCAACACCTCCTGCACGGGCGAAGCCGCCAGCCCCGCGCGCACGATTTCTTCAAACTCTTCCGGGTTGAAAGCAATGCCGCCGCCCGTTCCGCCGAGCGTAAACGAGGGACGAATAATCGCCGGATAATCCGTCTTCTCGACTATCTCTTGGGCCTCAGCCCACGAGCGCGCAAAGCCGCCGCGCGGCATCGGCAACTTCTCTTCGTCCATCGCTTGCTTGAAAAGCCGCCGGTCTTCGGCCACCTTCACGGCCTCGCGCTTCGCGCCAATCATCTCGACGTTATACTTTTCCAGCACGCCCGCCTCAGCCAAAGCCACCGCCAGATTGAGCGCCGTCTGCCCGCCGACTGTCGGCAGGAGCGCGTCGGGCCGCTCGCGTTCGATGATGGCCGTGACGGCTTCGATTGTCAGCGGCTCGATGTATGTCTGGTCGGCGGTTTCGGGGTCGGTCATAATCGTCGCCGGATTTGAATTGACGAGCACGACCTCGTAGCCCTCGGCCTTGAGCGCGCGGCACGCCTGCGTGCCCGAATAGTCAAACTCGCAAGCCTGTCCGATGACGATGGGGCCGGAACCGATGATGAGAATCTTTTGAATGTCCGTGCGTTTTGGCATCTGTAAACGAAGCGTTAAATCTTACTGGAAGAACTTTCCCGTGCTATAAATTCATGGCATTATACACAACGCAACTAACGAGCACGAACCGGCTCGCTTTCATCCCTTTCTACTAGAAGCAGTCCGGTAGTTGAGCATCGGCGCAATCTTTAGCTTTATCCGTTTATTAAAGGAGACCCCCCATGTTGAAATTTAAGATAACGGCTTTCGTGAGTTTGGCCCTGCTGCTGAGCGTCTTGGCTTTCCCCCAACCGGCTGCAAACGCTCTTAGGCCGCCGCAGTTTTCCAGCGTCTACACAGACCTCAACACGCAATGCAAAAACGCTTTTAAGTCAGTCGGTGAGGGGCAGGACATGCCGCTCAAGTGCAAAGGCTACGGGGGATATTTCATTTACATCTACTACAGCGCGTGGGCTTCGCACATCGCAATTAATACCAGCGACAATGATGGCTCACCCGCTCTGGCCTCGCAGCACTTGAGCTATAGCGAAGAGAAAGGGCGGAAAGTCGAGTGGCGGATGGCTAATGGCAAGCCTTTCGCCGTTATCCTGCGCATCTCGAAATACCGCGAGTCAGACGGCACGGATAATCCCTTCGATGAGAAATACAAAACCGGCGAAGCCCTCCTCGTCAAAGGACTCAAAGGGCAGAATATCGACTTTGAAGTTGACGTGAAATCAACCCCCAACCCGAACGAGAAGGCCAGGCAGTTGGCCGACAGCAACTACAAATAAGCGAGGTCGTCGAAGAGATGATGAAGACACGAAAGCACCTGCGTGTGAGAATGCTGCTCGTCTCGCTTTTAAGTGTCGCGCTCATCGGCACGCTTCCAGCGCAGGCGCAAACTAACAGGAGCAACCAGCCGCAAAACTTCAAGACGTTCTGGCTCAGGTTCAAAACCGCTATCGCCAGAAACGACAAAGAGGCGGTCGCTTCGATGACCAAGCTGCCCTTTCTCTTCGACAATCAGGAATTGGATAGGGCCGGATTCGTCAGGCGCTATAACGAAATCTTCAGCCGCCGCGACAAACGATGCTTCGCCCGCGCCAAGCCGCTGAAAGACGGAGACTCCTACAGCGTCTTCTGCGGCCAAATAATATTCGTCTTCAGCAGAGAAGACGGCGACTGGAAACTCTCAAGCTTCGGGCCTAACGACTAGACGGGCTAAGACCACACAGAGACAAACAAAAAGCCGGCCTCTCAAGGTTAGAGGCCGGCCAGGGCGAATGTTCGCGTGTCTTCAACCCTAAGGCTGCTGCGCGTCAAACTTCTTGCGGTAATCCTCGCCTTCAATCTGCACGGTCTTGCACATCTCGAAGAGACGGCTTCTGAGGCGAACGCCGATGCGGTCTTCCAAGGTTTCGTCGCGCTCGGCGCGCCGCCCGTCCAGATAGTTGGTCGTGAAAATCGTCAGCTTGCGGTCGTTATAGCGCGTGTTGATGATTTGCATCATCGTGTCGCGCACCCAGTCGGTCGGCTTCGACGCGCCCAGTTCGTCCAACACCAGCACTTCGGCTTCAAACACGGGCGCTAAGACTTTCAACTCCGAAGTCTGCGAGATGGGGTTGTAGGAATTCTGTATCTCTTTTAGGAGCGAGCCGAATTCATAGAAGAGAGAGGTGATGCCCTTCTTCTCGATTAACTCGCGAAGGATAGCGACCGAGAGATGCGTTTTACCGACGCCGACCGTGCCCATAAACAGCAGCCCGCGGTCAATCGCCGGATAATCGCGCGCCAGCCGCCACGCATACTGAAAAGCGCGCAACTGCGTTCCGTTGCCCTTCACCGGATAGTAGTTTTGCAGCGAACACTGTTCGTAACGACGCGGGATGCGCGCGGCTTCGAGCAGTTTCGTACGGCCCTGCTCAGTCTTGCAGCGACAACGCTTCGCGCCCTTGCCCGGCACAACCTCCATGCCTGAGCCGTAGCAGAAGGCACAGACCGCCGGTTGCTCCGTCACGTATGATTCATCATGCGCGGGCGCGGCGTCGGGCGCACTTTCAGGCACGGCAAAAAGCGGATGAATTTTAGCGTTGTCGGACGACATGCGGTGCGAGATGGCCGAACGTGATTCTACTTAAGAACGTTTTACGATTCCTAATCGTGCACCTCTGATAAGTCGTACGGAAGAGGCGCGGCGGATTATAGCACTCAAGCCGAAGAAAGCAAGAGCAGATGTTCGGCGTTCAATTAAAGCACGCGAAAATGGCGCAAAAACTTTTCTTGACGCCTCTCTTTAGACATCTACGGGCTGCCCCGTGCGCAACGATTCGCGGATGCGAAAGGTGGCGCGCGTCGTCGCAGCTAAATCGTCGAGCGCGATGGGCGCGGGCGCGGCCTTCAGTACGACATCGCAGACGGCGCGCACTTCATCCGCCTGCCCTTTATCCTGCGCGCGCAGCTTCGTCTGCTCCTCTCGTCCATTACGATAAGCCGTGGCGCTGCGAAAATCGTCGAGCACAAAAGATTTGCCCGCGCCGAAAATCTCCACGCGTTCTTTCGGAAGCGTCTTATCGCCTTCCGCCAGGTAAGCGATTGAGCCGTTTGAGCCGTCGCTAAAACGCAGGGTGATGAAGACCGAATCTTCGTCCACGATTTCGTGGTTGCGGCTCGTTATCGCCTCGGCGTAGACGCGCGTGGTGAGCGCTCCCGTCAAAAAGTGCATCAGGTCTATGAAGTGGCAGACTTCACCGATGATGCGCCCGCCGCCTTCGCGCGGGTCTTGCGCCCAATGGCTACGGGGAATGCGTCCGGCGTTGACGCGGTAGCTAATCGAGAGCGGCGCTTGACGATTGGCGAAGAATTCTCTCGCCGCGCGCGCCAGCGGCGAAAAGCGACGATTGAAGCCCAACATCAACCGGCCCTCAGACTCTTCAGCCGCCAAGACGACGCGCTCCAACTCTTCTTCCGTCAACGCCAAAGGCTTTTCCACAAAGACGTGGCAATGGCGCTCTAAGGCCCGCCGCGCGAGTTCCGCATGTAAATCGTGGCGCGTCGCAATCACCACCAGATTCACTTCTTCGTCATCGATAATCTCATCTGCGCTGCCGACCACGCGCTCGAAGTGATACTTCTCAGCGATGTCGCGGGCGGAGACGCCCGTGGCCGTCGCAATCGTTTTGAACTGCACGCCCGCCGCCTTCAGAGGCGGCAGCAGCATCGCTTTGGCATACGTGCCCGCGCCTATCATGCCGAGCCGCACGGCCTCCTGCGCGGGCTTGCTTAGCATTTGCTTGCGCCCGGCAATTTCAATTCGCGGCGCAAGCTCGCGCTCCGTGTCGTATTGCAGCAGGATGCCCAGATACGGCTCTTTGCTTTCGCCTGAGATTAATTGATACGCGCGCTCGCCCTCTTCAATCGCAAAGCGGTGCGTGATTAAGGGTTTGACATCGACGCGCCCGGCGGCGACGAGGTCTAGGAAAGCTTCTATATTACGGTTTTCAGTCCAGCGCACGTAGGCGAACGGATAATCGTGGCCGCGCTCTTCGTAGTCCGCGTCGTAGCGGCCCGGGCCGTATGACATGGAGATTTTAACGGTCAGTTCGCGCTTGAAATAGAGTTGGCGCGGAATGTCCATCCCGACCAAACCGACGGCCACGACGCGCCCCTTCAAACGTGAAATCTCGCCGGCCAACTCAATCGGCTGGTTGGAGGATGTGGCCGCCGTTATCAACACGGCATCCGCGCCGCGCCCGCGCGACCATTCCATGACGCTTCTTTTGACATCCGCATCGCTCGTCGCCGCCATGTCAGCGCCGAGTTCGCGCGCCAGCGCGACCTTCTGCGCATCAAGGTCAATGCCGAAGACGCGACAGCCGTTCGCCTTCAAAAGTTGCACGGTCAATTGGCCCAACAAACCGAGGCCGATGACGACCACGGCCTCTCCCAATGTTGGCTCTGCCAGCCGCACGCCCTGCAAAGCGATTGCTCCGAGCGTGCCGAAAGCTCCGTCCTCAAAGCTCGCTTCGTCCGGCAACCTGACGCAGAGATTCTTCGGCACCGAGAGCACTTCCGCGTGCGAGGCATAACCGACTCCCGCACACGCCACCCTCATTCCCGGTCGAAACTCCGTCACGTCTTCACCGGCGCTGATGACTATCCCCGCCGCGCTATAGCCAAGCGCAGACGACGAGCCGAGTTTCGTCAAAACCGCGTTGACGGTATTGACCAGCCCCTCGTTTCTGGCCCGCTCGATGACCTGCTTGACCAATTCGGGCCGCTCCCTCGCACGGCCAAGCAAGCTTTTTTTGCCTTCGTCAACGACCATCCGCTCCGTGCCCGCGCTGATGAGCGAGGCGGCGGTGCGCACCAGCACGCGCCCTCTTTGCACGACGGGCACGGGCACGTCCGCGACCGCCATCTGCCCTGTCTTCATGTTCTGCAAGACTTGCTTCATACGCGCAATCTAAAAACGGCGGTCAGCTAAAACCCTTTACCTGCCACTTCACTCTCACAGGTTATCACGCACCACACGCAACAGTAGAGCACCCAACGATGCCGCTCAAAATTATTAGCACACTCGCAAAGAATCCATCAAACAGGCGTCCAAAGCCATAAGACCGGAAAACGCCGTCGTTAATTTCGCCGGACAAGTTAGTGCGGCGCGGTCTTTTCGCGGCCCACGGCCTTTGCGTTAAGTCTATGATATATTTTGAGGCATCCCTTTAAGCTCAATGTGGAATCTTATCAGGCCGCATTTTGGGATGTTAATATTATTTTGAGGAAGTGGATTCATAGATAGATGAGCATTTTGAGAGGGTTGCTGCGCCGGATTGGTCTGAACAACATTTCAGCGACGCGCAGTCCGATTCGCGTTTTCCTGTTGGACGACGATACGCGTCGTCACGTCTGGTTTACCAAACGCTTCGATGGAGACATGCTGGACATCGCCGACGATGTAGGGCGCGCGCGCGAACTGCTCAGCCAGAATTTCTACGACGCCATCTTTCTAGACCACGACCTGCTGCCCGAGCACTACCACTCGAAGACGAC
>CAZEZJ010000197.1:0-8993 GCA_964516695.1 uncultured Blastocatellaceae bacterium
GGGGTCCGTGTCACCGAAGCGAACCGTGATGCGCGTCGTAAAAGGCATAACAGAAGTGATGAGTGATGAGTAATGAGTGATGAGTAACAGAAAGAGAAGTATTTAACTCATCACTCATCACTCATCACTGTTTTAATAACTTCCGGTCTATCTTGCCGCGGTCGTTCTTGGGTAGAGATGAAACGAATTCGATGTGACGCGGATACTTGTAGAGAGCGAGCCGTGTTTTGACGAAATCTTTGAGTTGTTCGGCCAGCGCGTCGCCGGGCGAATGTGGCTCGCGTGCGACGACGAACGCTTTTGGCTTGACCAACCCGTCGCCCGCGTCGAAGCCGACGATGGCGCATTCCAGCACGGCTTCATGTTGCAGCAGGCAATTTTCAATCTCGGCGGGAGCGACAAAGACGCCGGAGACCTTCAACATGTCGTCCGTGCGACCGTGATACCAATAGTAGCCTTCACCATCAACGTGAAACTGGTCGCCGGTCGTACACCAATCGCCCGCGAAAGTCTCTTTCGATTTCTCGTGCGCGTTCCAGTAGCAGAGCGCCGCCGAATCGCCCTTGATACGCAGAGTTCCCATCTCGCCAGGTTCGACTTCCGACCCTTCAGCATCAACAATCCGCGCTTCGTAGCCCGCGACGATGCGCCCTAGGCTGCCCGGCTTCACATCATCGGGGCGATTCGTAATGTAGATGTGAAACATCTCGGCTGAGCCGATGCCGTCATAGATTTCAACTCCGAACGTCTCCATCCAGCGAGTGTAAAGCTCGACGGGCAACGCCTCGCCCGCCGAATAGCAGAAGCGCAAACTGGACAAGTCTCTCCGCGCGCCGCTTTCGGCGTTGAGCATCGCATTAATCATCGTCGGCACGGTCGTTAAAATCGTCGGGCGATAGCGCTCTATCACCGCAAACAACTTTTCCGGCGTCGAGCGTTCGCTAAAGAGAGCGGTCGCGCCGCCGACGGCAAACGGGAAGAGAAGGTTTGTGCCCGTCGCATAACCGAAAAAGAGCTTCGGCACGGAGACCGTCAAGTCGTCTTCACGCACGCCGATGGTGCGCTTGGCGAAGACTTCCGTGTTGTATGGCAAATCGTGTTGCAGGTGGACAGTGCCCTTGGGATGGCCCGTCGAGCCGGAAGTGAAAAGCCAGATGGCTATGTCATCGCGATGCGTCTCGGCTGGCGCGAGCGTTTCAGGCATCGCGGAAACAGTTTTTGGGAACGATAGAAAATCGCCGTGCTCGCCGCCGGCGACTAAGACCTGTCGCAAATGGCGCGCATCAGCAGCAGCTTCAGCAAACACAGAGAGCAGCGATTCATGTATGACGGCGACGGGGGCGCGCGTGTAGTCAAGATAATATTTGTAATCGGCGGCGGGCAGCAGCGGATTGACCATCGTAATCACCGCGCCGATGCGGCTCGCGCCAAACCACGTCCAGACAAACTCCGGGCAATCGGGCAGCACAATCAGCACACGCTCTTCCTGTCGAACCCCAAGCTCGCGCAAAGCAGCGCCCGTGCGGTTCGCCATCCGCGCCGTCTCGCCGTAGGTGTATGTCTCGTCCTCGAAGTAGAGGCAGACTTTGCCTTCGCGCCCTTCCTCAAGATTGTGATAGAGGAAGTAGTCCGACATGTTGAACTTTTCGGGGAATTCAATGGACATCTTGGTTGAGATTACCCCTCTTACTCTAATCGTAAAAATCACTACGATGACCAATGCGAACGATTATTACTTCATTAGTGCCATCATCAATTTGATAGCCGACGCGCCAATCACCAATTCGGATACGCCACAAGTTGTTTTCGCCTTTGACCTTGAGACAACCAGCGGGGCGAGGCTCTTCAGCCAATGCAATAATAGCTGTTACAAGGCGGTTTTTAATCTGCCTGTCTATCTTCTTTAGCTCGCGTTCGGCATGTGAGTTGATGCTTACTTCATACATCAATTTCACCTTCGGCGCGCATCTCCGCTACGACCTCCGCAAAAGGGCGGCGCGGCTCATTCTGGCGTTCCCGCGCTACGCGACTCAAATGTAGGTCTTCCAATATCTCTTCATAATCCTCAATTGGCAGAATCACAGCCGTCTTGTGTCCCTCGGCGTCTATAATATATTGCACATTCTTCGACATCACTTTGTCTCCTTGCTCATACAGCTAGCTTCCGGCGAAAGGACAACCCGCCCCATCATGTTTCGTGTCAAGATAGGTGCGCGCTTCCCAGAGTTCGGGAAAGAACTTTTTATCGAGCGTCGTGTTCAGGTAGCCGATGCCTTCGGAGCCGCCCGTGCCGCGCTTGGCTCCGACCATGCGCTCGACCATGCGGACGTGATGCGAGCGCCAGAGAGAGAAATACTCATCGTGTTCGAGCAACGCTTCGGCCAGTTGAAACTCTTCATAACGCTCCTCAAAGTGGGTGATGATTTCGAGGACGGCGCGTGTGCGCTGGCCGTAAAGTTTGCGGCGCTCTTCGGCGGCCAGCGAAGCGTCGTCCGCCGGAGCGGAGAGGCCGCGCCGGCCGAGCAGCGCGTAGAAGGCATCACCGAGAGTTGGCCCACGAAAGCGTGCTGCGAGGCGCTCGCGCGCAAACTCGTCCGTGTCAAAACTACGCAGGACTTCCGCGTCCTTCAGGCCGGAGGAAAACTCTATCTCGCGAAACTGCATACTCTGAAATCCGCTCGCCGGATTCAACTCGTCGCGGAAGGCGAGGAAGTTCATAGGTATCATCGTCTCCAGAATGTGTATCTGGTTGACCAGCACCTTTTCAATCTCGACGATGCGGCCCAGCGCGCGTGCTGCCGCCGCCGCGCGGTCTTCGTTCATCTGCACAATCGCCGCATCAATCTCATGTAGAATTTGCTTAAACCACAATTCATACGTCTGGTGAATCGTGATGAACAGCAACTCATCATGGTGTGCCGGGTCGGACAGGCAATCCTGCAAGCCAATCAAGTCGGCAACGCGCAGGTATTTGTTGTATGAGAGCAATGCTTTACTGCCGTAATCTTTTGACATAATAAAACTAGTGACGAGTGGCAAGTGACTAGTGACGAGCAAGAATAAGAAACGAGTTGGGTGCAACAAAAGATTTTCTTTTAACTCGTCATTCGTCGCTCGTCGGTTGTCGCTATAGTTAGAACGCCGCTGTTGCCGCTTCGTGTGCGGCATAGGCGCGCGTGTCTCTAATCTTCTTCATCTCACGGATAACGAGGTCGAGTTCTTCATCCGTCGTATAAAAATGTGGTGAGATGCGTATGCCTGCGCCGGGGCGGTAATCAACTATGAATTCACGCCGGATGAGTTCTTTCGTCACGGCGGCGGCGTGTTCGGCGGCGACGGTGATTGTGCCGCCGCGACGCTGCGAATCGTGCGGGCTTGTCACCTGAAAGCCGGCCTCTTCGGCTAGCTCGATTAAGCGCGTCGTCTGTCGCACGCTCTTGGCGCGAATCTCGCGGACGCCGATTTCGTTGATGATGCGATAGCCGCTCTGCGCTGCGTAGAGCGCAGGAACGGACGGCGAGCCGTGCAGAAAACGACGGATGCCGGACGCATAGCGAATCGCTCCGCCCTCGAACGCAAACGGCGCTTCGTGGGCCATCCAGCCGGTTGTCTTCGGCTCAAGCTGCCCGTGCAAGTCGGGGCGCACGTAGAGATAGCCAGCGCCGGGGCCGCCGCAGAGCCACTTGACAGAGCCGCCCGTCGCAAAATCCACGTTCAACTCTTTAACGCTGAACGGCACCGTCCCCGCCGATTGATACGTGTCGAGCACGACCATCGCGCCGACTTCGTGTGCGCGCTCGATGATAGCACGCGCATCCTGTAGAAAGCCGCTCTTGAAGAGTACGTGCGAGATGGGAACGAGCAGCGTCTCTTCGTCAATCGCCGCCAGCATTTTTTCGAGCGCGACGGTCGTGCCGTCGTCTGACTTAACGGTTTCAATGCGCAGCCGTCCATCGCGCGCGTGCGCCTCATAGACGTACATCACGGAGGGAAAGTTTAACTCCGAATAGACTATCTTGTTGCGGCTCGGATGCGGCTCGAAGCAGGAGAGAATCAATGATTGACAGATGGAGACGTTCTGGTGCATGACGACCGTGCCCGCATCGGCACCGATGATGCGCGCCACCTCGTCGCCCAAACTGACGGGCATCTCCCACCAGCCTTCAGCCCACGCGCGCACGCCGCGCGTCGCCCACAGCTCCGCGTAATCCTGAAGGCTCTGGTAAGCGCCCCTTGGCATCGCGCCGAGGCTATGCGAGATGAGATAAACCGTCTTCTCTAAAATCGGAAACTCCCCGCGCCATTTCAGTAATTCATCCGTCAAAAACTGTTTCCTCCCGCGTCTCCGTGAATTGCGAAGTGCTTTGTGATGCGAAATGTTTAGCCTTGCTGACAGTATAATCGCCTCCAACAAGGAACGTCCAATTAGCCCCGCGCTCGCGCCCTCGCTTTCATCATTTAACCCTCAGCCGTCCGCAAGGATGAGCGACGGCAAACTACCGTAAGCTTGTCCGTCATCAATCGCCAATCGCGTGCGGCGTTCATCGTCTTCCGCGGCGTGCTCCGCAGTTCGCAGTTAAACCTGCTACACTACCCGCTTCGGAAAACAAAGCTTCTATGTGGCATCCCGCAAACGCAATCCGCCATGAAATTCTGCCCGCACGCTGGCCGACCGTCGATGAGGCGGCACAGTCGCTCCTCTTTCGTTCGCTTGAGCGAGGCCCGCTGCGGCTTGCCAGCCGGACGTGGGTTCCGGCGATGGTCCCTTGGCGCGCAACCGAAGACGGCTTTGTGACGCACGACAATCTGGATTGGTACGAGCGCTTTGCAGAGGGGCAGCCCGGCGCGATTGTTGTCGAGGCGACGGGTGTACGCGACATCGCCAGCGGGCCGCTCCTGCGCATCGGGCACGACCGTTATCTGCCGGGACTCAGCCAATTGGTCGAACGTGTGCGCCGCGCGAGCCAAGGGCAGACGCGCCTGTTCATCCAGATTATAGATTTTCTGGCCGTCAAGCGCCGGCCGGAAAAGGACAAGTTTTTTGACCGCTTCTTCAAGTTAACGGAACGCCACCGTCAAGCGTTGGCAGAGATTACGAACGACGAGCAATGCCTTGAGCGCAGCGAGACGCAACTGCGCGACCTGCTCAAAAGAGCGCCCGATGAAACGCTTGAACGCGTGCTCGACGAGCGCGAACTGGAAGCCTTGCGCTTCGGCTATCGCGAACGCGTCACGGACACAGAGCTTGCGCACATAAGAGAATTGCCGCAAGTGCTGCCTGAGATTTTCGCCGCCGCTGCCGGGCGCGCCCGCGCGGCTGGCTTCGATGGCGTCGAGCTTCACTATGCGCACGCCTACACGATGGCTTCATTCCTCAGCGCACGCAATAATCGCGCTGACCTCTACGGCGGCCCGCGCGAAAATCGCGTCCGCCTGCCGCTCGAAGTTTATCGCGCGGTGCGCGCGCGCGTTGGGATGGATTACACCGTCGGCGTGCGTTTTCTCGCAGATGAAGTCATCGCCGGAGGCAATCGCATAGAGGATGCGGTTTACTTCGGCGTTGAGTTTGCGCGCGCCGGCTTTGATTATCTTTCCATTTCGAAGGGCGGCAAGTTTGAGGATGCGAAGCAGCCGCGCGTGGGCCATGCCGTTTATCCTTACACGGGCGAGAGCGGTTATGAGTGTATGCCGACGGTGCTGTCGGACGAGCGTGGGCCGTTCTCGCGCAACGTCCCGCTTGTCGCTGCCATCCGGCGGGCGGTGGGCGCGGCGGGTCTACAGACGCCGCTCGTCGCCGCTGGCGGCATCAGTACTTTCGAGCAGGCCGAAGGAATTTTGCAAAGAGGCGAGGCAGACATCGTTGGGCTGGCACGGCAGGCGCTCGCTGACCCCGATTGGTTTTTGAAAGTCAAACTAGGACGCGGCGCAGAAGTTCGTCGCTGCACTTACACTAACTACTGCGAAGGGCTTGACCAAGCGCATAAGCAAGTGACCTGCAAACTCTGGGACCGCGTTCAACTCGACGAGCCAGGAATCGCTCTGAGCGCGGACGGCAGGCGCAGGCTTTTGCCGCCTGACTGGCAACGCGAAGCAGCACGGGAAAATGGTAGCTTACTTGAACACGTAGTTCAGAAGACCAAAGATGAAGGGTGAGAGGACGACCAAGATGGCAAAAATCAGAATGAGCGAAAACCCTTGGTCGGCTTTGAATGGCCCGGAGAGCAAACCCGCTCCCGCTCTGCGTGCGGCCCGCCCATGACCGAATTCCAAGTCAAGCTCGCCTGAGACGAACATCCGGCTATAGATATACGTCTCGTTCACCAGCGCGGCGATGAGCCACACGTTGTCGTGCCAGTCGAAATTCCTGTGAGCCTGAAACACGCCCCACCCCCAAACAGCCAGGAAACCGCCCATGAAAAGATAAAGAACCCCCATGAAGAAATACTCTTTCTCCTTCAGACCTTTCACGGTTGCGCCCGCGACAATGCCAGCGCACATGCCTCCGACTTCGACGAAAGCTGCGTCGAGATAAAAATACCAGAAGCCGCCGCCCGCCATACTTGAGATGAGCAGCAGCAGCGGACTGGAAAACACTACCCATAATGCGGATGGTAAATGTGTCGTCAGATGATAGCGCTCGGCCAGCAGCGAGTAGTAAGCGGCAACGGCTGCGAAACCGGAGATAATCATTAACGGCATCGCGCTCCGCCGCAAAAACCACCAACTGATAATCCCCAACAGCGGAACCGACACCAGATAAGCGAAATGCACTCGCACTAAATAAGCGAGCAGTTTGCGTCGGCTGTCAGGAGACATAAATGGAAGGGCGTTTCTAGTTTCGGCCGGTGTGTTTTCAGTTTCCGGCGGCATCGTAGGCGGCGATAAATTGCGGGTCGCGGCGTTTCAGATTGTCGTAATCAATCTTCTTGCTTCTCGTCATCAACTGGTAGGCGAAGGGCAGGGGCGCAAGCCGTATGTAGTTCTTCACGTTCTCAAACCAGACCAAGCTCTCATAAGCTGCCTCTTGATATTCTTCGATAATCGGCCTTCGCACTCTCTCAAACTCGCTGAGCGCAGACTCGACATCGCCTTTGGCGACGAAGCAACCATGCAGCGCAATGGCATCTTCGAGGGCCAGCTTCGTTCCCGAGCCGATAGAGAAATGGGCCGTGTGCAACGCGTCACCGAGCAGCACCACGTTGCGATGGCTCCAATGCTTGTTCTTCACGTTGACGAAGTTAATCCACTTCGAGTTATTCGACAGCAGCGGGTGGTCTTGCAAGTCGTTGCGAAAAACATCTGACAAGTATTCACGCGTCGCCGTCTCCGAAAGGCGCGCGAAGCCTGCGCTTTCCCAAGTCTCTTCATCGCATTCGACGATGAAGGTGCTGGTCGTTTGATTAAACTTGTAAGAATGCGCGGCGAAGACTCCATCCTCGTTGGCGCGAAACGTCAGCGTCAATCCATGAAACAACTGGCGCGTCCCGTACCAAATATATTTATTTTTCCGCACCGAAAGCTCCGGCTCGAAAAAATCGGCATACTTCTGCCGCACGGTGCTGTTGATGCCGTCCGCGCCGACGAGCAAATCACACGCTTCCGCCAACTGCTCAAGCGCGCTGACCTCCGTGCGAAATCTTAAAGAGACGCCTAATTCCTGACAGCGCCGCTGGAGGATATGCAGCAGTTCGATGCGCGCGATGCCGGAAAACTTATTCCCGCGAATCGTCACCTTCTGGTCTTGATGAACGACATCAACGTTATCCCACGTCGCGAACGTTTCCGTTATCTCCCGGTAAGATTGTTCGTCATTCTCCCTCAGATACGAAAGCGTCTTGTCGGAGAAGACCACGCCCCAGCCAAACGTGTCATCGGGCGCGTTGCGCTCGTAGACCGTCACCTCGTGCGCCGGATTGGTCTTCTTCATCAGGAGGGCGAAATACAATCCGGCTGGCCCGCCGCCGATGATTGTTATTCTCATAATTTACGACTGAGCCGCCTCGTTCAAAGCTCTCTCAAGCAAATCGTGAACGTTCAATTTGTTTGCCCACTCGCGCAAATAAACTGCGTCCAATAGCTTTCCTTGTATTCCAATCATACCCAAAACATCTCTCCATTGCGTGGTTGAGATTTCACCTCCCGCGCGATACCACCTCAACTTCGCCAGAATGGTGTCCTCTGCCGTTGCTACATAAATCGCTTCTGTCATATCCGGCGAGATTTTTTCGAGTTGCCGACGCTTTAATTGCTGCTGGCTGAATTCGTCCACTAGTGGGATGAAAACATCAACCTTAAAAACCGAGTCGAAGTGAATAGCGTTGAATGAACGACGCTGCATGACCGCACGCCGAACAGCTTGCTCGTCAAGATAAAAATCCTCTTGTAAGGAAGCGATGAGCGATTCGATGTGCTCAGGTTTAATGCCTGCCACTATGTCAACGTCGTTCGTGGCGCGATACAGCCCGCGCATTGAACTGGCGAAAGACCCAACGACGACATAGACAATGCCTTGCGCTTCGAGCGCGCGCACAACCTGACGCAAAACTGTGAAAGGCGTCTCCACGAGTGATGACAGTTTTACTCAAAACCCTTTTGTGGGTCGAAGCCATAGACGCAAATGACCTGATGACGCGGCAGCAATTCGGCAATCAGCCGACGACGTAGCTCCTGCTCGCTCGCGCTCGGAAAGCGACGGCGCAAATCAGCCAGCATTAATAAACGGGTCGCCTGAATTAGCTCGCAAGTCAACGCCAGGCGCTTCCAAACAGGCAGGCGGCGCACTAATTCGAACTGCTTAGTTTGCGCTTCGGGTGTCGTATCTGACGAGAGTGGCCGCATATCACACTTGGCGGGGAATCCATCAGCATGTGAACGCATCATCATATTTCGCGAGCCTGACTAATGCTAGTCTCCCAAAATCTGGTCAGCGATGATTAGTTTCTGAATCTCAGAGGTGCCTTCATAAATCCGCAGCGCGCGCGCGTCTCTGTACA
>CAZEZJ010000198.1:0-2403 GCA_964516695.1 uncultured Blastocatellaceae bacterium
GTCACCGAATTGCACGGTGATGCTCCCGCTCCGGTAAAAAACTGCGGCCAAATCGAGCTTGCCGTCGGAGTTAAAGTCGGCCAATTCAACATCGAAGGGGTTATAAGAATCAGGACGGTACGTGAGCGTATGCATGTAGGTGGCTGGCCCGGTCGCGAGATAGATTGAGAGGCTGCCGGGAAATTCACCGAAGGGGCCGACCACAGAGCCTTGATTGGCGAGCACTATGTCGAGCATTCCATCGCCGTTGAGGTCGCCGAGGGCGACGCCCGAACCGCCGCCGCAGTTGGTACAGTTGCCGACGTACACAGAGGTGGTAAACGGCGTCGGACATGAGCCGACGGCAGAGCTTGTCGTCGTGCTCCATCTCATTATGGCTGCTAATGACAGCAGCAGAGCAAACGATAGAGCAAGGTATTTTTTCATCATCATTCCTTATCGCGCAATCTCACGCCCATGCGGAGCCACACGAAAATAACTATCTTGTCCTTGGTCAGTTTCAGCCAGCATGCATTGGCGGCAAAGTTGGCGCATGAATTATCGCCGCCCATCCGCCCTCAAAGCTTACTCAGGGATATAGGTCGCCGGAAGCAGCACGTCGCCGGGGACGCCGAGCGTTTTGGTGAACCCGCAGCAGGTGGCGCTGCTCGTGGTGTACCAAGCTCCCTCGCTGGGACGCCAGATGGCGAAATCCGTTTTACCGTCGCCGTCATAATCGCCCGGGACAGGCACATCATTGTTCATACCCCAGTTGCGCACGATGGCTGTTCCGGTAGAGCTTCTTAAGACATACCAATTGCCTTCGGTCTGACGATAGACGGCGGTGTCCGTCTTGTGGTCGCCATCGTAATCGCCCTGCACGGGCCGGTCAGTGGTCGCTCCCCAGTTCTGTAATTTGACGGTGTTGGTGGCGCTCTGAATGATGTACCAGTTGCCGTCACTGGGCCGCCAGACGGCGATGTCATCCTTACAATCGCCGTCATAGTCGCCGGGCACGGGCTTATCTCCACTGAGTCCCCAGCCCTGCAAGATGACAGAGCCATTGGAACTACGAACGATATACCAATTGCCGTCCGAGGGGCGAAACACAGCGATGTCTGTTTTGCTGTCGCCATCGTAATCTCTGGGCACAGGGATGTCGCCTGTTCCGCCCCAGTTATTAAGGCGAATGGTGTTGGTGGCGCTCAAGATGATGTACCAATTGCCTTCGGATGCGCGAAAGATAGCGATGTCCGTCGTACCGTCGCCGTCGTAGTCGCCGGGCACGGGCTTGTCACCGAGGCTGCCGCGTCCCCAGTCAAACTGTATTCGGGTCGTGTTATTTGAACTCTGAATGATGACCCAGTTGCCGGTGTTGGGCTGCCAGATGGAGACATCGGTTTTGAAGTCGCCGTCGAAGTTAGCGGGCACGATGCCGAGCACGGGCGTTATGTCGCTGGCGGAATTATTGCCGGGCAGCGGGTCATTCGGGTTGGAGACGGTGGCCGTATTGGTCACGCTCGGCGTGGCCAGATGAGATGCGCCGACGGTGAGCGTGATGATTGAAGTCGCACCAGGCCCGATGGGGTCATTGGATGTGCAGGTGACAGTTTGACCGTTGGCCGAACATGACCAGCCCGTTCCGTTGGCAGAGATATAGCTCAGCCCGGTGGGAAGCGTGTCGGTCACTGTGGTGGTCCCGCCGATGCTTGCGCCGCCGCTGTTCTTGACGGTCAAAGTGTAAGTGTTAGGAGAGCCGACGTGGAAGTTACCGCTGTGTGTTTTCGTCAACATCAAGTCCGGCGAGTTGCAGCTATTGAGCAAGACGTTCGGGCCGCCCATCACCAGGTCGAGGCCGCCATCGGCGTTAACGTCGGCCGGGATGATTTCCTGCGCGCCGGATGGGCCGTGGCTGGTTCGCGGGCCGAAGACGCCCGGCGCGGTGGCCAGAAAGACATTAATCGCGCTATTGACACCGACGGCTATGTCGCTCAGTCCGTCGGCGTTGAAGTCTCCCTGTGCGATTCCGCGCGGCGCGATGCCGGTGGCATAGTTGGTCGGCGCTCCAAAACTGCCTGTGCCCGTCCCGAACAGAATTGAAATGTTGTCTGAATTCACGTTTGAGGTAACAACGTCGGCATGACCGTCATTGTTGAAATCATGTATCAGAGCGCGGATGGGGCCGACGCCGACGGGGAAAAAGCTGACGGGGCCGAAGCCGCCGGAGCCGTTGCCGAGCAGGACGGAGATTTTGTCTGTGCTGGTGACAACGAGGTCTTTGTTGCCGTCGTTGTTGAGGTCTCCGACGGCGGCGTGGCGTGGAGAAGCGCCGACGTTAAAGGAAGCGGCTGTTGCAAAAGTGCCTGTGCCGGAGTTGAGCCGAACGACGACGGTGCTATTGCTCAAGCTCGGCGTGACTAAATC
>CAZEZJ010000198.1:2413-8930 GCA_964516695.1 uncultured Blastocatellaceae bacterium
GTCACCGAATTGCACGGTGATGCTCCCGCTCCGGTAAAAAACTGCGGCCAAATCGAGCTTGCCGTCGGAGTTAAAGTCGGCCAATTCAACATCGAAGGGGTTATAAGAATCAGGACGGTACGTGAGCGTATGCATGTAGGTGGCTGGCCCGGTCGCGAGATAGATTGAGAGGCTGCCGGGAAATTCACCGAAGGGGCCGACCACAGAGCCTTGATTGGCGAGCACTATGTCGAGCATTCCATCGCCGTTGAGGTCGCCGAGGGCGACGCCCGAACCGCCGCCGCAGTTGGTACAGTTGCCGACGTACACAGAGGTGGTAAACGGCGTCGGACATGAGCCGACGGCAGAGCTTGTCGTCGTGCTCCATCTCATTATGGCTGCTAATGACAGCAGCAGAGCAAACGATAGAGCAAGGTATTTTTTCATCATCATTCCTTATCGCGCAATCTCACGCCCATGCGGAGCCACACGAAAATAACTATCTTGTCCTTGGTCAGTTTCAGCCAGCATGCATTGGCGGCAAAGTTGGCGCATGAATTATCGCCGCCCATCCGCCCTCAAAGCTTACTCAGGGATATAGGTCGCCGGAAGCAGCACGTCGCCGGGGACGCCGAGCGTTTTGGTGAACCCGCAGCAGGTGGCGCTGCTCGTGGTGTACCAAGCTCCCTCGCTGGGACGCCAGATGGCGAAATCCGTTTTACCGTCGCCGTCATAATCGCCCGGGACAGGCACATCATTGTTCATACCCCAGTTGCGCACGATGGCTGTTCCGGTAGAGCTTCTTAAGACATACCAATTGCCTTCGGTCTGACGATAGACGGCGGTGTCCGTCTTGTGGTCGCCATCGTAATCGCCCTGCACGGGCCGGTCAGTGGTCGCTCCCCAGTTCTGTAATTTGACGGTGTTGGTGGCGCTCTGAATGATGTACCAGTTGCCGTCACTGGGCCGCCAGACGGCGATGTCATCCTTACAATCGCCGTCATAGTCGCCGGGCACGGGCTTATCTCCACTGAGTCCCCAGCCCTGCAAGATGACAGAGCCATTGGAACTACGAACGATATACCAATTGCCGTCCGAGGGGCGAAACACAGCGATGTCTGTTTTGCTGTCGCCATCGTAATCTCTGGGCACAGGGATGTCGCCTGTTCCGCCCCAGTTATTAAGGCGAATGGTGTTGGTGGCGCTCAAGATGATGTACCAATTGCCTTCGGATGCGCGAAAGATAGCGATGTCCGTCGTACCGTCGCCGTCGTAGTCGCCGGGCACGGGCTTGTCACCGAGGCTGCCGCGTCCCCAGTCAAACTGTATTCGGGTCGTGTTATTTGAACTCTGAATGATGACCCAGTTGCCGGTGTTGGGCTGCCAGATGGAGACATCGGTTTTGAAGTCGCCGTCGAAGTTAGCGGGCACGATGCCGAGCACGGGCGTTATGTCGCTGGCAGAATTATTGCCGGGTTGCAAGTCGTTCGGGTTGGAGACGGTGGCCGTATTGGTCACGCCTGGCGTGGCATGGCAATCCGGCAGCACGGTGAGAGTAATGGTGGTGGTTGAACCGGCGGGGATGATGTCGTTGGTCGTACAGGTGACGACCTGCCCGACGGCTGAACAACTCCAGTTTGTCCCCGTTGCCGAAACATAGTTAAGGCCCGCCGGCAGCGTATCGGTGACGGTGGTAGTGCCGCCGATGGCTTGTCCGCCGTTGTTTCTGACGGTCAAGGTATAGACGCCGTTTGTGCCCGTATGAAAAATTCCGCTGTGCGTTTTCGTCAGGGTGAGGTCGGGCGCGGTGCAATTATTGAGCAGGATTCTGATGCCGTCTATCGCCAAATCAAGCCCGCCGTCGTTGTTGAAATCTCCGGCGACAATATCGGGCGCGCCGGATGGGCCGTAGTCCACACGCGAGGCGAAAGCGCCGCCGCCCGTCGCCAGCAGAACGGAGACGAAAGCGGAGTTGGTATGTGTGACGGCGAGGTCAATCAAGCCGTCGGTGTTGAAGTCGCCCTTCGTAATTCCAGAAGGACTGGTTCCAGTGGCGTAGTTGACAGGGGCGCTGAAGACGCCAGACCCGTTGTTGAGGATAACGGAGACGTTGTTGGAATTGACGTTTGAGGTCGCGATGTCCGTATCGCTGTCGCCGTCAAAGTCGTGCGTCACGACGGACAGAGGGCCGGTTCCGACCGGATAGTTTGTTAAAGGACCGAAGGAGCCAGTTCCCGTGCCGAAAAGGATAGAGACGTTGGTGGTGCTGGTCGTCACCAAATCGAGTTTGCCGTCATTGTTGAAATCTCCGGTGGCGATGCCTCTCGGCGTCGAGCCGACGGCGTAGGTCGTCACCGCTCCGAGCGTGCCCGTGCCGGAATTCAAGAGCACGCCGACGCTGCTCGACGTAGAGTTTGTCACGGCCACATCGGGCTTGGTGTCGCCGTTAAAGTCGGCGGCGGCGATGCCGTAAGGCTGCCCACCGCCGGAGCTATAGTTAGCGGGCGCTGCCAGATTTCCTCCGCCCGTTCCGAGCAGGATTGACACATTAGCGGAACTGTAATTGGCCGAAACAACGTCAAGCAGGTTATCGCCGTTGAAGTCCGCGACGGCGACGTCGAGCGGATTGAAGCCCGCTGTGAAATTCATCGCCGCGCCGAAGTTGCCCGTCCCATCTCCTAAGAAAATCGAAACATAGTTTGGGATAGCGAAGGGATTGTTGGCGAAGCCGTGGTTGGCTACCGTGATGTCCAAATTGCCATCGTTGTTAAAATCGCCAACGGCCATTCCCTGCGGATTGCTCTGTTGCCCTGAAGAAGCCTGCACCGAAGAAGTGAAGGGCGAGGGGCAAGCGCCCGACGCAGAACTCGACACCGCGCCGCGCCCGAGCAGAATTGATGCAGAAAGGGCGAGCAAAAGCAGGAAAGCTATACTTGTATTTTTCATGATTGTGTCTCCACGGCACGGAAAAATAGGAGAGAGCTTACGAAACTTTGACGGAAACCGATTGGTTGGAATTATCGGGGCGAGAGGATTCGAACCTCCGGCCTCTCGGTCCCAAACCGAGCGCACTACCAGGCTGTGCTACGCCCCGATAAGTTTGCACTGCTTGAGCGGCAAGCGATACAAACATTTTAGACTGGCCGCATTCTAGCCGTTGAAAGAAAGCAGGGTCAAGCTCAAGCTTGAAGATGGTTGAGCAGAAAGGAGCGCGTGGCTTCGAGAGCGCGGGCGCGATGGCTGATGGAATGCTTAATCTCAGTGGACAATTCACCGAAGGTTTGCTGGTAGCCGTCGGGAATAAAAATCGGGTCGTAGCCGAAGCCGTTAGTGCCGCGCAGCGCATCCGCGAGATGGCCTTCGCAGACGCCTTGCGCGACATTCAACACACGAGCAGACGGGTCTGCGATGACGACGACGGCGGTAAAGCGTGCGCGTCTTTGCGCGTCGCTTGTGTGGCGAAGCTCATGGAGTAAAAGCTGTACGCGGTCTGCGTCTGACGCCCGCGGGCCGCCATAGCGGGCCGAGAAGACGCCGGGCGCGCCATCGAGCGCTTCGACCTCCAAGCCGGAATCGTCTGCCAGCGTCCAGAGGCGCGTCTGCTGCGCGTAGCCAGTTGCTTTGAGCGCAGCGTTTTCGGCAAAAGTGTTTCCCGTTTCGGCCACCTCCTCGACCGAGGGAAACTCATCTAGGCCGCGCAAGCGTAAAGGGAGCGCGCTGAGCAAAGATTCCAACTCCCGAATCTTGCCGGGGTTAGAGGTGGCGATAAGTAGTTCTGAGAAACGCGCTTCAGCCATTTTTAGAGGTTCGCCGTCGGTGTTAAAAGCAGCTTTAATTGCCGCCCAAGATAGGCGGCGAAAATAAATGTTTTGCCAGCCGCATCATTTCATGTTTACAATCGAATCAGCAAGGCGCGGGCAAGGGCGCCTGAGCCGCAGTTAATTTATGAATCCTCTCGATTTGAACACGAACGCTCCCAGCGAGATATTGGCAGGCCAAGAGGCCGCGCCGACCCGCGACTTAGGCGAGATGCCGGAGATGCCCATCATCAAAGTTGAGTCGGAAGCAGAGGCCGGGCTGGGTCTTCGGCTCCGCGCTCTACTCAGCTTTTTCGACGCCATCAATCAACCTTTCACAGAGGCCGAGCAGGCGGACCTGCCAAAGCGCGACTTTACCAACGAGATTCGAATCGCGCGCGCGCTCCTTTTAGATTGCTCTCGCCTCGCGTTTCAACTGGCGGGAGTTGAGAGCGTGGAGGATGACCTGTTTGAGGATGTTGAAGGGCAGGCTGCGCTCGATAGCATTTCACTGGCGGAAGAACCCATCGAAGCAAACGCCTCGTTCGACACGCTCTCTATGTTGCGTTTGGCGGAAGTGCTCGGCAATTTCAGTCTGTTGTGTGAGGAGTTGTTGAGGGCTGGCGCGATTGGCTTGAGCGCTTGGTCGAACATGGGCAGACTGCTGGCGCGCGACCTGGAACATTCGGAAGCGGCAAAGCATTTCGTCGGCTTTATTACTCACAGAAACGTCGCCCACCTACAGCCGCAGTTAGTCTCACTGACGCGCGCCGCAGCGATGCAGGGAACGTTTGGTACTGACCTGTTACTGATTTTTTCTCGTTTAGTGCAAATGTTGAGTTGGCTGTCGGAAGTGGAATCGAGCTTGCGGCGTGACGTTCCGCTCAAACAGACGTTGCCCATCTTCACCCTCATCAATCAGGAGACACGCGAGCTAAGAAGGTTTGTCGAGAATCGCACCCTGCGGATAGAGGGATTAGAGCAAAACATCTGCGACGTACTGGACGGAACGAACTACGCGCTGGCGATGGAACTGCGTAAAGTGTTCTCGCGCGAGCTGACGGGCTTGAGCGCGCTGCGACATCCGCCGACCATCTACGCCAAGGTCGAAACCGCGCACGGCATCCTGCGCGATTCCTTCCAGCAATCCATCGTCGCCTTGGCCCAACTCTTCGACCCGACGCTCGACGGCGCGCTCCTCTTCAAAGCCTACCAGAACAGGAAACAGCAATCGCTGGCGCTGCGCGATGAACTCTGGCTGCTGCTGCAACTAATTCAGCGCGCCGAGAAAGAACGCGACCAGCATCCGATTGCTCGCCTGATAGAACGCCTGACGGTCTTTCAGGAAGGCAGCCTGCGTTATTTGATGTACAAGGATTGGGAAGCCTGCGAGCGGTTCATCGAAGAAGTCGGGGCGGCGCGCGGCGCTGTCGAATTAGCGCCCGTCCTGCATCGCTTCGCTGCTTTCGTTGAAACTCTCTTCAGCCAAGTCAGTATGCGCGCCGTCCTCGCTGATTGCCCCTTCGGATTTCCGGCCATCGAAAAATAAGGCAGTCATAACCCGTTTACTGTCTAGCCTAGTTCATTTTTCACGTTCTTCCGCGCTTGCGTGTTGTATCAACATAGTGCAAAGACACCCGAGGCTGTTCTGCCTCCAACTCGCTAAAAGACAAGAATAAAACTCTCCACGCGCTCTGTGATATGTCCTACAAGCATTCACCTCACGCAGCGCGCCGCCGCTGTGTGCCTTCATCCTCTGCGGGCGAATCTATTTGTGTTTCTAAGATTTAAGCGGCTTCGCGGGTGAGTATTGCGCAAGCCGTGTTGCTGGCATTGTGTTTGCTTTTAGATGCGCTACAAATGCAACAGAAAATGACAAAACATATCATCTTTGTGACGGCGGCGGCTTTGATTCTGTGCTTAACCTTCTCGCTGAATCCGTCAAACGCCGCATCTAGTCTTCAACAACAAAAGACCAATTCGCAAAGCGCTCTGTCAGCCCAAGACAAACGGGCGGTCGCCGCTTTTGAAAAGCGCGCGAAAGATTACGCACGGATGCGCGAGCAGATAGAAGAGAAGATGCCGAAACTTTCGAAAGAAAGCACGCCCGAAGAGATACAGGCGCATAAGACGGCCTTCAAGGAAAAGGTCAGAGCAGCGAGGGCCAACGCCAAACCGGGCCAAGTTTTCACACCGGATATTGCCGCACACATCCGCGCTTTAATCCGCAGCGAGTTTAAGGGAAACGACAGGAAGCAATTGCGCGACACGGTTTTGGAGGCCGACACGAAGGGTGTCCCTCTCAGAGTCAATTACGCATATCCAGAGACGAAAGAGTTGGTGGAGATGCCGCCGACGCTGCTCATCAAGCTTCCGCTGTTACCCAAGCAGTTGAGATATAGATTCGTCAACCGGCACATGCTGCTGGTTGATAGAGAAAACAGCTTAATCATTGACTACATGCTCGACGCCCTCCCATAAGCGGGCGCGCTCTTTTAGGAGTAAGGTATGAAACGAATCTTCGCTTCGCTCTTGATGATTGCCCTGTTGGTCTTCAACGGTTTTACCGTTGAAGCTTTCGGCCAAAAAAAATCTTCCGACAATGCAAAGGAGAGTGTGCAAGCTGGCTCGCCGGTCAAAGTCAGCTTGCCCAACAAGGAAGGCTCGGTGCGTTTTCTGGTTATCGGTGATACGGGAACCGGAACGGACAAGCAGCACGAGTTGGCCGACGTGATGTATCA
>CAZEZJ010000199.1:0-8901 GCA_964516695.1 uncultured Blastocatellaceae bacterium
GCCCCTTCGTCATGTGGGTGCGGGAAGTGAAAATTTATGGTGTGAAGGAAGAAGCGTCTGCCAACTAAGCTCGTATTAACTGTGGCAGGTTAACTGTGACCGCTGAGTAAAGTTTAAACTCCAAAGCAACATGAGCTTTCCTTTCATCGTTTATCAAATCAAGTTATAGTTGACCGCGCTAATTAAAACTTATGCTCACCGCTGAAATCATTGCCATCGGCTCGGAACTTTTGACGCCTGACCGCACGGACACCAATAGCCTCTGGCTGACGGAAAAGCTGAACAGCATCGGCATCGAAGTGAAGCTCAAGACAGTTGTCGGAGACGACGATGCGCGCCTTGAAGAGACCATCAAGGACGCGCTCAAGCGCTCGCGCGTCGTCATTATGACGGGCGGCCTTGGGCCAACCGAAGACGACATCACGCGCAAGGTTGCGGCCCGCGCTCTCGGGCGTCGGCTCAAACTGGACGAAAAAGTGCTCGAAGAAATCAGCGCGCGTTTCTTAAGCTTCGGGCGCTCGATGCCGCAGATTAACTCGCGGCAGGCGATGGTCATTGAAGCGGCGGAGGTGCTCTCCAACCCGAACGGGACTGCGCCCGGCATGTACATCGAGCATGACAATCGCGCGGTTGTTCTGCTGCCCGGCCCGCCGCGCGAGATGCGCCCGATGTATGAGACGTTTGTGCAGCCGAAACTCGCTGCCAAGGCGGGCGACGTGCGCGTCGTCAGGCGCGTGTTGCGGGTCGCGGGGATGGGCGAGTCAGCGCTCGACGAACGCATCGCTCCGGTCTATACGCAGTATAAGAATCCGCAGACGACGATTCTCTTCAACCGCAGCGAGATTGAGATTCACCTGACCGCGCAGGCCAAGACCGAACAGGAAGCCGAGCTTCTTTTAGATGGACTGGCCGGACAGATTGAAGAGCGGTTGGGCCATTCGATTTTCGCCTTTCGCGGCGAGAAGATGGAGGAGGTCGTGGGCCTGCGCCTCGCTGTCGGCGGCTTCACTTTGGCCGTCGCTGAAAGCTGCACGGGCGGACTCATCTCCGAGCGCCTGACGGAAGTGCCTGGTTCTTCCGTCTACTTCATGGAGGGCGTCGTCGCTTATTCAAACGAAGCGAAGACGAGAACGCTCGGCGTTGATGCCGAGTTGATTTCGCGCTACGGTGCGGTCAGCGCCGAAGTGGCGGAAGCGATGGCCGAAGGCGTGCGTAGTCGCGCCGACACGGATTTCGGTCTCTCCGTCACAGGCATCGCCGGGCCGGGCGGTGCTACTGAAGAGAAGCCCGTCGGCCTCGTCTACATAGCTCTCGCGGACGACGCGCACACGGAGCATCGCAAGCTACAGCTTCCCGGCGACCGTCATCTCATCCGCTGGCGCGCCTCGCAAGCCGCGCTCGACCTCCTGCGCCGCCGCCTGATTTAAGGAAAGCGAAATTGAAACGCGAGTTTTGACGGGTAGCGCTTAAAAGTTTTCTCTACTCGACGGAGAGACGGCAGCCATCAGAGTTTTTAGTTCCCAGACGAAAAGAGCGCCGACAATGGCGAGCAGGGCGGCATTCCATCCGGTGGCTCCGCTCATGCCGAGCGCATGTTGCATCCCCTCCGGGAAATCTCTTCGTTCAGTGATTTCCAATAAGTTTTGTGACCACACATACCAGCTAAGATATTCGAGCAGTACCCAAAGGAGAGAGAGGGCTGAGAAGCAGAGTCCTATGATTCTGCGCGAGCAGAGAAGGATAGCGCTGGTCATTAGCGCGATGACAATCCTGATGAACATCAGATGAAACTCGGGAGAAAAACAGAGCGCCACGCCGTGCGCGCTGGCCCCGTTCAGCATTTGCTGCGTCTTGTAGACCTCCCAGATGACCCATAAGGAGTTTAACGTCGCGGCCAGAATCGCAACGCCGATGGCGATGTTGATGTCTCTTGGCTCAAACTCGCGTAAATCACTCGCTGTCATCTTTGACCTCCCCTGAAGCCCAAACATCATTTTGCTGCCGCCGCCCGTTGCGCTTTTAATTCTTGTTAACCTTATAGACACTCGTTGACGGAAGAAAGTTCCTTGACCGCGCGGCGTGGAAAGATAAAAGTTTTGGCTGCCATAGACTTGCCAGCGGGAACCAAACTCGTTTCACCTTTTCATCCGCACTTGTTATAGTCTCGCTCAGCCCTTTTCAAGCTTTCAGACTCGCTGGGCGCGGAGTGCCTTTCGATGCGACCCGTGCTGATTCTAATTGTCGCATACTTGCTCGGCTCGATTCCCTTTGGCTATCTCATCGTGCGTGCGAAAGAGGGCGCGGACATGCGCGCGAGCGGCTCCGGCGGAACGGGCGCGACTAATGTTTCAAGGCGCGCGGGGAAACTGGCGGGCATCGTGACGCTCCTTCTCGATGCTCTGAAGGGAGCGCTCGCCGTCTGGGTCGCTCGTGCTCTGGCGACGCCTGACTTCGGCATTAACTGGCTGGTAGCGGCGGCAGCGATTGTGGCCGTCTGCGGTCATTGTTTTCCAATCTGGCTGGGCTTTCGCGGCGGTAAGGGCGTGGCAACGGGCGTCGGCGTCTTCCTTAGTTTATCACCGCTCGCACTAGCGGGCGCTGGCCTCATCTTTCTGCTCATCGTCGCCACGACGCGCTATGTTTCGCTCGGCTCGATTACGGCAGCCGCCGCCTTTCCGCTGTGCGTCTGGCTGTTAAGCCGTTTCACGCAGCCTGACGCGAGCTTCGCGCCCGTCATCACGGCGGCTCTCATCGGCGGCGCGCTGATAGTCTTTATGCATCGCGCTAACATCGGCAGATTACTAAAGGGAACTGAGAGCAAGTTTAAGTGATGTAATCATTAATTCATTTAGTCATTGATTCATTGTAGAAAATGATTACATGAATCAATGATGACATGACTAAATCCTTATGAGTCGGGTGGCGATTATCGGCGCGGGGAGTTGGGGGACGGCGCTTGGCATTGTGGCGGGACGCGCGGGCCATGATGTCTGCCTGTGGGCACGCAACCGTGAAGTTGTCGAAGCCATCAACCGCGAGCGCGTGAATCGTGTTTATCTTTCATCGCAGACGATTCCTGAAAATGTGCGCGCGACAAGCGATTTTGGCGAAGCGTTAAAGGATGCGGAGTTTGTGCTGCTGGCTTCGCCTTCACACGCGACGCGCGGCTTGCTGGAAGCGATGCTGCCTTTGCTTAGGGCGGAGATGCTGTTTATCAGCGCGACGAAGGGCATTGAGATTGAGACGGGCAAGCGTATCTCGGAAGTAGTACGCGAGGTGGTGGCAGAGCGTTTCGCGGCGCGCTTCGTTTGTTTGTCGGGGCCGTCTTTTGCTCAGGAAGTTGTGACAGGGCAACCAACGGCGGTTGTGGCCGCGAGCGAGAATGCTGATGAGAGCCTTGCTGTTCAAGCTCTGCTGAGCTTTCAAAATCTGCGCGTCTACACAAACAAGGATGTGACGGGAACAGAACTCGGCGGCGCTGTCAAAAACGTGATGGCAGTAGCGGCCGGGATTGTTTCAGGGCTGGGTCTGGGGACAAACAGCGTGGCCGCGCTCATCACGCGCGGGTTGGCGGAAATGACTCGCCTCGCGTTCGCAGAGGGCGCGCGGATGGAAACGATGATGGGCCTCGCAGGGTTGGGAGATTTGGTCTTAACCTGTACGGGCGGCCTCTCGCGTAATCGCTTCGTCGGTCAGGAACTAGGGAAGGGGCGCCCGCTCGTCGCTATCGTCGGCGGCATGAAGGAAGTCGCTGAAGGCGTTAAGACGACGCGCGCCGTCAAACAGTTGGCCGCGCGGCTAAACGTCGAGATGCCGATTACAAACGAAGTCCACGCCGTTCTCTACGAAGGCAAGACGGCGCGCGAGGCGGCGGAAGAATTGATGACGCGGCCACTGCGCGGAGAGTTTGAAAAGTAAGTTTGAAGTTTCAGGTTTCACGTTTCAAGTTAACAAGGGCGAACCTGAAACCTGAAACTTGAAACCTTTTTATGATGGGCATCGGAAACATCATCGAGCGCAGCTTGGCGGGCGGGGAGCTTTCGCTGGCGGACGTTTCGGCATTGCTTGGCGAGCGGGATGCGGGCGCTTGTCGTGAGATGTACCGGGCGGCTGATGAGTTGAAACGTGCGCTGTGGAGCGAGCGCGTCACTTACGTCGTTAATCTGAATCTGAATTTCACGAACGTTTGCGTGCAGCATTGCGGCTTCTGTAATTTCCGGCGCGACGAAACGGACGCTGACGCTTATCGTTTGACGATTGACGAATGCTTGGAACAGATTTCAAGCCGTTTATCGTTTGGCATCACGGAGGTGACGATTCAGGGCGGCCTGGATGCGCGCACGCCCGCGCACTTTTATTACACGCTCGTGCGAGAAATAAAACAAGCTTTCCCTAATCTTCACATTCACGCGTTTTCGCCGGAAGAGATAGCTTACCTGCATGAGCGAAGCGCGGAGCCGTATGCGCGGATTATCGAACGCTTGCGCGCGGCGGGCTTAGGCACGATGCCGGGCACGGCTGCCGAAATTCTGGTGGATGACGTGCGGCGTCGTTTGTGCAATGAGAAAGTGATGGCCGGCGATTGGTGTGAGATTGTCGAGACGGCGCACCGCGCGGGCGTTCGCACAACCTCGACGATGATGTACGGACATATTGAAACCATCGAACAGCGGGCCGCTCATCTACAGCGCTTGCTCGAAGTGCAGCGCCGGACAAGCGGCTTTACGGAGTTTATCCAACTGCCTTTCGTGGCGGCTAACGCTCCCATTGCTATCAAGCGCGGCCTCAAGAGTCCTGAGACGCGCGAGGCTTTGAACGTGATAGCAGCTTCGCGCTTGCTTTTCCGCGCCGAGCTGCCGCACATACAGGCAATCGCTTGGGTCAAGCGCGGGTTGGATGAGGCCGTCGCCAGCCTTCATTGCGGCGCTGATGATTTGGGCGGAACGTTGATTGAGGAAAAAATCTCGCGCGCGGCGGGAGCTTGCCACGGCTCGTATGTTCCGGCGGCACAGTTGCGCTCGCGAATTGAACAGGAAGGATTGAAGCCTTATGAGCGAACGACTCTTTATGAGTTGCGCGCTTAGAAGGCACGGCTTTCAGTAATGGCACAGGTCGCAGAAGATAAAACTCTGGTCACGAACCGCGCGGCTTTTCACGAGTATCATATCTCGGATAAGTATGAGGCGGGCATCGCTTTGACGGGCACGGAAGTCAAAAGCGTGCTCGACGGTCGCGTGCAGTTGAAGGAGTCGTATGTGGCCGTGCGCGACGGCGAGGTGTGGCTGTTCAACGCGCACATCTCGCCTTACTCTCACGGCAATCGGGAAAACCACGACCCCGTGCGCACGCGCAAGCTTCTGTTGCATCGCCGTGAGATTAGCAAGCTCGAACAGTCCACGACTATTCAGGGCATGACGCTCGTGGTGACGCGCATCTATATCAAGAACGGGCGCGTCAAGCTTGAGGTCGGCGTCGCGAAGGGCAAAAAACTCTACGATAAACGAGAGACCGAAATGCGCCGCACCGTTGACCGCGAAACGCGCGCGCAATTGAAGGAACGAACGAACAGATAGAGAAGCAGTTGACTGTCAGACCCTAACCAGGTGCAGCGTCAAGTTGCACGCCGCGGTCAATGTCGTTGGACGAACGGGTTAATTACCCTTTACTATAATTATTCGCTTTGTGCAGGGATTTTGAGCCGAAAGCTGACGGCTGATGGCTGGCAGCTAGAACAGAGAGGAATCGAGTATGGATGTACAAGCAAGTACGAAGGCGCTGAATGAGCAGGATGTGCAGGCGTTGGCCGTCGCCGTCTTTAAGGATGAGAAAGCGGATGACGGTTTTTTAAAAGAATTGGATGCGGCGACCGCAGGAGTCATTAAGTCCGTTATTGAATCCGAAGAATTGAAGGGCAAAGAAGGTGAGACGGTGTATGTCCATCTTGTCGGCGACGGCGGCGGCTTGAAGGCGCGCCGCCTGTTGCTGCTCGGCGTCGGCGCTCGGGAAGACTACCAGACCGCGCAGGTCTCGCAGATGGCGGGCACTGCCGCGCGCTTTCTGCGCAATAAGAATGTCAAGACCGTGGCCCTCGTGCCGCGCGCCGAAGGGGATGCCGAAAAGCTGGCGGCGGCGGCGGCCGAAGGTGCCGTGACCGGCCTCTTCGAGCCGGACAAATATCGCACGATAGAGAAAGAAGAGCGCACGATTGATCGTCTCGTCGTCCAGCTTGAGGGCGCAGATGAAGAGGCCATCAAGCGCGGGGTGGAGCGCGGGCGTATCATCGGCGAGAGCGTTAACTTCACACGCGACCTGGCCAACGAGCCGGGCGGATACATGACTCCTTCCGATATGGCCGAGCGGGCGCGTGAGATTGCCAGCGAGTTTGGCTTGAACGTTGACGTGCTGGATGAAGCGCGGATGGAGCAGGAAGGAATGGGCGCGCTGCTTTGCGTGGCGCGCGGCTCCGACCAGCCTGCGAAATTGATTATCCTCAAATACACGCCGCGCGAGACGGGCGGCCAAGAGGATGAAAGCTTGCTGGCGTTTGTCGGGAAAGGTATCACCTTCGATTCGGGCGGCATCTCTCTGAAGCCGGGCGAGAATATGGAGTTGATGAAGTATGACATGACGGGCGGCGCGACCGTGCTCGGAGCGATGCGCGCCATCGCGCAGTTGAAGCCTTCGATTCCCGTGCTGGGCGTCGTGCCCACAGCGGAAAACCTGCCTTCCGGCAAGGCCACGAAGCCCGGCGACGTCGTCAAAGCGATGTCAGGCAAGACCATCGAGGTCATCAACACCGACGCCGAAGGCCGTCTGATTCTCTCCGACGCCATTTGCTACGCGAAGAAACTGGGAGCCACGCGCGTGCTCGATATGGCGACGCTCACGGGCGCCGTCTCCATCGCGCTCGGTGATGTCAATACCGCGATTCTCGGCACAGACCAAGCCTTCATTAACGAGGTCATCGAGGCGGGAAGAGAAGTCGGTGAAAAATACTGGCAACTGCCGCTTGATAAAGAGTATACGAAGCAGATTAAATCTGACATCGCGGACATCAAGAACGTCGGCGGGCGCAAGGCCGGAACCATTACCGCCGCTGCCTTCCTCAAGGAGTTTGCCGACGGCATCTCTTGGGCGCACCTTGATATTGCGGGCACGGCTTGGGGCGACGAGGCCAAACCTTTTCGCGCCAAAGGGCCAACCGGCATCGCTGTCCGCACGCTCATCAATATCGTTGACCGCGAGGTCAACGCCCGTTCCAACGGCTCCGGGCCGCAATCTTAAGCGGCGAGCGCTGGAAGCTGCCGTTCACAAACTAAGGCTGGCCGTGTGACACAAAACACGGCCAGCCCTCTTTTTTTGAGCGCACGAGGGGGGAGGCTCTTTGTGTGGTGAAGTGTCTTTGATAGTAGACAGCAGTGTGAACAATAGTAGACAGTTTGGGATAACGGTTATTGATGGATGTCAACAAATTTGCTGATATTGCTTAAAAAGATGAGCGGCATAGACATTGCTAGGGTCGGTACGAGAGTCCAAGGGAGTGGTGGCCACTTAAATTGTCCTCGCCCCCCTCGACGGTCGTTCGAGGAAGCAAGCATCGCTCCTTTGACTCTTGTTTTAACCACAACAACCCCCCTTCAGGTAATCCTGCTGCCGCGGCGCTTGCTTTAACCTCCCAAAGCGCCGCGGCGTCATTTCGTTAGAAGACGAAACCCGTTCGGTAATGCTATAGTATGAGGGTCAAAGGGCGACCCTCCCTGCCCAGGCAGCAGAGATTGTCGGGGCGTCCCATCGCAGGCTTTTAGAAGGAGTTTTGGGAAAAGCGCGGTGGTTGATTACTACAAAATTCTAGGTGTTAAACAAACAGCTTCGGCAGCCGAAATCAAGTCGGCTTACCGCAAGCTGGCGCGCGAGCGGCATCCAGACCACAACGGTGGTTCGCCGGAAGCTGCGCGCGAGTTTGCGATGCTGGCTCTGGCCTACCGCACGTTAAGCGACCCGCACGAACGCACAGCCTACGACGAACAACGCGAGAAACGAGAAACGGCTGCCACCTCATCCGTGCTTCGTTCCAGTAATATTCACGCGCGCCGGGCGCGGATGGTGGCGGCGCAGATGCGCTACGATAGGATGGTAGACATCCTGCTCGAAGCCGACCGCCGCGAAACCTCGGAACGCTCGAAAGTCGTCTTTACGACCGTCACGCTTTTTCTCTCGACCTTCATCGTCGCGATGTTGAAGCCGCAGTTCTGGCAAAAATTCAACGGCGTCACGGGTCGCGCCGTCGTCGTCGCGCTCTTTATCGTCGGCCTCTGGCATCTGCTCGCGCGCATCCGCGAGTATATCGAGCGCTACACTTACCAGCCCCCACCCGTGCATTCGCTGATGAATGAGGCGGAGAGTTCCGGCAAACCGTTTACGCGCTTCAAGGCCTTCGCCTTCCTTATCGTGGGCTACTTGATTAGCGTCGCCGCCGGGCTTTTCGCAGGCGCTCACGCCGAATACATCATTGGCGATTTGGCCGTGTTCTTTGACCAGCGCATTCGCCCAGACCTCGTCTTCTATCCGCCCATCGCCGTGCTCATCGTTGACACGATGCACAAGCTTGCTTCCAAAGTTGATTTGTGATGAGCGCACCGTCCCGCGTCCTCATCGGCGTCATCTCCGACACACACGGCAAACTTGACGAACAAGTGCTCGATTTGTTCGCGGGCGTCAACCGCATTATTCATGCCGGAGACATCGGCAACGAAGAACTAATCTGGGAACTTGAAAAAATCGCTCCGGTCATCGCCGTGCGCGGCAACAACGACGCCAATACGATGTGCTTCCCCAATGAACGGATGGCGGTCATCCGTGACCGCACCTTTTATGTCCGCCATCAATTTGCGACCGTCGAAA
>CAZEZJ010000200.1:0-8900 GCA_964516695.1 uncultured Blastocatellaceae bacterium
TATCTCCTGCTGGCGGTCTAGGTTGTCCTGCTTGCGCTTGATGAGTTCGGCGGGCACGCCTTCCGTGATGTTGGTGCCTGATTCGCCCAAGAGGTCTAGGAGGGAGCGCGCGCGGCCTTGTTCGGCAATCTTGAAGCCTTCGGCGGCATAGGCCAAAGCCTGACCATCGAGCGGCGCACCGGCTGTCGGCGCAGTCAGCAAGGCCATTTCGGCCAGGTCGCTTGAGGCTTCGTCGTAGACATCCTTCGTGGTGCCTAAGAATGTCGAGCGAGCATCATCGGAGCGGACGCTTCCCGCGCGGATAGTCTCAATGGTGGCGAGCGCTTCGCGGTAGGAAGCGATGGCCGCTTCGCGCGCCTTGATAGAGCGCTTCGGGTCTTTGTCCTGCGCCGCCATCAACCACTGCGCGCGGCCCAAGCCCCTTTGCGCGGGCCACATCAAATCCAGCCGCTTATCGTCGCGCGCGCCCTTGACGGCTTCCGCGTAAAACTTAGTGGCGCCCTTGTAGTCGCCCATCTGCAACGACACGTCACCGAGGCTCGTGCGGGCGGCAGCACGCACTCGTTTCGATTGACCGAACTTGCCGATAATCGGCATTCCGGCGGTCGAGAGCGCTTCACTAAAATGTTTCTTCGAACTGTCGTAATTCTTGTTGTAGTAATCGACGCGGCCGAGTCCCATTTCGTGGGCCGAATAAACGATTGACTGGCGATACAACTCGATAGCGCCCTTGACGGCTCCGGCCACGGCCATCGCTTTATCAACTCCGCTGCCGCCGCCAGCGCCCGGAATATTCTTGGCGAGACCACCCAGGCCGCCAAAGCCGCCGCCGCTCTTCTTCGGAGCCGTCGCGCCGCCCGTGGCGAGCTTGGTCGGGTCTGGCTTGACGACGTTCATCTGCCCGTAGGCCGCGGCGGCTTCGGAAACTTTGCCGGCGCGGTAGCTGGCCTCACCGATTTTCGCCAGCATCAGATTCGCGTTGTACTCGTTGTCCGGCATCCCAAACGTATTCTCAAGCGCGCCCTGACTTGAGGCGGCATTGCGAAACGCCGTGTGCGCGCCCTGATAGTAGTTAAGCGCGACGGTGTACTGGCCCTGCCGCATGTAGAGGTCGCCGAGCGCGTCCGAGGCGGCAGCCTCGCCCTTCGGGCTGTTCGATTGTTTGTAGATACGCAGAGCGGTTTGCAGGCGTTCGAGCGCTTGGTCAGACTTGCCGCGCTTTAAGAGCGCGCGGCCCTGCTTGAGCGCTTGGCCGGCCTGCGCCTTATCGCCTTGCGGCGAAGCGGGAGAAGAAACATTGGCTGCATTCTTATCTTCGGCACGCGCTTTCGTTAAGCCAGCGGGAAGCGTGGCTAACAGCAAAGCGAATGCGACGACATAAACAAGCGGGGTGACTTTGAGTTTCATAGCATTCTCCGGTAGATAAAGCAGGATTCAGGAATCAGGAGAACGGAGAAGAGAATGACAGCGGGGCGCAGCCTTCTCTTCTCCGTTCCGACACCTGACTTCTCACTGGTGTATTAAATCAAGCGCGGTGATGAGAACTCCGGCATTTGAAGAGGCGTTCATGCGGACGATTGACGGCTCGGGCGCGGCGGGTGCCAGACCGAGGCCGCGCGTCGTGGCGTCGCGTTCGGAGGCCGACTGCTTCTGCCCGTAGGTCGCGGCTTTCCGGTCCACGACGACCTTGCCTTCGGCGTTGACTCTGACCTGCGACCAGAGGTTTGAGGCCGGACGCCAAGGGCATTGGCCCTGATTCTCAGCGCAGTAGTTGACGAGCTGTTGTCCGGTGGGCACGCCCGGTAGCGGGTCACGCGTCACCACGATGTAAAGGCGCTCATTGGCAGGGTTTTGGTCGAAGACGAACCAACGAAGGCTCTCGCTTTGTTCGCCGCTCCAAGGGATTTCGTAGGGGACGTGTGCTTCGACGAAGTTTTCGCCTTCGTCGAGTTTGGCGTCGGGGTAAATCATCTGCGGCTCGCCGTTGTTCTCCGTATGGAAGACGTAGAGAAAGCCGTCGGTATTGGTTTCGAGCGAGATGCGTATGCGGTCGCCCGCGCGGAAGATGCGCGAGGGGTCAACGCGCACGGCGTCGCCGTTCGTATCCCGCATATAGAGCGAGTAGCCGATGCCGATGGGCGCTGACGTGTAAGAGTTAACGGGAATCTGTCCGCCGCCGACGCTGCCCGCGCCAGTCTTTCCGGTGCCGGTCTTTCCGGTCGCGCTTTTAGTGCCGACGCCTGCCTTGCCCGTGCTGGCCGTGCCGGTCGAGCTTTTAGTAGTGCTCCTGCGCCTGGCCGCCGCGGCTTTGGTTTGGCGGCGGGTCCTGCTGGCGCTGGGACTGGTGCTGCCGACGGCGGCGGAGGCCGAGACGCGTGTGGAGAGAAAAGCGCCGCGCACATTTTCCTGATTGGGGTCTTGCTGCGCGGAGGCAAACATTGCCGCGCAGGCGACGAGCGCGAGCGCAAGCAGGGGAACGAAAATCTTATGACGCATGAAAATTACTCCTTAAAAAAGTTGGCCCAAGCGTGGACGACGCTCACGCGCGCCAGCCTACGCAGGGGAAATAATGTTGGACATCTGCGACAAACTCTTATTTATGCTCGATACGCATATCGAAGATGACAGGCTCGCCCGAAGGCTTAGCCTGCGGTATCTTGATTGAGACAAATGGGTCAACGCCACTCACGTTGACGACGTCCGAAACCGGCGCGTTTGCCTTAAACTGCGCCTTAAAATCTTCCCATTCCTTCTGCTCGCTGGCAGTTAAGGGATGTCCGGCGAGGCTGCCGAGGAACGAGGGCGAAGAAAGGGGTGTCGGGGAAAAGACGACGGTGTAGTTTTCCGTGCCCGGCAATTTGTCGAGCGTAATCCAATTGCCGTCGCCGCGCGGGAAGCTGTAGTCAACGCCGCTCTTGACCTCGTTTGAAGTGACGCCGGATTCTGGAACGGGCTTGGCGGTGAGAAAAGTCATCGGCACATTTTTCTCGCCCGGCCCGACGATGTATAGATAGCCGTTCTCGCGCGGCGTGAAGTGCAGCTTGAAGCTTTGTTCCGACGCCAGCGGCACAACGCCCGCGACGCGCGCGGACTTGCCGCCCGCCGCTGCCGCCTGCACTTCCAGCCAGTAGGTCAACGTCTCCTTTGTGCCCGCGGTGACGGGGCCGCCCGTCTTCGTGTCTCCGTTTTTATTCGTCTCCGGCTTGTCGTCCGGTTGATTGCCGCCCGTCTCTGTCTTGGTCTCGTCGGCTGCGCTGTTATTGCGCAACAGGAA
The DNA here is from genome assembly GCA_964516695.1 of uncultured Blastocatellaceae bacterium. Lineage (GTDB taxonomy): Bacteria > Acidobacteriota > Blastocatellia > Pyrinomonadales > Pyrinomonadaceae > DASVTR01. The sequence continues at coordinate 3,275 of CAZEZJ010000200.1, forward strand.
GAAGCCGCTGACGCCAGCCGCCAGCAAGACGACGCCGATTAAGGCCGCGACAATCGGCACGGTCTTGGAACGTGCGGGCGCTGCCGTCGCGGGCATCGAGTAAGAAGGCGACGGCGAATAAGACTGCGCGTAAGGATTCTGCTGCGGAACAACGGGCGGGGGCGGGGCCGTCTCGTAGCCCATGTTGGAGGATGTTTGATGATATGGATTGGCGCTTGGCGGAGCTTGGGCCAACGACGTAGCATCAAGTTGGGGCATTTGCGCGAGCGATGTCGCTGGCGGCGGCGCGGGCGGATATGCTTCCTGCTGGCGCGGCGGCGAGTCGAGGGTCATCATCGTCGGGTTGACGACTTCGGCGCTCGTTTGGCGCATCTCAGGCTGTTCGACGCTGGTTTGAGCCGCCGAGCCGCCCGCCGTGTTGGTGCCCGACGCTTGATAATTCAACTGCGAACTGCTGAGCGGCGCTTCACCGAGCGCGACGCGCAACTCGTTAGCCAGTTCGCCAGCGGTCGCTTGCCGCGTGTCGCGGTCTTTCGCCATCGAGCGTTCAATGGCGCGGCTGAAGGCTTCGGGCACGTCGCTCAAAAATTCGTGCAGCGGGCGGGCGGCGACGGAGACGTGCTCGCGGCGCAACTCTTGAAGAGTCAGGCCGCCGAAGGCGCGGCGTCCGGCCAGCAGTTCGTAGAAGACGCAGCCGAGGCTGTAAATATCTGCTCGCCCGTCAATCTCCATATTGCCGTCCGAGGGCACTTCGCCCCACTGTTCCGGCGACATGTAAAAGGGTGTGCCGAGGACTTGTCCGGCCATCGTGAGCGCGGTGGTTCCGGCGGCGTCAGCGCCCGCGACTTCGCGCATCTTGGCGATGCCGAGGTCAAGGAGTTTGGTGACGGGTTGGCCGTCTTCGCCGGGCTTGCCGAGCATGATGTTTTCGGGTTTGAGGTCGCGGTGGACGACGCCCATCGCGTGCGCCGCGTTGAGCACGCTCATCACAGGCTCCATCACGCGCAGCGCCTCGGCGGGCGTCAAACGACTCTTCGCTTTGAGTTCGGCGTCGAGCGTGTGGCCCTCGACGTACTCCATCACCATGTAGATGAGACCTTCGCTCGTGGTGCGCAGGTCGTAGACGGTGACGGCGTTGGGATGACGAAAGCGGCGCGCGGCCTGTCCCTCGCGGCGAAAGCGGCGCAGCCATTCGGCGTTGTTGCGCATCTCCGGCGGCAAGACTTTAATCGCCACGCGGTCGCCCAGAAGGATATGGCGCGCGCGATAGACAGCGCCCATCCCGCCCTTGCCGAGCAGGGCTTCGATGTAGTACTGGCCGTCGAGCGTCGCGCCGACGAGCGTGGTCGAGTCTTCCTCCAAGACCTCGCCGTCCGTCGCGCAAAAGCTCACGCTGTCTTCATACTTCGCTTTACAAACCGGGCAATACTTCATGGGGGTTCTGGCTCGCTCTAGGCTGCTCCACTTGGTTTTTCTTCACGCACACGCTTTCATCCGGCACAAGCCGAGCAGTTTATCACAACTGCGACTGCTAATCCGAACAGTTATCTCGGCGTTATTTTAGCGCGGCAACGTGCCATAGTTTGAGCGTGCCGTCGTCGCTGGCGCTGGCGAGAGTTTGGCCGTCGGGTGAAAAACTGATAGCGGTGACCAAATCGCTGTGCGCGGTGAGGGTGTGTTTGAGTCGTCCTTCCGGCACGTCCCACAATCTGATTGTCCAGTCGTTGCCACAGCTTGCGAGCAGGCGGCTATCGGGCGAGAAAGAGAGGCCGCGCAGCCAATCCGTGTGGCCTCTGAGCGTTAACTTAAGCTCTGCGGTTTGCGCGTCCCAGAGGCGCACCAAGTCGCCGCCGGAAGCAAACGTTCGCCCGCCGGGCGCGAAGGACAGCGCCCGCACCGTTTCCAAAGTGTTATCGCGATTGAGCAGCTTCAATTGCTTGCCCGCGTCAGCATCCCACACGCGCACGGAGTAGTCCGAACTGCTGCTAATCAGCGTCTTGCCGTCGGGAGCGAAACTAAGGGCGTACACCCAATCCTCGTGGCCCACGAGCTTGCGCTTCGACTTGCCATCGGCAACGTCCCACAGAATGATAAACGTATCTTCTCCGCCGGAAGCAAACGTCTGACCGTCTGCCGCGAAAGCGACCGCGAAGACTTCGCCCTGATGCTCAAGGAGAGTTTGTTTCAACTCAAAGGTCGCCGCGTCCCACAGCTTGACGGTCTTGTCCGCGCCGCCGCTCAGGATAAAACGCCCGTCGGGCGAGACCGCGACGGCGCGCACGTCGCGCGCGTGTCCCGCGAGCGAACGCAGCAGGCTGCCGCTCGACGCGTCCCAGACCTTAATGCTGCCGTCGTTGCAGCCCGCGACGATAAACTTACCGTCGGGCGCAAAAGCAATGGTCCTGATTTTCAGGTTGGGCGCGGCGAGCGTTTGCTTGAGAGCAAGCTGTGCGGGGTCGGGCGCGGGCGTCGCATTCCGAGCCTGAAGACGCTGCCTGATGTTGATGACAGCGCCGACGATAACGACGATGACGATTAGCGCAAAGAAGCCGTAAGTCAGCCAGCGGATAAACTTCGGCTTCGTCGTAAATTCTGCCTCGTGAGGTGTCGGTGGCACGTCGTCGTCGGCTTCTCCTTAAGTGATTGATTCATTGATTCATGTGGTCATTGATTCATTGAACTAAAGAGCCAATGACTAAATGATTACATGACCACATGAATCAATCGTTTCCTCTACGATAAATCCGCTGCGCGTACTCTTCAACCATCCGGTCGCTGTTGAAGGCTGGAACCAGCGTCTTGATGGCGTGCTTCATGCGGGCCACCCAACCGCGCGGCAATTCTTCGGCGTCGCGGTCGTAGTAGAGCGGAACGACTTCTTCTTCCAGCGTGCGGTAGAGCGATTGGGCGTCGCGCAAGTCCATCTCTTCCGTTTCCGCTTCCTCTTCAATAGCCGCGTGTGGTTCACCGATGGCCCAGCCGTTCTGGCCGTCGTAGCCCTCAATCCACCAGCCGTCTAGAATCGAGAGATTCAAGCCGCCGTTCATCGCCACCTTTTCGCCGCTCGTGCCCGAAGCTTCGAGCGGGCGACGCGGCACGTTGAGCCAGACATCAACGGATTGCACAAGCTGACGGGCTATCTCCTGGTCGTAGTCTTGCAGGAAGACGGCGCGGTTCATCACCAGCGGTTCATACTTCCAGCGCGCCAGTTGTTGCAGTATCAACTTTGCGCCCTGGTCCTGCGGGTGCGCCTTGCCCGCGAAGACAAACTGCACGGGGCGATTCCTATCGTTAATCAAACGCAGCAGGCGGTCCGGGTCGGTCAAGAGCAAGCTCCAACGCTTGTAGGCCGCGACGCGGCGCGCAAACCCGATGGTCAGAGCCGACGGGTCAAACATCGTCCGCGCCGCCTCCGTGTAATCGCGTGTCTCGCCGCGATGGCCGCGCGCGTGAAACGAGCGATGACGAATGAAGGCGATAAGGCGCTGCTTGAGCAGGCTGTGCGCTTCCCACAATTCGCGGTCGGAAATCTTCTCAATGCCTCTGCGCCAAGCGTCGCGGTCGTGTAAACGTTCGGCCCAATCCGGCCCGACGTGCTTTTCGTAGAGCGCGCGCACGAGCGGCGCAACCCACGTCGGCGCGTGGACGCCGTTGGTGACGGACGTAATCGGAACCTGCGTCGTCGCAGTCACGTCCGGCCAGATGTCCTGCCACAGCGCGCGCGAGACTTCGCCATGCTTAGCGCTCACGCCGTTGGTCGAGCGGCACATCCTGATTGCCAGCGGCGTCAAACCGAACCATTCCTCCGCATTGTTTGGCTTGACGCGCCCCAATCGAAGAAACTCATCATGCGAGAGACCGAGCGACTTCTCGTAAGAATCACCGAAACATTTTTCGATGAGCGGCGTGGCAAACTCGTCATTACCGGCGGCGACGGGCGTGTGCGTCGTAAACACGCAACGCTCGCGGACTTCGCCGCGCGCCGTCTCGAAATCAAGACCGCGCCGCTCTCTGAGTTCGCGCGCCAGTTCCAGCGTCAGAAAAGCCGAGTGGCCTTCGTTGAGATGAAAAACGGACGGCTCGATATTGAGGCGACGAAGCAGGCGCACGCCGCCAATGCCCAGCATCATCTCCTGCACGATGCGCGTCTCGCGGTCGCCGCCGTAGAGATGGCCCGTCACCCAACGGTCTGTCTCCTCGTTTTCGGGAATGTCCGTGTCGAGCAGATAGAGCGGCACGCGCCCGACATCAACGCGCCACGCCTGCGCACGCACCTCGCGCCCGCGCATCAACACGCTGATGTGAACGGGAGCGCCCCTGTCGTCTCGGACCTGTCTGATGGGCAGAGCATGAGGATGTGTGACACCGTAGTGCTCCTCCTGCCAACCGTCGCGCGTCAGGCGTTGGCGGAAGTAGCCGTAGCGATAGAGCAGCCCGACGGCCACCAGCGGCAGTCGAAGGTCGCTCGCGGATTTCAAATGGTCGCCCGCCAGAATTCCAAGACCGCCGGAATAGAGCGGCAGCGAAACGTGTATGCCGTATTCGGCGCAGAAGTAAGCGACCGGACGCTCGTGCGTGATGGGTTGGCCCGCGGGCGGCGTCCAGGCGCGCTCGTCCGTCATCTGCGCATCAAACCTTTCCGCCAGCTTCGACACGCGCGCGCAGTAGTGCGGGTCGGTCGCCATCTGCATCAAGCGAAACTCCGAAACCTCCGCCAGCAACCGTCGCGGGTTGTGCTCGCATTCTTCCCAGACGCCCGGGTCTAGGTCACGAAAAAGCGCGATGCCATCCGCCGCCCAACTCCACCAGTAATTCCAAGCCAAGCGCTCAAGCGCGCTCAAACTCACGGGCAGCACGCGCCCGCCCTCAGGCGCAACGCGCCTTTCAACTTCCGCCGTCAATTGAACCATTACCCTTTTGCCCTACTCGACCCTGAATTAGTAAACCCGTGAGACTTCAGAAAGACCTCCGCATCATCACGCGCGAAGAAGACCAGACGCACCTCAGCCAGCCTCTCATCATCCCGCAAAAATTCCTCGATGGCCCGCGAAGCGACCGCCGCCGCCAACGCGCGCGGATACCCATACGCGCCCGTTGAGATGGCCGGAAACGCAATTGAGCGCAAGCCCCGCTCGGCAGCCAAAGAGAGCGAACTGCGATAACACTCGGCCAAAACAACTGCCTCTTGCCCGCCATGCTGCCCGTAAATCGGCCCCACCGTATGAATCACAAAGCGCGCGGGCAATTGGCCGCCCGTCGTGATAACAGCTTTCCCCGCAGGCAGACCATCAGGAAACATCGTGCGCCGAAGCTCACGACATTCTTCTAAAATACGCGTCCCACCCGCGCGGTGTATCGCGCCGTCAACGCCCAGGCCGCCCATCAGCGTCGAGTTGGCCGCATTGACCACGGCATCCACCTCCTGCCGCGTCAAATCGCCCACCAACACAACCACACGACCGTCAACAAAACTCTGTAAGACTTCTTCAACCATAGAACTAAAGTGATGAGTGATGAGTGATGAGTAATGAGTAAGAGAAAGAGTTATTAACTCATCACTCATCACTCATTACTCATCACTTTCTTCCTCCCGTGGCTCGACGCTGATGTCGTCGAACATGTCCTG
>CAZEZJ010000201.1:0-8863 GCA_964516695.1 uncultured Blastocatellaceae bacterium
GACCGGCATCGCTTGGTCTATCTTATAGACGACCTCAAGCAAAGAGGTGCGAACTTTTTCGGACAGCCCCTCGCGCACGGCGAGTTGACGAAATTGCTGTGCGACTTCGGGGCGGCCCGTCATGCCAAGCAGGCGAATCGCCGCCATCTGCACGTTCGGGTCGCGATGCTCGACCACCGCCTCCAGCAGCGGCGCTATCTCGCCCGCCTTCGCCAGAAGCGACAGCAGCGAGAAGGCTTCATAAGCCTGCCGGCGGTCTTCGCTGACGAGGCGGTCAATGGCCTGCGCCGCCATTCGCGCTTTAATACAGACGCGCGCGACATTGCCGAGCGTTTCATCGTCGGCCGTTTCGATGATGCGAACATAAGCATCGGCGCGGTTGAAGTTCAGACGCGACAACGCGCGCGCCGCCGCCGCCTGCACTTCTCGCGCTTCGTCCGCGAAAGCCATCAGCACGGGCGCGAAGACTGACTCGTGGTCAATCTCACCGAGGCTGGAGACTGCCGCCGCGCGCACTGTTGCTTCCGTGTCGCGCGTGGCGAGAGCGGTTAAGGCTGCGACGCTCGTTTGCGTCTGGAATTGCGCAAGGCGGCGTGCTGCCGCCGCACGAACTTCGACATCCGTATTTTCCAGCCGTTCCAAAGCCTCGGAGAGCGTTTCGTCTTCCAGAAATTCCGGCAGTTGCTCGTAAGTGCCCGATGCTTCAAGGCGCGCGATTTCGCCGTCAAACTCGCCCGTCTCGCTAAACAGCGATGGACGCTCCGGCTCAAAGACGCCGCCGATATCAAAGCAATCGAGCGAGCAAGCGCTGAGCGCCGCGCTCAAAGGCGCACTCGGCATCTCTGGATGGCGGCGCGCCATGTCGAGCAGAGCGCCGATGGCCGAAGGCAGCTTGAGCGCGCCGATGCTGCTCACGACCTGCGTGCGCACAATCATTTCCGTGTCATAGAGCGCTTCGAGCAGGAACGGCAAAGCGGCGGGCGCTCCGATGTGGCCGAGCATCCGCGCGGCTGACGCGCGGTCGCAAGGCTGGTGGGCCAACAGGAGTGCTGCCGAATGACGTGCCAGAAAGCCATACTCTTCCAACGCCTGACGCGCGCGACGACGACCATCCTCATCCGTCTCCGTCGCATTCATCGCCTTCAATAAAGAGGTCTCCATCGCGCGGCGGTCATCGGGCGCGCGCGAGGCCAACACGTCCATCCTGTGCGGTTGGCCGAGAATTAGTTTGCCGACTTCCTGGTCTACTCGATACGCGCCGAAGAGCGCGGCAGGCATCATTGGCGAAGAACCACGAACTTCCAGAGCCTGCAACTCCGGCTCCGGCAACGACGCCGGAACGGCCTGCGACTGTGCAACCGCCAGCTTATCGCTCATCCGGCGCAGCAGTTTCCGCCGCTCTCTAGGTTTCTGTTCAGTCTTGATGACGGGCGGTTCAGCCCCGCGCGTTTCGAGCGCGACAATCTCATCGTCCATCTTCTCCACGGTTAAAGCTTTCGTCTTGATATCTCCTTCAACCTTCTCCGCGGAGTTTGGACGCAGGCGCAAAAAGACGAGCGCGAGCAAGCCCATCGAGATGAGAATCGCCACCCCTGTCGTCGAAAAAACGGTCGAGAGCAGGCTGCGGCTCGGAGCGGTCTGGCTTTGCGCTTCCAGCGGCGTCGCGGGAGAGTTCGCAGCCGCTGAACCGGCTGGAACGAGGCTGTCATCCTGCGCCGGGACGAGTTGGGTTGATGAGTTGGCTGTCGTCTGGGCGGTCGCGGGTGATGCGGCAGCGGCGGGAGCAGCAGCCTGTTGAGCTTGAGTCTGCCCTGCGGAAGGAACAGAGGCGGCAGCTTGTTCCTGCGCCGAAGCGCCAGCCGGCGAGAGCGCTTTGCTGCTCGCCATCGAAGAACGGCTCGGCGCAAACGGCAGCGTGCTCGCACTCTCCGACCCTGCCCTCTGCTCGCGCATCGCGCGCGGCGACGAAGGCTCCGCGTAATCGTTGGCAGTAGCGCGTTGCTCTCTCTCTGCGGCAGGCCGCGAGGCCGCTTCCTCGCTCGTATCGTTCTGCGTTTGATTGACGCCGCCCTTAATAATCAGGTTCAGGTTATTGAAACGCGGGTCAACCGTCACGCTGGAGCCTGATTTTAAATTAACGACTATCTCCAGAGAGTTGCTGACGCGATTGACCTTGACGCCGCGCGGCAGGTTCTTGAGCGTGCGACCCGCGGCATACGGCACAACCAGATGAAACTTATCGCCCTCCTGCCACGTCTGCGTGCGATTCAGAGGCGCATCGGCAGAAACCGTGACGACGGTGCCGCCGGAGGTTGAGCGCGCGCCGATGCCGCTGACCGTGATGGGCGACTCAGACTCTTTGACGCGCTGCGCGAGCGGCGCCAGCGATGGAATCAGCACGAGGCCGATGACCATCAGCAGCGCGGCGGCGCGGCGCATAGATTTGCAGGAGTGCGCGGCGCGAAGGCTAACGCTCGTTGGCGGCTGCTGCGGTGCAGAATCAGGCGAATGTAAAACTTTGCTCATAGGTTTAACTCTGGACGAGGCCGTTTGGTGATGGCTCGTTTTTCGGAACAGCGCGCTCGTTTAGTGGAAAATCAAGCGGAGCGCGCGAGAGGGTCGCAGATGGAGTCAAAGAAAAAGAACGCGCAGTGTAAATTGCAGGCTCGGGGCACAGGGCTTGTCCGCGAGCATTCGGGAAAGGTTAACCCTTCTGGTTCTTCTTACTCATCGGAGAACTTATACCCGATGCCCCAGACGGTCAGCACCATCGAAGGATTTTCCGGGTTGTCTTCGATTTTGGCGCGCAGGCGATTGATATGAGAATCAATCGTGCGGTCGTAGCCCTCGTAGGAGTAGTCCCAGATTTTTTCCAGCAGGTATTTTCGGGGAAAAACTCTTCCGGGGTTGGAGGCAAACAGACGCAGCAGGTCAAACTCTTTCGGCGTCAGTTCCACCTGTCGTTCACCGACCGTCACTTCACGTTTGGCCGGGTCAATCCGCAGCTTGCCGCGTACAATCGGCGCTTCGTCGGCGGAGGATTCAGCGCTGCCGCCCGTTCGTGAACGGCGCAGTACGGACTTGATGCGGGCTTCCAGCTCGCGCAAAGCGAAGGGCTTGGTGATGTAATCATCCGCGCCCATCTCCAAGCCCAACACTTTATCAACCACATCGTCTTTGGCCGTCAGCATCAAGATAGGAATGTAGGGGGCTTTCTCTCGAACTTCGCGACAGACAGCGAGACCGTCCATCTTCGGCAACATCAAATCGAGCACAATGACATCTGGATGCTCCTGCAACGCTGCCTGCACACCCGCCACTCCATCCCCGGCGGTCTTAACGATGTAACCGACTCGCGAAAAATGTTCGTTGATGAGCGACGAGATATTCTCGTCGTCTTCGACGACCAGCAGGCTAACTTTACGGTCGCCCGTGGTAGGCTGACCGTCATTTCCCGTTTCTTTCGCTTTGGCTCTGTCGGTCGTTGGCATCAAGTTTTATCTATGATAAGGCGAACGAGCCGTTCGCGAGAAACGCGCCTACGGCGGTGGCGCGTTTTGAGTCGTTAAGACTATAGCAGGTTAAGAGCCTTAAACTCAAGCAATAAGTTAAAGATATAACAGCAGGCGCGCAGGGCGGCGCTCCCGGCCAGCGCCGACAGGGCGAAAGCGCCGGACGCTAACACATGGCGACGTGAAACAAGGCTAAAAGCTGTGAAAGCTGAGCTTTTAGCCTTGTTCCTAGCACCGCCGTGTCGTTTTAATAGCCTCTGCGTTCGCGTTCTAGCGCCCGCGCGTCGTGCCCTATTGACCCGCTGCTTTGGATGTTGCCTTGGGCGCATTTTGCCGCAGTCGTTGCTCGAAAGGCTGTATGAACAAGTCTACCTGCGGATTGTTGAACTGCTTGCGCGCCTGCTCGAAGAACGCCAGCCCGCGCGGGTCGCCTAGCTCGATGAGGGCTTCAGCCGCCGTACGGCCGAAACCAAAATCACCCACACTGATAGCTTGCGTGAAGGCTTCGCTGATGAGTTGAAACGAGCGCGGGTCTTCCCTACCGATAGCGCCGAGCAGGGTCACGGCCCCGGTTCTCAACGCGTTTGAATTGGTTTTCGCCGCGTAGCGGATGCCCATCTCCAGCGACCGCTTATCTCCCAATGCAACCAGCCCGTTCAGCGCCGAAATGCGCACGCTATCGCGCCAAGACGGCATCTCGAAGAGCTTGTTCAACGCGTCGTAAGCTTGTGCGCTTTTGGTTTGTCCGAGCGCGGCGGCGGCAGCACGAACGACGGCGTAACTGCGGTCAGTCAACGCCTGCAAATAAACGCTGGCTAGCGAGGCATCGTTGCTGGTGGCTAGCGCTGTGATGGCGCTGGCGCGAACGCGTGCGTTCTTATCCTTGGCGGCGGCGAGCAACGCTGTACGAACGGCGTCGCCAGACACGCCTCTCAAAGCTGTGGCGGCATCTTGTCGCAAGCCCCAGAAGCTATCGCCCATCACGGTCGTGGCGAGCGTCGCTGCGATTCGCTGCTTGTCGGCGTCGTTGGTGGCGGGCGCTTTCATGCGCGCGGAGAGTTGGCCGAGCGCCCAGAGACGGCCCAGCATGTCCGCATCGCGCGCGACCTGATACAGCAGTTCGTCCGTAGACTTATCAAACTTCAATTCTTTGATGAGCGCGTCGCCGTAGTCGAAATTGACGAGTCGCGGTTTCACGTCGAAGGGAATGGTAAACGTCTGTTCTTCCTTCGGCTCAAGCTGCACGCGCGCGATGGTCGTCTGATTTCCGGCGTTGACTTCGATGTCCACAGGCATTTGAAAGAACCCGGCCTGCGGGTAAGCCGTGTCAGGGTCCGGCTTCTGCTCTTGCCGGACGGTGAGCTTCAAGACTTTCGCCGTCGCATCGTAGTCCTGCGTGACGCGAAAAACAGGATGACCAATCTTGTAGAGCCACTGGTCGAAGAACCAATCCATGGATGCGCCCGTAGATTCCTCAATCGCGATGCGAAACTGCTCGGTCGAGACAGGCTGATTGGCATACTTGCGCAAGTAGTAGTTAATCATCCGCCACCAATTATCTTCTCCGAGCACGCCGCGCAGCATGTGCAGCACGGCACCGCCGCGCGGATACGCGTAAACGTCGAAGACAGAATCCGGGCCGTTGAAATTCTTAGTGACGATGGGACGCCGCTGCCCGCGCGCCCATGCGCCGTAGTAAGCATCCTGATTGCCTTTAACGTCTAGATAGAGGAAGTCGTCGCGGCCCAAATGGTGCTCATCCCAGAGCGCTTGAAAGTAGGTGGCGAAGCTTTCGTTAAGCCAGATGTCGGCCCAGGTGCGCGCCGTCACGTAATTGCCGAACCATTGATGGGCCAACTCGTGCGACTGCAAGCCGTCGCTGGTGGCGTCGAGTTCAAAGCGGGCGTCGTGAATCATGTTATCGGTCTGCGTGGTGGCGGTGATGTTCTCCATGCCGCCGCCGAAATCGCGCGTCATCGTCTGCGCATATTTCACATACGGATACTTGAGGCCCGTCTTCTCGGAAAAGAATTTCATCATCGCGGGCAGCCGCGCGGTCGAGACTTTGCCTTCCTCAAGCTCGTGCGGATAAACGTAGCTGATGACAGGGATGCCCTGATAGCTGCTCTCGATGCCGACGTATTCGCCGACGACAATCGAGGTTAGATAACTGGCGTGCGGCGTCTCCATCTTCCAGTGGAAGGTGCGCGTCTGGTCAGCGTTTTCCTTGGTCGCAAGCAGCTTGCCGTTGGAGATGACCATCAGCGGCTTCTCGACCGTGGCTATCATCTCGGTGGTGGCGAAATCGTTCGGATGGTCGTAACAGGGGAACCAAAGGTGGTTATATTCCGTTTCACCTTGTGACCAGATTTGACGCGGGCGCGTAGGGTCTTCGGGCGTCGGCTTGATAAACGTCAGGCCGCGGCCAAAGTCGCTGAGGCCCTGCCCTTTGGTCAAGCCGTTGGTGCGGTAGTCAATAACGATGGTTACTACATCCGTCGTCCTGTAAGCGCGGTCGAGCGTCACGCGCAGCTTTTGGTTCGGCGCGTCCGGCGCGAATTGCAGCGGCGTCCCATTCGACAGCTTGATGGAGTTAAAAGTCATGTGGCCTGCATCGAACTCGACGCTCTTAGTGCCGTTAACGAGCGGCGCAAACGTGAGGGTCGCCGTGCCGATGGCTTGCTCCCTTTCCCAATTGAAGCGCAGGTTAAGCGCGATGTGGCGCATATCGTAGTTGCGGCTCGGAATGTACTGTGTGGGCGGAAGCTGACGTTGCCGTGTGGTTTGCGGCGTCTGCTGCGGCGGCGCGATGGGCCGCGCCGTGAGCGCCGGCGGCACAACGAAAAAGAGCACGAGCGCCAGGCTGAGAGCCTTCATTCGTGAAGTCGGAGCAGGTCGAAAGAAGCGCATGTAGTTCTCCAAAGTTGTTAAGATGCTATCGGGCGCTTCTCGCGTGAGCGCTCCTGACAGCAGGTTTAGCACGTAAAAGACAAACTATATTCTCGGATTGGGGAAGACGTGGAGACAGAAATTTTTAACGTCCCGAGAGCTGGTATTGTTGCATAGTTTTTCTCTCATCTGAAAGGAGACCGAAATCAAGTGACGCCCGAAGAAAGACAGCAGTTAATCGCCAGATACGCCGCCGGATACGACGAAGTCATGCACAGCCTCGAAGGCTTCCCCGAAGAATCTTTGAGCGACCGCCCGCTGCCCGGCAAATGGAGCGCCCGCGAGATAATTCATCATCTGGCCGATAGCGAGATGGCGAGCGCGCTGCGCCTGCGCCAACTCCTAGACCAAGACAACCCCGTCATCCAAGGTTATGACCAAGACACTCGCGCCATCCGTCTAAAATATAACGAGCGCGACATCGCTCCGGCCTTCGACGCCCTACGCGGCGCACGCGCCACCACCACGCAATTGCTCGCCCTCATGTCCGAAGACGACTGGCAGCGCGAAGGCACACACACGGAGAGCGGTCGCTACACCGCCGAAGACTGGCTCAAAATCTACGCCGCACACGCACACGGCCACGCCGACCAGATTCGTCGTTTGAAAGACGCGATTACCGGACAGTAAGCAGTCTGCAATAGGCAGCAAGACAAATCGCTTAAAGCCAAGCGGCGACCACTAACAGTCGTTCTTTGCGCCTACGGCCTATCGCATACTGCCTACTATTTTCTTGACAAAAGCTCTGCGGGGCGAGCACAATCTCGCCTCGCTCCTGCAAGGCAGTCGCACGTCACCCATTTCAGTTGTCGATACTAAACACTATGACCAGCACCGCGCCCGTTCTGGAAACATCTCTCTCGGAGCTACAGTTAATCCGGCGCGGGAAAGTGCGCGACGTTTATGCGGTGACGGACGAGCATCTGCTCATTGTCGCGACTGACCGCATCTCAGCCTTCGACTGCATCTCCCCGACTCCTATCGAGCGTAAAGGCGAAGTCTTGACGGCGCTCTCGCGCTTTTGGTTCGAGCGGCTGGCCCACATTGTTCCTAATCATCTGGTGACGACCGAAATCGAAGAGATGCCGGCAGTCGTCGGGCAATACGCCGAAAGTTTGCGCGGGCGCTCGATGTTGGTGCGGTGCGCATCCGTTTTTCCAATAGAGTGTGTGGTGCGCGGTTATCTGGCAGGCTCCGGCTGGAAGGATTACTTAAGGACGGGCGAAGTCTGCGGTCATCCATTGCCTGCGGGCCTGCGCGAATCAGAACGACTGCCCGCGTCGATTTTCACGCCCGCCACCAAAGCCGAAGCGGGCCACGACGAGAATATTAGCGAAGAGCAGATGAGCGAAATCGTCGGGCGCGATGTGATGTTGGAGTTACGCGACATCGCGCTCAAGCTCTATAGAGAAGCGGGCCAGTATGCGCTGAGCCGTGGCATTATCATCGCTGATACGAAGTTTGAACTGGGCCGCAACGCGGCGGGCCAAATCATTCTGGTTGACGAAGCCTTAACACCCGATTCATCACGCTTCTGGCCTGCCGAAAGCTACGCGCCCGGCCAGTCGCAGCCCTCTTTTGACAAGCAGTTTGTGCGCGACTATCTGGAAAGCCTCGACTGGAACAAGAGGCCGCCCGCTCCAACGCTTCCGCCCGCAGTTGCCGCCGCAACCACAGCGCGTTATCTGGAAGCTTACCGCCTGCTGACCGGCAGCAAGCTATAGGAATTTTAGATTTTTGATTTTTGATTTGCGATTGGGCGAGGATAGCGTCTGCGAAGCAGATTATTTAAATCCGTGAAAGTGTTTCCGCCTTATCCAATCAAAAATCGCAAATCTAAAATCTAAAATCGAAATGACCATCTTTGACTTCATAGTCTTCGCGCTCATCGGAGCATCCGTTGTGGCGGGTGCATCGCGCGGGTTGGTGCGGGCGTTGATTACGTTGGCGGCGCTCATCCTTGGGCTGTTGATTGCCGCGCAGGCTTACGCAAGCGCGGGCGCTTTGTTGCGCGCGTTGGGAGTCGTGGAATCACAGGCAGCCGCTAACGCCGGGGGCTTTCTGCTCATCATGTTGATTGTGCTGGGCGCTGGATTTGCCGCCGGACAGTTGGTCAGCGGCGGGTTGCGCCGTGTTCGCCTTGAATGGTTTGACCGCGTGCTCGGCGGAGCGTTCGGGCTGCTGCGGGGTCTGGCCGTTTGCTCTGTCATGTACTTAGCGTTGACAGCCTTCCCGGTGCAAATCGAAGCGGTCGAAAAAGCGCAGACCGCGCCCGTGCTGGCCGAGGGCGCACGCCTGATGGCGCTTTTTACTTCGCAAGACCTTCGCACACGCTTTCTGGAAGAATACACAGGGCTGTTTACTCGCTTATAACTTTCCGCTCGAAGAAAAACGAATTGCCG
>CAZEZJ010000202.1:0-8844 GCA_964516695.1 uncultured Blastocatellaceae bacterium
GTCGCGCTTGCCTTCGACGATGCGACGCTTTGAAGCGAAGTCGCGCCCGTACCAGAGATTGCCGGGGCCGCAGGCTAGGAAATCGGAATCAATCGAGAAGATACGGTCTGCGCGCTCGAAGCGATAGATGGTGTTGACGGGTTGGCCGAAGGCCGCGGTCGCGCCCAATCGCGCGTTGTCGCGCCCCGCAGGCTCATACTGATGCCAGCGCGCCTGCGGAAATTCACGCAAGAGAGCGTCTAACTGAAAGGCCAGGGTTGGAGACGTAGTGGTCTCGGTCAGAAAACGCAGGCCAGCGCCGCCCGTCGCGCGCATGTTTTCCAAAACGGTGCGCATCTCGCCGACAAAAGCCGTCCAAGGGCGAATCTCCTCGCGGAAGGTTAAGGTCTGCGAGCGGTCAGGGTCGTAGAGGCCAAGCAAAGAGGCTTGCGCGAAGAGGTCTGTGGCGCTTGAGCCTTGCGCGTCCGCGCGGTCAGGATAACGGCTGTTCGGGTGGTCTGGATTGCCCTCGATTTTGGTCGGGCGTCCGTCGTTGCTTCTGACCAACAATCCGGTCGCCACGCCTCCGAGTTGAAATGCGCTGGCGAAAAAGAGCGGCTTGCCGGGAATCATCTCTTCCGGCGAGTTAACATATGGGACAATCTTCTCGGGCGGTTGATAGACACAGCCCGAAAGCCCCGCGAGCGCCAAGGACGCGCCCATCAACTTCAGAAAGGTGCGGCGCTCGACCGGGCTTTCCCACTCTTCGGCGTGCTGCGGATATTCGCGCTCCACGAACTCGCGAAACTCCGGCGTCTCGGCCAACTCTTCGAGGCTGCGCCAGTAGCCCTTGCCTGTGCGCTCCTCGGCGGCCAACACGCGCTCGCGGATTAAAGCGAAATTGGTCTGACTATCTTTACTAGGCATCTAAGCTTTACCCTTCAATCTACCGATGACAGGTCGAGCAGCTTTCGAGAATATTGCGTTTCTGAATTTTGTACTCACCCAAGAGCTTTTGTCCTTCCGCTATCTCGGCGGCGGTCGTGTTCTGCGGTCTCCACTTCATATCGAAGACTTTATCCTTCGGCCTGACGAATTTTTCAGGATTACGATGGCACTCCAAACACCATTCCATCTGCAACGACGAAGCCTGATACAGCAGCGGCATCTCGTCCACGCGCCCGTGGCAGCTTGAGCAGCCCACGCCTTTGCTGACGTGTATGCTGTGGTTGAAATAAGCGTAGTCAGGAAGGTCGTGAACGCGCGTCCATTCAATCGGCTTGCCGGTGCGCCAGCTTTCGCGCACGGGTTCGAGATAAGGGCTGTCGGCCCAAATTTGCGAGTGGCAGTTCATGCAGATTTTCGTCGAAGGCATTCCGGCGGAGGCGGCCGTTTCGACCGAGGTGTGGCAATAGCGGCAATCAATGCCGTCGTCGCCCGAATGATGTTTATGGCTGAATTGAACGGGCTGCTCGCGCTCGACGTAGGCACCTGTGTTCCACGACGAGCGATTGATTTCAGCGAGCACCCAGAGCGCAGCCAGCAGAATAAAGATGGCTCCGAAGATACTCAGCTTGGCGAGCACATTCGTACTGTGGTGAAAGATTTGCGGCATCGCGCGCGGCCTTTCCTTATGAACCTTTCAAGCCTTTCGTTCGACCAACACGAAGACGAGCAACGCGGGCGTCATGCGCCGGAGCAGACCAATAGGCACAACATCTTAGCGGAGTGCTCAACATACAAGTCGGTACACGAACGCCTCAGTTCTCCCCCTCGATTTCGTACTGCATGAAGTTTCGCGAGTGATACTACTTTTTTTTTAATCAGATGTGCAAGTTTTCACTTAAGGTCGGGTGATGAAAAGTTTTGCCGACCGTACGACACTATTTCTTATTTGCTGCGAAAGCATGTAGAAGAGTATTAGAATCTTTGCCGTTCGAGCGTGGCTAAATGGCCGTGGTTTGAGCCACATGGTGGGCGGGAGGCTTGCTTGAAAGTTTGTTAATGACGGATTGACGAAAGCGAACATTATCTAAAGGGAGGGACGAGATGAGCACCAAACCAAATCAAAAAAAGCGGTCGGAGAGCGAAAAGCAATCGGAGGGCGGTGAAAAAAGGGCGCGGCGCGTGAGCAAGAAAGACCAGATTATCGCGCTCTACGTTTCGGGGATGAGCGAAGTTGAAGACCTCGCCATTATCACCGGGTCGCGACCGAGCTATGTCGGGTCGGTCTTGCAGGAGGCGGGCCTTATTAGCAGCTACTTTGACCTCTACACTTCGACGGCTCATCCGATGAACGTCTATTCGAAGTTTTTTGCCAACAAGCTCGGCTTCAAGGACGAGGAGGCGGCGCAGGCTTCCGTCGAGTTGATTGACCGTCTCTACGGGCAGTTTGAGTTTGCGGAAGACCGCGCGGGCCAACACCACGCGCTGATGATGGCGCTCGTCATGTTTGACCGCGCGCGCTGGACGGGCAAAGGCCGCGAGGCCGACATCTTTCGGCGCTGGCTGATGCTGAGGCTCGAAGAGGCCGATTTAACGAGCACGAGTGAAGCCAATGATGGCGGCGAGGAAGAAACAGATGACAGCCTAGAGGATGAAAGCCTGGCTGAAGGTTAACGCTCGCGGCGCTAGGTAGTCGGGCCTATTGCCGTTTCTGGTACTCATCCAGAAACTTGCCGACGAAGTTGCCTTCTTCGGAGCCGTCGGGTTTGACAATCGTCCAGTCGAGCAGTTCGGATTCCGCGAAGCTGTAGCTCTCGCCTTCCCTGTAGCCGGTGATGAACTGCACGTCGCTGGCGATGACGCCTTTAATCTTTCCGTCTTTGATTTCGCGCACGGCGATAAAGACCTGCTCGAAGCGTCCCTCTTTGTCGTGCAATCGAGTGGTGATGTAAAAAGTGTGTTTGGGCGGTAGCCCCGCGAGGTATCGCGAGCGGGCTTCGGGGTAAGTTTTTCGGGCCTTTTCGATGTAAGGCTTAATCGCTTCTTCGTATCGTTGACGTTCGCCGGACGTGATGGTGACGGGATTGTCTTGCGGCGGCGTCGGGGAAGCTTGCGGAGCCGGAGACGGCTGAGCTTGCGGGTTGCGGCCAGCCTGAGCGAGGCCGAGCGTAGCGCAGGCGAGCAGTAAAGATGTGAGGACAACAAAGCGCGCGAGGTAACTCATGTTACTTCCTTTCGCCGGAAAGATTGTTGATGCTTGAAGACTAGAACGAAGTAAGCGTGGGCGCGTCGCGCGCCAGCATCGCCGCGCCGACGGAAACGGCGTCTGTGCCAAGCGCGGCGGCGGCAATCTGCGTAGACTCGAAGCAGGGCTGGAAGGCGCGGCGTCCGGCTTCGCGGATAATCGGATTGAGAATCAGGTCGCCCGCCTCCATCACGCCGCCGCCGAGCACGATGCGCTCGATGTTCAAAAGGTTGATGACGGAAGCGACCGCCGCACCGATATACTTGCCGGTGCGCTCAATCATCAAGAGCGCAAAGTCGTCGCCGTTTTTGGCTTCACGCGCGACATCGCCCGCCGTGAAGTCTTCTTCAATGGCAAGCTTCGAGAGCGAAGAGGTGTTGTCGCGGTAAAGCCTCTCTTTCGTGCGGCGGACGATATTCGGCGCAGACGCCACCGTTTCCAGGCACCCCGTATTGCCGCACATACACTCGATGCCTTCGGCGTCAATCGTGATGTGACCAAACTCGCCCGCAAACCCTGATGCGCCGAGCCACAGCTTGCCGTCGAGGATAATCGCGCCGCCGATGCCCGTGCCGATGGTGGCGAAAAACATATCGCGGCTGCCGCGCCCCGCGCCCACCTTATACTCGCCATAAGCCGCAGCATTCGCGTCGTTCTCCAGTTCGACGCGCAAGCCCGTGGCCTTTGTCAATTCGGAATGAATATCGCCGCGCACGATTGACGGCAAATCCGTCGAGACCAGCACGCGGTCCGTCTGGCGGTTGACGAGGCCCGGAATGCCGATGCCCATCGCCGTGATGTTGGGTGCGAGGTCGCGCAATTCCGCGACGGCGCGCGCCACCTGCGTCGTAATCGCTTCGCGCTCCAGCATCGCTTCGCGGCGCTCGACGACGCGCCCGTCTTCCGCCACCAGCGCAGCGTGAAGCTTAGCGCCGGAGACATCAACGCCGATGTAATGGGTTGCCGAGTTGAGAGAACTTGCCATTTTTTCTGAAGCGTATCACACGCAGTCAACAGCACACGTTGCCGGAAGGGCGGGAAGCGCGGGCATTGTAATAACGATTCCGCGGGGCTGTCAAACAACGCCCTCTCCGTGTACAATAACCGCTCGGGATTTTGGATTTTAGATTTTGGATATTTGGGTAAGACAATTTGAGCTTTCAAATTTAAGATTCCAGCCTCCAAACTTGCCAATCCGAAAATCTAAGGGCCAAAATTCAAAATCGTCACATGAAAATTCGCTCTCTCCTCTTGCCGACCGACTTCAGCGAGTGCGCCAATTACGCGCTCTCCTATGCCTCTGATTTTGCGCGGGAGGCAGGGGCCTCTATTATCTGCGTGCACGTGATTGAGCCGGTCGTGCCCACCGTCGGCTATTCCGGCGTCACAGAGCCTTTGCCGATGGCCGACATCAGCGAACAACTCGAAGACTCCGCGACGAGAGAGCTACCGAAAATCGCGCAGCATGAAGCGTGTGCGGGGCTAGCGGTCGAAGAAGTCATCGCGCACGGCGATGCGGCATCCGAGATTGTCCGCGTCGCAAAGGAACGCCAAGTTGACCTGATTGTGATTTCATCGCACGGGCGCACGGGCTTGGGGCGAATGCTGTTTGGCTCGACCGCCGAACAGGTGGTGCGCCACGCGCCCTGCCCCGTGCTCGTCGTCAAGCTACCACCCGAGGAAGAAAGTAGGCAGTAAGTAATAGGCAGTAGGCAGCCGCTAAAACAATCAGCTTGAGACCAGCCTACCGTCTACCGCATACTGCTTACTGGTTTTTAATGGATATTAACGAACTCATCAAGGACTACGGTTTCTATGCCATCTTCCTCCTGACGATGTGGGAGGGAGACATCACGCTCTTGCTGGCCGGAGTGTTGGCCCATCACGGGGCGTTTGGCGAATACGGTTTCGGGCAGGTCTTTCTGGTCGGGACGGCTGGCGGGATGGCCGGCGATACTCTGGCTTACGGCGCGGGGCGCAGCTTCGAGGCCAGCGTTCGCAAGTTTCGCTTCTACAGGATGGCCGCGCCGCGCATCCAGCGGCTCGTCGATAAGTTTGGCACGCTCTCGATTTTCCTCGTCAAGTATATCTACGGCCTGCGCATCGCGGCGTGCGTCTTCTACGGTGTGGGCCGGATGCGCTTTACGCGCTTTCTGTTGCTGACGTTTTCGAGTTGCGCCGCGTGGGTGCTGGTCTTAAGCGGCCTCGGCTATTTTTTCAGCGGCGCGATTACGAAGTTTATCGGTGATTTTCAGGATATCGGGAAATACCTGCTCATCATCGTCGTCGTCGGCATCGCCGGCTTCTACTTGCTTGAACGCTTCTGGCTCTCGAAGAAAGTCGAGGAGGCAGACCCCGAGAAGTTGCAGGAACTAGAACAGGCCGCGCAGGAAAAACTGCATACCATCGGTCAGGAAATCCGCGAGACGATGCACCTGCCGCCTGCCACGCGCCGCAAAGACAATCCGAAGCCGAACCGCCGGACATCGAAAAGCGGCGAGACCGGCGGAGATTGACGAGCTATTTGCGATTTTAGATTTTTGATTTGCGATTGGAATCAGACAGATTCTGCGAATCTGACTACTAAATCCATAAAAGTGTTTTTCAGCTTTATCCAATCTAAAATCAAAATTCTAAAATCTAAAATCCAAAAATATCGGAAGGTTTTCATAAGTGATAATTGAATCATCCGCGCCGACGCGCGTTGATCTGGCCGGGGGCACGATTGATATCTGGCCGCTCTATCTTTTTCATCCCGGCGCGACGACCGTTAATTTCGCCATTAACCTGCTCGCCTCCTGCCGCATCGAGACGCGCGACGATGACAGCATCATCCTCGAATCGCGCGACCGGAAAATCTCTTTCCAAACAAAGCTCTCCCAAGTTGAAGATTTGATTCACGAAGAGCGCCTTGAGCTAATCTCCAAACTCGTCCACTTCTTCAAGCCCGAAGTCGGCTTTCATCTCATCGCAGACAGTCAGGCTCCGGCGGGCGCTGGCCTCGCAGGCTCAAGCGCGCTCAACATCGCCTGCATCGGCGCGCTCAACCGCTTGGTCGGCAATCGCTACGACGCACACAAGTTTGCGACCATCGCGGCCAACATCGAGACGACCGTGATTCGCGTGCCCGCAGGCTTTCAGGACTACTATTCGGCGCTGTACGGCGGCACCAGTTGCCTGCACTTTCGCCCCGACGGCATTCGTCGCGAAGCGCTGCGCGTTGACGAAGCGACGCTCGAACGCCGCATCAGCATTTGCTACACGGGCGAGCCGCGCCTCTCAGGCACAAATAACTGGGACATCACCAAGCGCCACATCGACGGCGACCCGGAACTCTTCCAACTCTTCGACGGCATTCGTGATTCCAGCATCAGGATGCGCGAGGCGCTGCTGGCCGACGACTGGCAACTGGTCAGCCGAACAATGCGCGCGGCTCATCCGAATCGCAAGCGGCTGGCTCCGGGCGTGACGACGCCGCAGATGGACATGCTGGTCGAGAAGGCTCTGGCAAATGGCGCTGAGGCCGCGAAGGTCTGCGGCGCTGGCGGCGGCGGCTGCATCGCTTTCCTCTGCGCCGAAGGCCGCAGAGACGATGTCGAACGCGCCGTCTCCGCGGAAGCAGGCGTCGAAGTCATCGAGTGGCAACTCGCACGCGAAGGCTTGGTTATTCGCGAGAGCTAACTCTCAAATGATGAACGCGGAACGCGGAACGATGAAGGGCAGACGAGCTTCTCATTCATCGTTCCGCGTTCCGCATTCGTCGTTTCTTCCCTACCTCATTCTCCACCCAAGAGCGCTTTGCGTCGCTTAGCTTCGGCGACAACCCGTTTGAGGCGTGCAATCTTCTCTTCCTGCGTCTCGCCGGGGACGGGGCCGTCGGCTCCTGGAATCGGCCCTAAATTCGCGGCTGAAGATTCGGCGGACGCGGCGGGCGCAACGCTATCGGGCGCGAGGTCTTCGGGCGACTCCGGCCCTGCGACGGGCGAGGCCGTTGCCGCCGCCGGACTCAAAGGCGCGGCTGAAGCCATGCCGGTCGCGGCTTGAGCTTCGGCGGCTGGACGGTGTGCGTCGGCCTGCGCGGAAGAATCCGTACCGGATGTCGTGGCGGCGGTTGGCGTCGTGCGCGCGGCGGCGGTCGCATCCGTTGCCGCTTCGTCTCCTTCGAGCAATGCCTTGCGCCGTTTGGCTTCGGCCACAACCGCTTTGAGGCGCGCGATTTTTTCTTCGGGAGTTTCACCCGGCACGGGACCGGACGCGCCTGGAATTGGGCCGAGGTCTGCTGCCGAAGGTGCGGGCGGGCGTGCTTCTGCCGTGAGCGCGGGCGCTGCTGCTGTCGCCGCGGGTTTGGAAGTTGCTGCTGGCTGGGCGGCAGCGGGTGCGCCTTCTGCGCCTTCTGCGCCTTCTTCGCCTTCGAGCAGAGCCTTACGCCGCTTGGCTTCGGCGACGACTGCCTTGAGCCGTGCGAGTTTCTGTTCCGGTGTCTCGCCTGGCATAGGGCCGGAGGCGCCGGGGATTGGCCCAAACTCTGTTTCCGAAGGCGATTTATGGGAGGCCGGCTTCGCTGGAGTCGCGGGCTTGGCAGCGGCTGCCGCTGTGGGCTTGGCGGCGGTCGCGGCTGGCTTCGCGGCGGGCGCATGTTGCGCCGCTGCTTCGACGAGCACGTAGACGCCTTTGTCATTCTTCTTAATGGCTGGCAGCGAGCCGCCCGCGGCCTTCAAGAGCGCGGCCAGTTCTTTTTCGACGAAGCGCTGCTGCTTGTCAACATCGCGCACGTGGCCGAGCGGCGGCCCCATGTAGAGCGTGCCGCAGGATTGGCATTTGAAGAGCACGTCGTCGCCGCGCAGGTGTTTCGTGGCATCTTCGCCGCCCGTGTGCAACTGCTTGATGTGGCCGTTGCAGAGCTTGTTCTTTTCGTTCCGGCGGTTGCAGACGGTCTGTGCGTTGGTGATTTTTTCGGGGACGCTCCCCGTGGCCGTCCGTGTTGTGGTCGCTTCGGCTGCCATAGCTTCGCTTCGTTGCTTCCTTTTGGTTTTAAGACTTGTACGAGAACAGGAATCGGGTTGTGACAGCGTTCATCTTACAAAAGAAAGGCTGAAGGGGAAAGAAAAAAGGACGGCACCTACAGTAAGCCTTTCCATTTTGGCCTTTAACCTTTTTACTTTTGCCTTTATATTGTCTGGCGCATGTTAAAAAAGTTGCTCGGTGCTCTGTGGCGCGGCGCGCCGAAGGGTGTGCGTCGGCTGACGATGCGTCTGCTTGAGCCGCGTTTCGCAGTGACAGCCGGAGCCGTGGTGGTGGACGAGCGCGGACGCGTGCTGCTGCTCAAGCACGTCTTTCGCGCAGGCTCGGGCTGGGGCATTCCCGGCGGTTTCATTGAAAAGGGCGAGCAGCCGGAAGACGCCGTTCGCCGTGAACTTGAAGAAGAAATCGGCCTTCAACTGGAAGAAGCCCGACTGGCTTTCGTGCGCACGCTGAAGCGGCCGACGCAGGTGGAAATTATTTTTCGTTGTCGCCCGCGCGGAGAGTTTGCGCCGCGCAGTGTGGAGATTAAGAGCGCCGAATGGTTTGCGACCGATGCTTTGCCCGACGGCCTCGGCCGCGACCAGCGCCAGTTAATCGAGCGCGCGCTTCGTCAGAAAAACTGTGATGAGTGATGAATAATGTGTGATGAGTTA
>CAZEZJ010000203.1:0-4474 GCA_964516695.1 uncultured Blastocatellaceae bacterium
GCCCTGTCATACAGAACGGCGTGCTCGTCGTGCAACGCGGAAAAATCGTCGCTTTGGGAACGCGTGAGGCGACATCTATTCCGGCGGGCGCGGAGGTGCGCGAAGTAAACGGCATGGTCATCATGCCCGGCCTCGTCGATACGCACAGCCACATCGGCGGCGGCAGTGGCGGCGACCAATCAGCGCCGATTCAGCCGGACGTGCGCCTGCTTGATTCCTTCAACGCGCGCGACACGAGCTTGAAGAGAGCGCGGGCCGGAGGAATCACGACCGTCAACGTCATGCCCGGTTCGGGCCTCCTGCTGAGCGGGCAGACCCTTTATCTGAAGTTAAGAAACGGGCAGACGATTGACGACCTGTTGATACGCGATGCGCAGGGCAACATCATGGGCGGCATTAAGATGGCTAATGGCACGAACCCCCTGGGCAATCCGCCCGCTCCGGGCACACGCGCCAAGTCTGCCGCTTTAGTGCGCGAGCAGTTGACGAAAGCGCAGGAGTATCGCGAGAAGATTCGCCGCGCGAAGGGCGATGCGACGAAGCTGCCGCCGCGCGATTTGGCGATGGAAGCGCTCGTCGAAGTCTTGGACAACAAGCGTATTGTTCATTTTCACACGCACCGCGCAGACGACATCCTGACGGTGCTGCGCCTGGCGCGCGAGTTTAATCTGCGCATCGTCCTGCATCACATCTCGGAAGGTTGGAAGGTTGCCGGAGAGATTGCGAAAGCGAATGCGCCCGCCTCCGTCATTATCATTGACAGCCCCGGCGGAAAGCTCGAAGCCATGGACGTTTCCTTCAAGACCGGAGACATCCTAGAGCGCGCAGGCGTGCTCGTCGGCTTTCACACTGACGACTACATTACCGATTCGCGTTTCTTCCTGCGCTCCGCGGCCTTAGCCGTGCGCGCCGGAATGCCGCGCGAGAAAGCGCTCTACGCGATGACGCTCGCGGGCGCGCGGATGCTTGACATGCAAGAGCGCATAGGCTCGCTCGCCGTCGGCAAAGATGCAGACTTCATCATCCTCAATGGCGACCCCTTGAGCGCTTACACCAAAGTGATGGAAACTTACGTCGAGGGCGTGCGTGTCTTTGACCGCAACAATCCGCAGGACAGACTCTACGCCGTCGGCGGCTACGGCGCGGGCCGCGACCAAGACGTACACATAGACGAAGATAAGGAGGGACACCAGTAATGTCTATGAAAAGCATGTTCCTCAACATCCTTCTGCTGTCGCTTGGCCTGCTCGTCAGCGCGCCGCGCGCTCTACAGGCTCAACAGTTGGCCGTGCGCGGCGAGACCGTCTACACGATGGCCGGAACTGAGATTAAGGACGGCGTGGTGCTCATTCGCGGCGGCAAGATTGAACGAGTTGGCCCAGCCAGCCAGATTAAAATTCCGAGCGGTTATAAGCTGCTCTCGGCGCGTGTCGTCACACCCGGCCTGATTGACGCGCATACGGTCGTCGGCCTCGCGGGCTATCTCAACCAGCCGCACGACCAAGACCAAATCGAACGCTCCGCGCCGATGCAGCCGGAGCTGCGCGCCGTTGACGCCTACAATCCACGCGAGCGTCTGGTCGAATATTTGAGAAGCTTCGGCGTCACGACCATTCACACGGGCCACGCGCCGGGCGCGCTCATCTCCGGGCAGACGATGATTATTAAAACTCAGGGCGACGTTGACGATAATCGCGTCGTGCTCAATCCGTCAGCGACGATTGCCGTCACCATCGGGAATCTTGCGCTCGCGCCGCAGGGCAAAGCTCCGGGGTCGCGTTCGAAGATGATTGCGATGCTGCGCGGCGAGCTATTGAAGGCCAGAGAGTATCAGACGAAGCAGGCGGGCGCGGAAGACAAGCGCCCTAATCGCGACCTGCGTCTGGAAGCGTTGGCGCGTGTGCTCAAGGGCGAGATGCCGCTGCTCGTCACGGCCCATCGCGCGGGCGATATTCTCTCGGCCTTGCGCGTCGCCAAGGAATTTAATATCCGCATTATTCTCGACGGCGCGGCGGAGAGTTACCTGTTGATTGAACAGATAAAGGCGGCGAAAATTCCCGTCATCCTGCATCCGACGATGGCGCGCGCAGCCAATGAGGCCGAAAACCTGAGCCTTGAGACTGCCGCCGCTTTACGCAAGGCAGGGATTCCCGTGGCGCTGCAAAGCGGTTTCGAAGGTTATGTGCCGAAGACGCGCGTCGTGCTCTTTGAAGCGGCGGCGGCAGCGGCCAACGGTCTTTCGTTCACGGATGCGCTCGCCAGTGTGACTGTGGACGCCGCGCGCATTCTAGGCATTCAAAATCGCGTCGGCACACTCGAAGCGGGCAAGGACGCAGACCTCGCGCTCTTTGACGGCGACCCCTTCGAATACACGACGCACATCACCGCCGTCGTCATAGACGGGCAGGTCGTTAGCCAAGAGATTCATTAAAACGAGACTGTTAACGACTCAGCTTGTCGTCGTGGCCTGCATTTTGAAATCAGCATTGAAACTTTAGGCCGGCGCGCGTGCGGCGAGGGCTTCACGCGCTACCTCTTTATCGTCGAAGTGTAGGACATCATCTCCTATGAGTTGATAATCCTCGTGGCCTTTTCCGGCGATGAGGACCAGGTCATGGCTGCGCGCTTGCGCGATGGCGCGATGGATGGCGGCTCGGCGGTCTGCAATCTTTTCATAGGGCTTCGCTGCGGAGCGCATACCCTGCTCGACATCGGAAAGAATTTGCTCCGGGTCTTCCGTGCGCGGATTGTCGGACGTGAGGATGACGACATCGCTTAAGCTCGCGGCGGCTTCGCCCATCGGCGCGCGTTTGGAACGGTCGCGGTCGCCGCCGCAACCGAAGACCGTGATGATTCTTCCGCCCGCAACGACATCGCGCGCCGTGTTAAGGACGTTTAAGAGCGCATCATCCGAATGGGCGTAATCAACGACGACCGCGAAGTCGCCCTCGTGCGGCACGCGCTCGAAGCGGCCCGGCGCGCCCGCGCAAGATTCAATCGCGCTCGCAATCACGTCGAAGCTGTAGCCCAACTCCAACCCCGCAGCGGTCGCCGCGAGAATATTATAGATGTGTGGACGACCGACGAGCGGAGAATGAAGACGATGTTCGCCAGCGGGCGTTTGCAGGTGAAACTTCATGCCCGCCAGCGAGTGCTGCACGTCTGTCGCTATAACATCCGCCTTCGCGTTGAGCGCATAGCGCACGACGCGCCCGCCTTTGCTCTCCACTTCGCCCGCCAGTTCGACACCTCTCTCGTCGTCAATGTTAATGACGGAGGAGCGTGGCGGCTGGCCCAGGCTGCCGTCGAAGAGGCGGCGCTTGGCGGCGAAGTATGCGTCCATCGTGTGGTGGTAATCGAGGTGGTCGCGCGTTAGGTTGGTGAAGACGGCGACGCTGTATTGGAGTGCGTCGCAGCGATGCAGGTCAATCGCCTGCGAAGAGCTTTCCATCACGGCGGTGCGGCAACCGGCTTCGACGGCGCGGCGCAACAGCCTTTGCATGTCGGTCGCTTCGGGCGTCGTCCGCTCCGCTTTGATGTGTTCATCTCCGATGCGATATTCAACGGTCGTCGTCATCGCCACGGTCTCGCCCGCCGCCTCACTGATGGCGGCTATCAAGTAAGTAACGGTCGTCTTCCCGTTTGTTCCGGTGATGCCGACGAGTTGTAGCTCGCGGCTCGGATGTCCATGCACTTGCGCCGCGGCCAACGCCATCGCACGCCGCACGTCCGCGACCTCCAGCCATGCGCCCTCGAAATCTGCCGGACGCGGCAACGCGGAAATGATGCCGACCGCGCCGCGCTTCATCACATCCGCGACAAAGCGATGAGCATCCAACTGCGTGCCCCGCACGGCGGCAAAGAGGCTTCCCTCTCGCGCCTGCCTTGAATCGTGCGTGACGTCTGTGACGACAGTTGTTTCATCGCCCGTTAATTTTCCGCCCGTCGCGCGGGCCACCTCACCGAGCCTGATTAGTCTCTCCTGCTTATGTGTGTCTGCCACTGCTTCAACTTTCGCCGCCGGAGCCGCTAACGAGCTAGCTCCGGCAAACACTCCGCTATGAATTTTTAGAGATATAGAGCCTCTTTAATCTACACGAAGAGCGCGCCCATTTGACAGCCCAAACGCGCACAAGCCGCCTTTCGCGATGCGCCCTACACGCCGCCTTAACTTTTTCTGGAACACTTCCCGCCCAGCGCTTTCGCGCGCCAAAACTGAGACGCCGAAGTAATCCGGCGCGGCTTATCGAGGCCCGGCGCGGCGCGTCAGAATGACGGCATCGGTCAAACTGGCAAGACCGCCCCTTCAGTTTGACAGCTCAGCGGCATCTTCGCGCCCGGCGTAGCCAGCTCGGTTGCCAACGGAAAGCCCCGAAAACCGCCCAAATTCCAGTAAATTCCCAGCTTTTTTAAGTTTGAAGATTAATGGCACGGTGATTGATTCATTGCTGGCGCGCGCTGCCAGCCCCGACCG
>CAZEZJ010000203.1:4484-8833 GCA_964516695.1 uncultured Blastocatellaceae bacterium
GTTAAGCCGAAAGTTTTCGACACCCCCAGATGAAATCAACGATGAAAAATAGAAGGTCCCCCCTTGTTACTTGGCTTGTCAGTCTCGCGCTGCTGATGTCCATGCTGTCGGGCGTTTTGGCCGTCAGTCACGCGAAAACAGACTCTCCCCAAAATCAGTTACCGGACGACAAACTTTCGGCGGACCTGCGCGCGCGAGTTCGCAAAGGTCATGGCAACGAGCGCGTCACGGTCGTCATTCATCCGAAAGCCTCTTGGAGCGAAGAGCAGGACGGAGATGTGCGCAGCCGTGGGGGTCGCGTCAAGCGCCAGTTGGATAATCTCAACATGCGCGTGGTCGAACTGCCCGCACACGCCGTCGAAGCTCTTGCCGCTCGCGACGACGTGGAATACATCTCTCCCGACCGCGAAATTCAATCAACGGGCCACCTGAAGATAACCACCGTCGGTACCAACGCTTTAACTAATCCGGTCACCTCCAAAGGCACTCTCGACGGAACCGGCGTCGGCATCGCCATCTTCGATTCGGGCATTGACAGCACACACATTTCATTCGGCACGAGCAAAACGAGCCGCATCGTCAAGAGCGTTGACTTCACGGGCGAGAACAGAACGGACGACCCTTACGGCCACGGCACACACGTCGCTTCGATTGCCGCCAGCGACGGCTCCATCTCAAGCCTCGCCTATATGGGAATAGCCAGCAACGCCAAGCTCGTCAGTCTGCGCGTGCTCAACTCGCAAGGCCGCGGCACTCTCTCCGGCCTGCTCAGCGCCGTTGATTGGCTGATGGCTAATCGCACGACCTACAACATCAAGGTCGTCAACATGAGCCTCGGCATGGCGGCAGTTGATTCCTACAAAAACGACCCGGCGTGTAAGGCCGTGCGCCGCATGGTTGACGCGGGGCTGGTCGTGATTGTCGCCGCAGGCAACAATGGCAAGCTAGTCAATGCGGACGGCAGCGAGCAAAAAATCTACGGCGGGCTACATTCGCCCGGCAACGAGCCTTCGGCCATCACCGTCGGAGCCAGCAATAGCTTCGGCACAGATTCGCGCGCCGACGACCGCATCACCAGCTACAGTTCGCGTGGGCCAACTCGCAGCTATTGGACTGATTTGGCTGGCGTCAGGCATTACGACAACATCGTCAAGCCCGATTTGGTCGCCCCCGGCAACAAAATCGTCGCCGCGCAGGCGCACAACTGCTACCTCGTCAGAACCCATCCTGAACTGAACGTGCCTGTGAACACGCAACCCGCCGCAGGCACCAAGATGATGTACATGAGCGGCACGTCCGTCGCCGCACCTGTCGTCTCTGGAGCGGCGGCGCTGCTCCTGCAAATGAAACCCAACTTGACGCCGAACATGGTCAAGATGATTTTGATGTACACGGCGCAGCCGCTTGCGGGCTACAACATGTTCGACCAGGGCGCGGGCGAAATTAACGTCGTGGGCGCAGTCCATCTGGCGAAGGTTGTTCGCACGGACCAGACCGTCTTGGGCGGTGCGCTGCTGACCGCCGCAGCGCCCGCGCCGCAGTCCTACATCGTTGATAAATCTTATCCCTGGTCGCAGGGCATGATAATCAACCGCGCTTACGTGACCGGCTCCGACCTGATTACGAAGTATCAGAAGATTTACGGCAAGGGCGTC
Organism: uncultured Blastocatellaceae bacterium; assembly: GCA_964516695.1. Lineage (GTDB taxonomy): Bacteria > Acidobacteriota > Blastocatellia > Pyrinomonadales > Pyrinomonadaceae > DASVTR01. Next base: position 6,140 of record CAZEZJ010000203.1, read on the forward strand.
CTCCCCGGCGATGCCATTCTGATTGGCGAAAACAGGCTCTTGAGCGACCCGTCGATGCTGACCAGCGGCGTGCTCATCGGCGACCACATTATGACCAGCAACGGCGGCATGATGAGCACGGGCACGCGCTTCTGCGATTTGGGCGTGCTGCTCGGCGACATCGTTCTGCAACACGATGGCGTGTTGGTTGGCGATGGCGTGCTGGTAGGCGACGGTGTGCTCGTCGGTGACGGCGTACTGGTGGGCGACGGCGTGATGGTTGGCGATGGCGTCATGGTCGGAGATTAAAGCGCGCCGTCTTTGAGCGTGATGATTAACAGCGAACGCGACGCGTTCATGCGTCGAGCCGAAAGCGTACTTTCTATAAACCCATCGTAGCGAATCAAACTCAGGGCGCAACTGCCGCTCATAAATTCAACTCAACTCACAAACTCTACTCAACCAAACAAAAATGCCTGCTCTGCTGCCAAGTTTAGCGACGACCCATCAAGCGCCGGCTGTTGAGCAACTGGCGTGCGGACAAGAGCGAGAAGTCCTCGCCTTCCTCGCCGCGCGCCCGCTGCACACGGTCAACATGGCCGGCCTCATCCGTGATAACGGCCTCGTCAGTCCTTTGAATCGAGGCATCTTTTATGCTTGCCGCAATGCCGAGCGCTCGCTTGAGGGCGTGGCGCTCATCGGCCATGCGATGCTCTTTGAAGCGCGCGAGGAAGCCGCCACCGCTGCCTTCGCCAGCCTCGCGCAGAGACACACGCGCGCTCACATGCTGCTCGGTGAACAGGAGAAGATAGCGCAGTTTTGGCACTACTACGCCGACGGCGGACAGGTGGCGCGCGTTCTCTATCGTGAGTTGCTCTATGAACTACGCTGGCCCGTCGCAGCCTATCATCCAATCAAAGGATTGCGCCAGGCGACGCTCGCTGATTTGAATTTGGTGATGCCGTTGCAGGCTCGTCTGGCTGAGGATGAAAGCGGTGTTAATCCGATGAAGAAAGACGCGGTCGGCTTTCGCCTGCGTTGTGCTCGCCGCATAGAGCAGGGACGCACGTGGATTTTGGTTGAGAATGGCGCGCTTACCTTCAAGACAGACGTTATTTCCGAAACGCCTGAAGTCATCTATCTCGAAGGCGTTTTCGTTGCCTCCGAGGAGCACGCTCAGGATTCGGGCCTGCGCTGTCTCTCTCAACTGAGCCGCAACCTGCTGGCGCGCTCTCGCTCCGTTTGCCTGCTCATCAACGAGCGAAACAAGGAAGCACAGACCTTCTATCAACGAGCAGGCTTTCAGTATCAATGCTCTTACGAAAGCATCTTCTTGCAACCGGCTAACTAACCACCCATCCTCCGTCCCAATCCGGCGCGCATTAATTAAACCGACAAGAAGCCGCACGCACGAGACACGAGAAGGGCTTTCAAGATTAGCCGTTTTGTCTTTCGTGTGTGCGGCTTCCCTATTGATTGCTTGTCAGTTGCCCGTCTGCTCTCGGCTGAATTGACCGGGCGAATATTGACTGTCTGCCGATTCGGATGTAAAACGACTGGGACATTTCCCCGTCGGCGCTAAATCGCTACTCTAACGGAGTCCGAAGTTTCATGCGACATCCAACCCGTTTTATCCAGCGTGCTTCATTAACACGTCCGGCAATCTTTGCGCTCTGCTGTTTGCTGAGCGCCCTCATGTGTTCGATGGCGCAGGCACAGTCAGGACGCCGCGTGTCGAAGCGACCGAGCGCCGCGCCCTCAGCGCCAGCGACGGAGACAAAAGAGACGCCCGCGACGGCGGCGGCGGTCGCCAAAGCCGACAAACCGCAACTCTCTTTTTACGTCTGCACGAGCGACCGCGACATGTACGTGGACATCCCGCAATATCTCTCCGAGACCATCAGAAACATTTTCGTGCAACGCATCAATCAAGTCTCAAACATCGATGTCATCACCGGCCCGGATACGCAGCGCAGTGAAGCAATCAAACGAGCCAAGAGCGGAGAGAGCGCCTACGTCGTCTTGCTGAAACTCGACGTTGATTCGTTTGATGCGCAGCGGACTGCTACCCTGGGCAACATTGACCCGACCAAGCTGATAATTCGTTACACCGTTTTTGCGCCCGTGACGGGCAAAGTCAAGATGGAAGGGCGCGTCTACCAGCGGCAGTATCGCATGGGACGCGGCGGCATCGGCCTGCCCTCGCCCCGGCGCACTAACCCGGGCTACGCGGATTATCTAATCAAGGAAGCCGCGCGCGACGCAGCCGACCGTGTGCTCGCAGCTTTCCAATATCAACCGCCGCGCGACCCCGGCCTCAACGGTCAGGAAAGATAAGTGAATATAGTCATTGATTCATGTGGTCATTTAGTCATTTAATAAATGAATCAATGATTACATGAATCAATGAATCAATCTCTTCGTCCCTCATATTTTGATAAAAATCTTCTTTCGATAAAGCAGCCACATCAGCAGCAGCCAGAGCAGCAGAAAGCTGAGCGCGTAGAAGAGGGATGCGTTGCGGGGCCAGGCCCATGAGGCAAAGAGGTGTTCGTAGATAAAGGTTTGAAGATTGCCCGGCGAGCCATTCGGGCGCGGGATTTTCCAGAGGCCCATCAGTTTCGCCATCAGGCCGGAACCGACAAAGAGCGTGATGGCGTTGACGCCAAAGACGACAAACGGCCAAGCCCAACGCCTGTAGTTTTTAATCTCAAT
>CAZEZJ010000204.1:0-8829 GCA_964516695.1 uncultured Blastocatellaceae bacterium
ACACAGGCACCGCGCCGCCTTGGGCCACCACCTCGGCCTTCAGCGATACAGCGCCGAACTCAGCCGCCACGGACGGCACGGCGGCACCTGGCGACAACAGCCTGACTTCGCCCTCCATCGCGATTCCTGCCGCCCCTGGCACAGGCGTCAATCCAGGCGTCCAACTCTCCTTCCGTAACAACTACAACACTGAGGGCGGGTTCGACGGAGGCGTGCTCGAAATCAGCATCAACGGCGGGGCGTTCCAAGACATCCTCGCGGCCGGCGGAAGCTTTGCCGCCGGAGGTTATAACGCCAGCATCGGCGTGACGGACAGCGTGCTGACCGGACGACAGGCATGGACTGGAAACTCCAACGGTTTCATCTCCACAATTGTCAACCTGCCCGCCGCTGCCCACGGTCAAAACGCGCAGTTCCGCTGGCGCACGGCCTACGACACCGGAACCAATCCGGCGGGCGGCGGTCAACGCGTGGACACCATCACAATCAACACCGTGACTCGTGTCTGCTGCACGGCTGCGGCAGCGCCTTTGCCGACGCTCTTCGATTTCACCGCCGACGGCAAGGCTGACCTTTCGGTCTACTCCGCCGATTCGAACGAGTGGCGCGTGCAAGACAGCGCGACGCTGGCGGCTGCTCCGGCCATTTCAGCTTGGGGCACGGCGGGCGACAATCTGGTTCCGGCTGACTACGACGGCGACCTGAAGGCCGATGTCGCAGTCTTCCGTCAGTCAGACGGCAACTGGTATATCAAGAACAGCGGCGGCATTCCCGCTGTGACCGTCATCGGATGGGGCCAAGCTGGCGACAAACCCGTTCCGGGCGATTACGACGGCGACCGTAAGGCCGACGCAGCGGTCTTCCGTCTCTCGGAAGGCAACTGGTATGTGAAGTACAGCGGCGGCGGCAGCGCAGTCGTCGGCTGGGGCAACGCTTCAGACATCATTGTCCCCGGCGACTACGACGGCGATGGCCGCAACGACTTCGCCGTCTACAGGCACAGCGAAGGCAACTGGTACATCCGTACCAACCCTGCCGTCGGTTCGCCCACGGTCATCTTCCGCAGTTGGGGAGGCATCGGCTCAGGCTCTACAGCCGACAGGGCCGTACCCGCCGACTACGACGGCGATGGCAAGACAGACATCGCCATCTATCGTGTCAGCGAGTTTAACTTCTACATCATCAACAGCTCTAACAACAGCGTCTCCATCAAGAGTTGGGGTATTAGCGGAGACGTGTTAGTGCCTGCTGATTATGACGGAGACGGCAAGGCTGATGTCGCCATCGTGCGGCCCGCTCCGGCCAGCCAATGGTGGATACTACAGAGTTCCACCAACACGGTCAGGGATAACGGCACGCCCGGCTTCCCGCCGACGACCGGAGATGGAACAGACCAGCCAATCCCGTCTGTCTACATCGAATCGCCCACCATTCCCTAGCTCTCGACGGCTTTAGCCGTTGCCAGTTAGGCTTAACCAAAAGGACTGGAAGCAGCTTTCTCGTTGCTTCCAGTCCTTTTCGTTTTGCCTTTGCATTGAAAAAGCGGCGCAAAGTTCCAGCAACGGGCGGGGAAAACTCAGGGCGCGGCGCTAATTATCGATTTCTGTGGGGTTTAGAGCGACGGCGGGGCGTTTACGAACGACCTCGCGCCGCTCAGGAACGACCTCGCGAGGCCCACGGATGCTCTCGCGCCGCCCGCGAACGACCTCGTGAGGCTCACGAACGACCTCGCGAGCAACTTGGACGACCTCGCGTCGCCAAAGAATGACCTCGCGAGGGCTACGAACGACTTCGCGAGCGACTCGAACGCTCTCGCGAGCGACTCGGACGACTTCGCGAGCGTCACGAACGACCTCGCGAGCGACTTGAACGATGTCGCGAGGCCCGCGAACGACCTCGCGAGGGCTACGGATGACCTCGCGGCGTGTCAAAATGACCGCGCGAGCGGCAGGAAAGCTGGCTCTGTATGAATTTACGACGCTTTTCGTCTGAGGGCGGGTGGGAATGTTTGACGGCGCGGGTCAGTTATCCTGCAAAAGCTTCGCGCAAGACGCGGCCCTTCATCTCGGCTGGGATGGGCAGTCCGAGCAGCGTCAAGAGCGTCGGCGCGATGTCCAAGTTATTACACTCGTCGATTTGCTGGCCCGGCGCGATGCCCGGCCCGTAAAGCAACATCATTCCTTTTTGGTCGTGACAGCCGGATTTGACCATGCCCGTGTCATAAACCAAATCCTCGAAGCGATACGAGACATCTTGCCCGCGATGCGGAAAGTAGCAGCGCGACTCTTCGGAAATCTCGTCGTAGTGGCGCAAGTTGACGGTGAGGCTGTCTTCAACCGTGTCTATGTAGAACATCGGACGATTCGGTGAATCAATGTAAGCCTTTTGCAGATTATTGAGAACGACTTCTCTGGTCGCCACCGAATCCGGGTAAATATTAAACTGCCCGGACATCGTCATCAGCGCCTTGACGCGCTCCTGCACGCTCAAGATTTCCGTCAACCGGTCGAGCGAGCGCAACTGCCCGATGCGCTTTCCTTTTTTGAGCGTGCTGATGAAAGGCTTTTGGCCCATGCTGGAGGCGACGACGAGAACGGTGTCGCGGTCAATCAGTCCGAGCATGTTCTTCAATAGCTCGTCCGCGGTGAGATAGCCGTATTCGATGACCTTTCCATATGCTTGCACCTCTTCGGGAGTAGTAGCTTGCGGAAAGACTTCCGGCTGCATGAACTTCCAATAAGTGTGCATGTAGTGCGCGACGTGATTAGTGTGGAAGGTGGCGAACTGCGGCTGGTAGCGACGATATAAGCGACTGAAGAAATCGAAATTAACGGCGGGCTGCAACGCCACACGCCGCCAGCGCAGTTTCGGATTGCGACGCTCGCTGGCTAGTTGGCGCGCGATGCGGGACATGCTGCGTGCGCTCAATCCCAATTTCAGCAGTCGCGCGCCGAGCCGCGCTTTGAACAACACTCCATCCTGGTCGGCAGGCAAACGGATTGAGCGCGTGTACGTCAGATTCAACTGTTGGATGGGTTGCAAAGAGGCGGGCGTGGTGGCCGTGTCGGGCGCGAAAGTGTCCGGCACGTAAAAGCCTTTGACATCCTGCGGCGGCCACGAACACAGGCTGCTATAGACCCCCACGCTCAAGCCCGCTTCGTGGCAAATCTCCCAGATGCGCCGGGCGTGTATGGTGTCGGGCGGTTGCTGCAAAAAGAAGACGTTGTGGTCCGCTTGCGGGCGACCCGTATAGAGGGTTGTCCAAGTAATCCAAGGGTCCATCTGCGGCGGCAAGTCCACGCTCAGCGGCGCTGCCCATGCGCCTTCTCTCTTCAAGCGGGCGAATGCCGGCAGCTTGCCCTCTGCAATCAAAGGGTCAATCAGATTCCAAGTGACTTCGTTTAGTTCCAACAGCAATACTTTCTTGCGTTCCATGCTCACCGTTCTCCAACTTGAACTTCATTAGTGACGAGGGGAGGGCCACTTGAATTAGGATACTTTCAAAAGCATCTGATACGCAACAAGCTTCTTACTGCATACGAACTTCCGCATCGCCACGCGGGGCGCGGCCAATTTTTATGCTCAAGGCTGTGCCCCAAAAGTCAGCTACTCGCCCGAGAGGCGGCAAGGGCGCTACAACCATTCCGTTCGCCCGAAGGCGCGCCAGCGACACATGGCGCGCCTCCGGCAAGAGCGGCGTCTGTCAGACTACACTCCTGCGGACTATGATTCTCTGGGATATTTTTGAACGGCTGAGGTGTTACCGTGCTCGATTCGCACGGCCAGTTGAGAGGTTAAGTCTGTTATTTCCTATACTGCTGATGCCGAAGGGGGGACTCGAACCCCCACGAGTTGCCTCACACGCCCCTCAAACGTGCGCGTCTACCAGTTCCGCCACTTCGGCTGAGAAAAATCATCTGTCGTCGCTGCTGGCTCTAACTTACCAAAGACCATTGCCCGCGACAAAGAGCGCGGCCTACTTTTGCGGCGCTTGCGGGCTGCCCGCGGGCGCTGGCTGCACGTTTGCGGCTGGCGCGGGAGCAGCGGTGTTGGCCGGAGCCGTTGCCGCAGCATTCGTATTGGCGGGCGCGGCGTTGGTGTTCGTCGCCGGTGCTTCACCCGTCGCGGGCGGCAGAGCGGGGCTGGCAGCGGGCGCGGCGGGCGTCGCCTGCGGCTGCGGAGCGTCCTCACCCTGCAAGACTGAGCGCGACCCCGCAATAAAAGGCAATGCGAGCGCCAGCGCCGCGAGCATAAAAGCGGCCGCCGCGCCGATAGTAATCTTAGCCAGAAGCGTCTGCGTGCCGCGCGGCCCGAAAGCCGCGCTCGAAACGCTGCTGGAAAAGAGCGCGCCCGCATCGGCCTTACCCGGCTGCAAAAGCACGGCCACGACGAGCACGATGCACGCCAGTATAAAAATCGCGTATAAAACGTAAGTCAACAAAATCTCTACCTCAGTTAGCAGGTTTTCGGTTTTCAGTCACGGCTGAAAACTAATCACTGACTATGATAATGAACAATCTGCGCGAAGCTTTCGGCCTTGAGGCTGGCGCCGCCGACGAGCGCGCCGTCGATGTCGGGCTGTGCCATGAGGCTCGCGATATTATCCGGCTTGACCGAGCCGCCGTACAGAATGCGCAGCGTATCGGCTGTCTCTTCGGCGTGCTGCGCGCGTAAAATGCGCCGGATAAACGCGTGCATTTCCTGCGCTTGCTCCGGCGTCGCTGTGCGTCCTGTACCGATGGCCCAGACAGGCTCGTAAGCGATGATGATACGTTCCATGTCTGATGCTGTCAACCCGCCGAGTCCGCCCGTTAACTGCCCATTCACGACGCGTTCCGCGATGCCCTGGTCGCGCTGTTCCAGGGTCTCTCCGACGCACACGATGGCGGTCAAATCAGCCACGAGCGCCGCCTGAATCTTGCGCCGCACAAAATCATCCGTCTCGCAGTAATACTGCCGCCGCTCGGAATGGCCGATGATAACGTGCGTCGCCCCCGCGTCACCGAGCATATCGGCGGCGACCTCGCCCGTGTGCGCGCTATGCTCCATTTCCGTCGAGCAATCCTGGCCCGCCACGCGTATGTTCGAGCCTTCGAGCCTATCCGCCACCGTTTTGATTGACGTAAAGACCGGCGCAATCACAACCTCGCAATGATTAGCGCCGACCACCAACGGCTTTAGAGCCAGCGCCGTCTCCGTTGACTCCGCAATCGTCTTGTACATCTTCCAATTTCCGGCAATGACAGGTTTTCTCATAAGGCAGAATTTAGGGGCAGCAGTCAGAAGAACAGAACATCAGATGCAGCACGATGCAACCTTTTATTCCGGCTCCTTGTCGTTTAAGGCTTCGACTCCGGGCAGTTCGTCGCCGGCTAAGAATTCGAGTGTGGCACCGCCGCCGGTGGAGATGTGCGTGATGCGGTCTGCGACTCCGGCCTCTGTGATGGCTGCGACGGAATCACCGCCGCCGACGATAACAACCGCGCCGCCGTCCGCAGCTTCCGCGACGGCGCGTGCGATGCCCACCGTGCCTTCCTCAAAACCTTTCTCTTCAAAGACGCCCATCGGCCCGTTCCAGATAACCGTCTTCGCATCTTTCAGAGCATTGCTGAACAGGCTGACCGTCTCTGCGCCGATGTCCAGGCCAACTAATCCGGCGTTGGTAAACTCGATGGGAATCGTCTTGCGGCTCTTGAGCGGGTCGTAGCTATCAACGACCTGATGGTCTGTCGGCAGCAACAGTTCGACGCCCGCCGCCGCCGCGCGTTGTTTAATCTGGGCGGCGGTTTCGAGCATGTCGTTTTCCACCAGAGACTTTCCGACCGTGAAGCCTTCGGCCTTGAAAAAGGTGTAGGCCATCGCGCCGCCAATCAAGAGCTTATCCACCTTTCTATCAATCAGCGCGTTGATGACCGGAATCTTATCCGAGACTTTCGCGCCGCCGAGGATGGCGACAAACGGGTGCGCCGGATTGTTGATAACGCGGCCCAGATAATCCAACTCTTTCTGCATCAAGAGGCCAGCCGCCGCTTGCCGCACATGCTTGGTAATGCCTGCGGTCGAAGCGTGTGCGCGATGCGCAGCGCCGAAAGCATCGTTCACGTAAACGTCGCAGAGCGAGGCCAACCTTTGCGCAAATGCGTCGTCGTTCTTCTCCTCTTCGGCATGAAAACGCAGATTTTCAAGGAGCAGCACGCCGCCATCTTCGAGCGCGTTAACTTTCTGCTCCGCTGCTTCCCCCGTGCAATCTTCCGCAAACTCGACGGGCTTATCAATCAGCTTCGACAAATGTTCGGCCACGGGCCGCAGGCTGTATTTATCAACCCGCTCGCCCTTCGGCCTTCCCAAGTGCGACGCCAGAATCACACGCGCGCCCTGCTCCAAAGCAAACTGAATCGTCGGCACAGCGCCGCGAATCCGCGTATCATCTTCAACCTGCCCGTCCTTGACGGGGACGTTGAAATCAACGCGAATAAAAACGCGCTGGCCCTTGAGTTCGAGGTCTTTAATGGAAAGCTTCATAATTAGTGATAGGTGATAGGTGATAGGTGATAAGGAAAAGAAAGATGTTCTTTCTTATCACCTATCACCCATCACCTATCACTATTCTTACAATCCTTTTTCCGCGATGAATTTCACTAAATCGCGAACGCGGCACGAGTAGCCCCACTCGTTGTCGTACCAGGAGAGAATCTTGACCATGTTGCCGCCGATGACTTTGGTATATTCGGCGTCAACGATTGAAGAGTTTGGATTCCGGCGAAAGTCGTTGGAGACGAGCGGCTCTTCGGAGAAGGCGAGGATGCCGCTCAGTTCTTCGTTGGCGGAATCTTTGAGCGCCTGGTTGACCTCTTCGGTCGTCGCTTCCTTTTCAAGCTCCATCACGACATCCACCAGCGAGACGTTCGGCGTCGGCACTCTGACGCTGATGCCGTCAAACTTGCCCTTCAATTCCGGCAGCACGAGCGCGACCGCCTTGGCCGCTCCCGTGGAGGTCGGAATCATCGAGAGCGCTGCGGCGCGCGCGCGGCGTAAATCCTTGTGCGGCAAATCGAGAAGCTGCTGGTCGTTGGTGTAAGAATGAATGGTGGTCATCTGCGCCGAGCGGATGCCAAACTTTTCGTGCATCACTTTGGCGACGGGCGCGAGGCAGTTGGTCGTGCAAGAGGCGTTGGAAAGAACGTGGTGCTCGGCTGCGTTATACTTGTCTTCGTTGACGCCAAGCACGATGGTAATATCTTCGTTCTTGGCCGGAGCCGAGATAATCACTTTCTTGACTGTGCCGCGCAGATGCTTCTTCGCATCTTCGGCGTTGGTGAAACGGCCCGTTGACTCGATGACGATTTCAGCGCCGACCGATTCCCAATCAATCGCCGCCGGGTCTTTTTCCGAGAAGACGCGAAACTCGTCATTGTTGACCTTGATGCCGTTTTCCGTCGCTGAAATATCGTGTTCGAGATTGCCGAGCACCGAATCGTACTTGAGCAAGTGCGCGAGCGTCTTCGTGTCCGTCAAATCGTTGACGGCGACAAAATCTATGTCGGAATCACCGAGGCTGGCGCGTAAGACGTTGCGCCCGATGCGTCCGAATCCGTTAATGCCGACTTTCACTGCCATGATATGTTGTAGCCTCCTGCCGTCTTGCGGTTCGAGAGCAGGCGACTGCCGACGTGACCCCTAGCGTACACACTCGACGCTGGCGGCGCTTTACAGTCCGGCACAGTCACCCAGTTAATTTTTTACGGGAAAACACGTTTCTATAAAAGAAAGGCAAGATAATGCGCCCTCTGCTAGACTGTCAAGCAAAGGCCAGAGGTCAGCGAGCCAGGGCAGACCGCCGGAAGACGAAAAAACTCGCTCTGCGACGTTGCCTTTCGCGTGCGAACCTAAAGATTTGACGAGCATTAAGCTTTCATCTCTCGGCCATCTATTTGAAACCGCCTGTGGATGGTTGACGTAGTAACCTGTGGTCTGAGAGTGTACGGTTTTTCGGATATTTTCCGACCGGCCCGCTCAATTCTCTTTAATCTTGCCGGTCTGATTCAAGGAGCTTTTGGTTTTGATACGGATTATCTCACTTCGTCGAGTAGCGCTCATTGCCGCGCTCACGTTCGTCATCTTCGGTTTCTCAACAAGCGAGGCGCTGGCGCAAACTCCCGCGCCGACGCCCGCGCCAGCGCCGCCCATCAGCCCGTCGCAGCAAGATGCGACGCGCCCGCCCGGCACAGAGCAGCGCCAGCCTATCCCGGAGCAGGCGCGCCCGACAACCGCCGACCCGACAGCGCCCCCGGGCACGCAGCGCCCTGCGCCGCAAGCCGCGCCCGGAACAAGCGTCGCGCCGCAAACGACGACCACGACGCCCGGCGCTCAGCCGGCTACTTCGGATGCGCTTCCCTCGCAGTCTCCGACTGCGCAGCCGACGCCAACCGACGACCTCACCATTGGTCAAGACGTGCGCGAGCCTGTTTTTCCATCCGCGCAGCCGAGACCGATTCCGGCGCTGCCGAATTTGACGCGCCTCGGCGTCACCAGCGACAACACGCTGACCTTGACTCTCAACGAGGCCATCCGCCGCGCCCTTGAGAATAACAACGACATCGAGGTCGCACGCAATGACGTGCGTTTCGCGGAGACGACGCTTCGCTCCCTGCAAGGCGTTTACGACCCCGTTTTCACCTTCAACCCGCAGATTAACAATCAGGTTCAATCGCAGCAGAGCACGCTCGGCGGCGGCTCCGACCAATCCGGCACGGTCACGACCACCGACATCACCAGCGACAATTCACTACAGAAGCTTTTTAGTCGCGGCGGCGGCAGCTACAATTTTTT
>CAZEZJ010000205.1:0-8784 GCA_964516695.1 uncultured Blastocatellaceae bacterium
TCCCCGTGTTCCGAGTTCGTAATAGACTTCACCGCCCAGCGCCGCATATGTCATGTTCTAGATGGTCGCGCAGTTTTCTATTTTATTGACGCGCCGCCCGTCGCCGTCGAAGACCTGCGTGATGGCGCGCTCGGAGTTGTAGGTCATCCGTCCGGCGGCGTCATAGCCGTACTGCCGCGTGCGGTCGTTGGTGACGCGCCCGTCGGCGTCGTAAATCCACGGCTGCGAAGTGCCGCCCGTATTGCGGTTGTTCACATAGGTGTCGCCGTAGGAACTGGTCGAGGGGCCGAAGGGCGTCTTGACGCGCATCGAACGATTCGTCAGATTGCCCCACACGTCGAACCCGTAGGTCTGCTTGTATGGGCCTGTGTAGGGAAACACAGGGTTGCCGCGCGCTTCCGACCCCGAAAGGCTTTGGATGAGGCGCGCCATATCATTGTAAACGTAGGCGCGATCCAGGCGGTCGTCGCGCAGGTCGCGCGAATAACGCAACATTCCGTCTCCGTGATACTCGTATTGCCAACCCATGATGCGAGTGTTGGAGGCGGTGGTGACTTCGTACTGCTGAACCTGCTGCCGATTATTGTAGTCGATATCAAGGTTCAGATTATTACCGTAGGTCAGGTGCTTGAGCCGCCCCCACGCACGGTATTGCATACTCGTGGCGTATTGCGCGACTCCGCCATAGCCGCCGCCGCTGACGCCGGAGACTCTTCCCGTATGGTCGCGCGCATAGCTGACATTTCGGCCGGGGTCAGACGGGTCGGCCACGCTCTTCAAATCGCCAGCCGGATTATATTCGTAGGTCAGCGTGTAGGACGCGCCCAACTCGCTAAAGGCTCTCGTCTCCTGCGTCAGCCTTGAGAGTGTGTCGTACTGGTAGTCAACCCTATCTTGCCCGTACGTCATCCACAGCCGGTTACCGGCGGCGTCATAGTCGAAGGCGACCGCCGCTGTTCCCGTGACGCCTGCGGGTGCGCCGTAGGTGATGCCGGACACGAGCCGCCGTGTGTTATAGCTGTAGGTGGTTGTCGCACCGCGCGCGTCGGTCATAACGTTGGTCGTGTCGTCGGCGTTGTAGGTCAGCGTCGTCATTGTTCCGGCATCCTGCTCGGGCAGATGCCGCTTCCAGAGGCGTCCGTGGCCGTCGTATTCAAGCGCCGCCTCCTGGTATGTGCCGCTGGTCTCAAGTCCCTGGTAATGTTTGATGTTGGTGGCTTGGTCGCGCACGTCAAGGGTGTTGATAATCGTCGAATAAACATCGCCCTCTCCGTTTAAGGCTTCGGTCTTCGGTTGAGCATGAAGCACCTGCGTCTTCCAGACACGCCCTAACGAATCGGAATAAGTCTTCCGGCGACGGCCCACCTGGTCTCTGGTGATGACCACTGCGCCGCCCGCACAACCACATCCTTCATACTTGGTTTCGGTCGTCTTGTTGTCCGTGTCGGTTGTCAGTATGACGCGCCCATTCCAGTCATATTGCTGGCTCACCCATTTCCAGTCGCCCGCATCCAGCCCCGCCGGTGTCCAACTGCTATCGACTTCCACCTGAAGTGATTGCATCTCTACGCGTCCCAACTCGTCATAAATCATCTTCTGCCCACGAAACAGGCCCGCGCTATTCGGATGGTCGCCAGCCGTCGTGATGATGCGGCCCGCGCCGTCAAAGACACGGATTGAGAAGGCTTCGCCCGCGCCCGCCTCGATGGTGGTAAAGCGCTGAATTCGATTCTGGCTGAGCGGGTAGACAAAGCGTGTGTGGCTGTAGTCCTGATTGCTGCCAAACTCGGTGGTGATTTGTTGGACGCGATGCGCGCTGTCATAAGCGGTCTTTTGCACAGCGCCTTTGGGGTCTTGCGTGCGCGTGACCGCGCCGAACTCGTAGTTATACTGCGCCGACGATGAATAGCCGCCGGGGTCTGTCACCTGCGTCACGTAAGCCAACGTGTTCTGAGGATTGTTGGTGTCGGAGAAAGAGTCTGTGTAAGAGATGGTCACTTGCCGCTGGCTGCTGCCGAGCGGGTCGCGCATGAAGATGGGAGAGCCTGTCGTGTTGTAGCCGATGCGGGAGACGACTGCCTTGGTCGCATCGTTTGCGCTGGTGACATCCCAGCGGCGCACGGTGGTCGTCAGTCCGCGCACGCTGTATGTTCCGCCATCGTGTTGAACGGGTGTGCCCTGATTGACCAGAAACTCGCCGCCCTGATCGTATTGATAATCCACTTTCGAGTACAGATTTCCGGTTCCGTCATAGAGAAAACTGGCGCTCGGCAGGCCGATGATGCGCTGGTTGATGTAAGCGGCCTCTAAATTGTAGTCGGTGTGTGTGCGCCGCAGCAGGGTCGTCGCATCGGCCGCATACTCTGAGACGTCGCTTGGCAGACCGAAGAGGGTGTAGGTCACGGTCGTGCGCTGGCGATTGCCGTTCTGGTCACCGACGTTGCTCTCAATCGGGCGTGGGTTGAGTGGATAAGAAAGCGCGGTGTTATCCTGCGTCCAGTTGGTTGTTGACCAACGTTGTCGCGTGCCCGCGAACCACGTCTCGGCCAGCATCGGCAGGCCGCGGTCCCAACCCGACGAATGATAGAACAGCTTATGGCTCGTGCCGTCGGGCAGCGTTATCTGGCTCATCGTGCCGGATTGCTGCGTGTTGTCATTCGGCATCGCCCACGTCGTAGAGATGGGAATTGCGTAGGCGGTCGCGACGGCTGTGGCGACGCCATTGACGAGATTCCAATTCTCGGCCCAGGTCGATTTTTGAGCCACGCGCGGGCAGTCCGATTGCGCTCCGGCATCCATCGCGTAGGAAGTGTATGAGAGTTGGTGATTATCGGCTGCGGAGTGTGTGATTTGAGAGACTTGCCCCCACGTAGAATAGTCGAAGTTGTAGCGGTTGCCGTCGTCAATGCTGACCTGCGTGAGCATGGGGATGCTCGCGCCATTTTTGATGCCGACGACCGAGACGCCCGCAAAGCTCGTCTGGATGGTCTTCGTGTCGTAGCCGAAGCTGGCCCAAACGTGCGTTTGCCCGTTCCACGTTTGAGTGATGGAAGACGGATTTTGATTGGTGTCGTAGTTGACGGTTAACACTCGGGCCAGCGTGTCCGTCATCGTCGTGATTTGCCCATACACGTTATAGCTGATGCTCAGGAAGTTGCCGTTAACGTCCTTGATGCGCGTGCAGCGATAATCGAGATTATAGCGCTCGTAAGTCAGTTGCGTGCCGTCAGTGGCGCGGACGGTCAACGTGTTGTCGGCGTTGGCGATTAGTTGAAGGTTGGAGGAATCCGCAGACTCGTAGACATTTGAAGAGCCTACTTGCCGCAACTCCGTGCGGCTGCCCGAAGGTGAAATCAGCAGGTAAGCGTCTTGGCTCGTCGCTGCGTTGAAGAGGCGGCCTTGAACGACAGGGAAGCCGAGCCGAAAGCCCGGAGAAGGAGAGCCGCCGTCTTCATCAAAGTAAACGTAGGGGCCTGACTTGGTCCAGACCAGCGAGTTGTAAGCGAGCGAAAGAGAGAGGTCGAGACCCGCGCGGCCAGGCAGATTAACGAGCGGGAGACTCCAACTGAAGTTGCGCGAGATGGGGTCAACGCCCGCTTGCCCGACGTTGTTAAATGGCTCGACGCGCGCCGTCAGCAAACTCTGCGGGTTGCTGCCCGCCGTGCCGTTGGGCACGAGACGGCTCACGACCGTCCCAAATTCGCTGCTATAGGCGAAACCGTTGCGCACGCTCTCGCGTCCCTGCGAGGCCACGGCGCTGGTCCAATAGTCCCATCCCGCCGGCTCCGGCCCGCGCTGTAGATAGGCGCGATAAAGGTCATAGACGTATTCCTGGTTAGACCTGTTTCGTTCGGCATACATCGTTGACTCGAAAAGCGTGCGGCCCAATTCCTGCGCCGCCAGCACAAGCGAGTCTTGTCCCTGCGCATGGGCGCTGCGCAGCAGGTCGTTCCAGTATGCTTGCTCTGAAGCATCGGGCTGGCGCGCGAGGGTCAGTTGATGAAAGTCTCGCACGAACTGGTCGATTTTTGTCGTTGAGACTGTAACCAAAGCGCTCGCGGTATGCTGTCCGCCGTTGTTGTCGGTCACTGTGAGAGACGCCGAATAGATGTTGGGAGAAGAATAGACATGCGATGGGGCAACGCCTGTGCCCGTTGTGCCGTCGCCAAAGTTCCATGAGTAGCTGGTGATGGTTCCGTCCGAGTCTGACGAATTGCTGCCGTTCAATGAAATGGCGACGTTGGTCTCGCCGGTGTAGGAACCGCCCGCATTGGCGATTGGGGGGCTGTTGCCGATGGCCACTGCCGCTGTCGCGCTATGGGTCGCTCCTAGATTGTCTGTGACGGTCAGCGTCGCAGTGTAGTTTCCGGCCGTGGCGTAGGCATGTGTGGGCGAGACGCCGGAGGCGGTCGAGCCATCGCCAAAGTTCCAAGCATAATTGGAGATGGTTCCGTCAGGGTCGCTGGAGGCGCTGCCGTTAAATTGCACGGGCGTCGCGGTCGTGGCTGAGTAAGGCCCGCCGGCGTTCGCGTTTGGCTGTTGGTTAGCCGGGAGCGTAAGAACGACATCTTTGAGCCGCGCTCCGGTGCTGTACAGGGCCGTGTCGGCCAGCAGCGGGTAGGTGGCGGTCGTCGTGCTGGTCGCGAACAAGGCTCCGTTGCGCCAATACTTGACGACACCGTTGGCGACCGAGACGCGGAAGCGGTCGCCGGTCTGATATGAGCCGTAGGTGCCAACCGGCGCTCCCTGCTCGTAGATTTGGACGAGGCCATCATTGCGTAGGTAGATGGCGAATTCGATGTCAGGATAGCTTTGGCTGCTATCACCATTGCCGAGGCCGCACATTCGATAAGTGTTCGTCTCGGTGGCCGTAAACTCGACCGAACCTTCACCATAAGCGATGCTCTTGACGGAGACTGCTCCGGCGTCCCAGGCATCGCTGCCCGGCTTGGTCAAACTGTGGCCACCGGGCCTAACGCCGACAACGTTAGTCCACATCTGTTCGGGCACAATGGTCGAATAGGCGGCGCTATTATAGAGCGCGCCGTGGTTGCCGTTGCCGGAGCTATCATTAACGGTCTGCCCGTCAAACTTCCACAAGCCTTGCGTGCCGGAGGTCGCGGATAGTTGAGCAGACGGCGAAAAATCAGCCGTATAGAGCGCGCCCGTTGATACACGCACTTCGTCAACCAGCCCGTTGAAGAACGTATAGACTCCGCTGGCAGCGGTGC
Organism: uncultured Blastocatellaceae bacterium; assembly: GCA_964516695.1. Lineage (GTDB taxonomy): Bacteria > Acidobacteriota > Blastocatellia > Pyrinomonadales > Pyrinomonadaceae > DASVTR01. The sequence goes on from CAZEZJ010000205.1 coordinate 5,232, forward strand.
CCGCCGCGCCGATGCGTAGAAACTGCGTGCCCGTGACGGGCGCAAAAGTCGAACTCTTCGAGCCGTCGAGCGTCCCGTCTAGATAGACGCGCAGTTGCGTGCCGTCGAAGACTCCGGCGACGTGATGCCAGACGCCTGTGCTGACGGTGGTGCTGCCGATAATGCCGTCGCTGTCGCCGCCGTTTCTGAGCGTCGCGAAGAGAAGCTTTCCCGTATTGGTCAGATAGATAAGATAACCGCCGTCGTTATTCGGCGGGTCACCGAAGCGCGCGACGATGCTCTGCGTCGCAGTATTAACGTTGGTCTTAAACCATGCTTCGACGGTCACCGCCCCTGTGATGTTGAGGCTCGCGCTGTTGGGCACTTGGGCGTAGTTAGTGCCGTTAACGGAGAGCGAGTTGGTCGAAGATTGGGGCGCAAAAGCGGCTGGCCTGACGCTGCTTGGAGCTGGCCGGGCGCTGAAGAGACTAAAGGGCGAGTCGGAGACGCTCTTTTGCCCGCTGCTTAAGAGCGTCGCGGCGTTTGGAATGTCAAAGTTGATGGCTAGCAGATTGAGCGGCGCTTGATTGGGCGCGTTGTTCTCGGAAAAACCGGATGGCGGAGAAGACCGCGGGGCATCTGTTTTCAGGCCAGGCGGCAGCGGGAGCGGATTGCGCGGCGAGCGCTTGGTGGAGGGAATGGGCGGGGCGGCGCGCGGGACAACGGGCTGCTCGCGGCGCGCGGCATCGAGGTTTGGCAGAGCCGTAACCTCCGCTCCCGGCTTGGGGCGCGGCCCCAAACGACGCTCGTTCGTTAAGCCTTCAATAGTGCCGCCAAGGCCGTTGGCGTTGGCATGTGGCGAACTGCCCGGATTATCGCCGCCGTTCAGTTCTTCGCTGCTTTGCAAACCTTCGCTTGGCAGCAACACGCGCAGCCCTTCGAGCGCGCCCGGCGCGCTGACGATGCCATTGGATGAAACCTTACCGGAAAGAGCGGGCACGGGCCTTGCGCCCTGCATGATGAGTTCTCTGGTGCGCTCGGCGGTGAGCCACGGACGCAGCGTGCGGATGAGTCCGGCCACGCCACTGACGAAGGGAGCGGCGGCGGAGGAGCCGTTGATTGTTTGATAGTCGCCGCCCATCTTCGTGGACAGCACGTTGACGCCGGGGGCGGCCACGGCGACGCGTTGCGCTCCCCAGTTAGACCATGAAGCGGGTTTGTCAGCCTCATCCGTGGCAGCGACCGCGATGATATTGTCTAACTCATAAGACGCCGGATAGCGCGGCGCTTTATCGAGACTCTGCCCATTGTTGCCCGCCGAGCAGACGACGAGGACGCCGCGCTTGGCGGCCCGCCGGAGCGCTTCCAAGAGAGCGGCAGACTCGCTCTCCGTGCCCCAAGAGCAATTGATGACCTGCGCGCCGTGCGCCGTCGCATAATCAATCGCTTCGACTGCCTGCGCGATGTCGCCCGTGCCCTCGCGGTCGAGCACACGCAGGCTCATCAGGCTGGCTCTCCACATCACGCCGGAGATGCCTATCCCATTGTTGCCTTCGGCGGCGATGATGCCCGCGACCGCCGTGCCGTGGCCCTGCTCATCCCTGCTGTCGCCGTTGTTGGCCACCCAGTCCCAGCCGTACAGGTCATCGACAAAGCCGTTTTGTTCGTCGTCCTGATAATTCGACCTCTCGGCACGATTAATCCAGCGGTTGCTGCGCAGGTCCGCATGGTTGAAATCAACACCGCTATCAATCAACGCGATAATGGTCGAGGGTGAACCAACCGTGGCTTTCCATGCTTGAGCGGCGGCGATGTCCGCACCATATTGCCCGCCCGTGGCCCCGTTGTTGTGGAGCGCCCACTGCTCATCGAAGCGTGGGTCGTTGGGCGCGGCCTCGTCGGCGGTAATCAGAAAGTTAGGCTCTGCAAACTCGACCACAGGACTCAGCCGCAAACTCTCGATGATGGCCTCCAAATTTTGCGCGGCGCTGAGCTTGAGCCTTTCAATCCCCGATTCGCCGCGCAAGCGGCCCCCACGGCGGACCCCGACAGACGAGACCACAGCATTAATCTCTTTGTCGGGCGTCTCTTGACGAAAGCGCACCAGCAGTTCGCCCGGGCGATGCTGCCCCTGCGGCTTGCTTGGCGGGCGCTGGCGCGCAGGGCGCAGGGCGTTGTTGGTTGGCGCTGCCGCGCTATCGCTGACGAGAAAAATCATCAGTTGCGGCGAGAGCAGCGAGTAGCACAAGAGCAGGGAAAGCAAACGCAAGCGTGGGGTGGAGACGAAGCGGCGCTGAAGCATCGTGGGAGTCCTCAGGAATTGAATGACCACCGCCGTTTCACGCTCTGATGCGAGTTGCCCGCAAATGCATCGTGTGCGCTATGAGCGGCAGAGGTTGTGATTTCTCGCGGCCCCGTCGTCAACGTCAAATGGCGATGGGGTCAATAATTTTTAAAGACACACAGAAACTACTGCGAAAGAAAAGCTGCACAGGCTGCGCTCACAGCTATTCGGAAAAGCGAATAGCTTTCTTGCAGGTTGAAGGGACGGCAAAGGGAGGGCTGCATTAGCTTGTCCTTTAAGTTGAGAGAAATCTTGAGCGTAAGGCTGGCACTCGTTGTAAGTCACAGAACGGACGAAAAAGCTGCTGTTTCAACCAAAAAGTTGACGCATCATAGACCTCTGCAAAGACTGCGTCAAGAAAAAACTTTTGTTATCGCGCGCTTCCGGCGGCGGCTGATTCGATTGCTGATAAGGATTATTTGCGGCGGTGTCGCTCGATGTATTGACGTGCGAATTCGTTTAAGTGCGGACTCTCGCGCAAGCCTATCTTCTTGGCCTCCTCTTCCGCGCGTTCGACCGTCCAATTGTCGCGCAGCACGCGTCGAATCATCCAAAACGCGCCCACACGTATCGCTCCGGCGCAATGGATAAAGGCCGGGCGATTCTGTGGGTCATCGGTAATCTTCAAGAACTCGTCCACCTGCTCGTCTTTCGGGTTTGCGAAGACGACAGGGATGTTGAAGTAGCGCAGGCCCAACTGCTTGGCCGCCGCTGCTTCTTCTGCGGCACGATGCTCGCTCGGCGGGCGCAGATTAATGATGGCTTTAATGCCGTCGGCCTTCAGCCGTGCCAGATGCTCAACCTTGGGCTGCGCGCCCGTGCAGAAGTGCTCGTTAACGCGCATGAAGTTTCTGATGGGCGGAGCGTCTTGCTCCTGTGCGACGGCTAATCCGGCCACCAACATGAGGACGCAACACAGGACGAGTTTTTTAGTCATAATTTTCTTCTTCGAGAGCGTCGAGCGACAAAATATTTCCGGTACGAATTTCGTCATCTTCGATTCCTGCGCTGTGCCGCCTCTCATAATGACACTGGAAAGAATCGAATTAACTTCCCCGGTCGCGAGTGAAGATATTAGCGCGTAGATTGAATGTCAATGCCGCGCCGTCAATCGCTTGCATCCCTCTCTATTACTGCCTAAGCTGTTCAGTTAAGAAGCTTCAACTTCCAGCGCTCGGCCCAGTTTCAGTTTGATGCGTTGATGCGACGATGGCAAAAGTCTTGGCAGCG
>CAZEZJ010000206.1:0-8779 GCA_964516695.1 uncultured Blastocatellaceae bacterium
AAGGACTACAACCGCACGCTCTACGTCACGCTCGGCAACGAGCCGGGCGACATCGGTGACGCCTTCAACCTCTTCAAGGATGTGCTCGCCAAACAGCAGACCAAAGGCTTCGCGTGGGAAGCCGTGCAGATGTCTGACGAAGACCACGGCTCGGTCGTGCTGCGCAGCCATTATGCCGGCCTGCGTAAGGCGTTCGACGGCTGGCAGTATCCGCGCGACCCCAACACGGGCGCTATCATCGGCGACTTCAAAGCCGTCGAAGACCACTACCGCAAGCTTTCAGAGCGATTGGGCTTCACGCTCAATCCCCCTGAGCCGCTCGTTAATCTGGTCGGCTATCAACTGATGGGCGCAGGGCGAATGGACGACGCCATCGCCGCCTTCAAGTCGAACGTCGAACGCTATCCGCAATCGGCCAACGTCTATGACAGCCTCGCTGAAGCCTACGAGCGCAGCAACAAGCTCGACCTCGCGCGCCCGCTCTACGAAAAGGCCGTCGCGCTCGGCAAAGAAAACTCAGACCCCAACCTGAACATTTACCAGACAAACCTTGACCGCGTCGCCGGACTGCTCAGCAAGGGCACCTCAGCCGAAAAGAAATAACGAAGAAGGTAAAAGGTAAAAGTTAGAGAATGACGAAAGGAAAAAGGGAAGACAAAGAGCATGGCTCTCGTCTTCCCTTTTACCTTTTACCTTTTTCCTTTTACCTCCCCGCCGGCACTTGCAACTGCACGCCCGGTTGCCCGTACATGATAGTCAGCGCGCCTTGATGATTCTTGATGCCATCGGCGCGGGCGCGTTCGATTTCAAGCTGCAATTCGAGTTTTTTGATTTCCAGCAGCGCGGGGTTGGCGAAAGTCTGCGCTTCGATTTGCTTGGTTTGCGCGGCGACCTTCGCGGCTTCGAGTCTGGCTTCCTCGGCCTGCTTCTGCTTTTCGTTGGCGACGACGCCCGAAGCCGCCGCTTCAACCCTGTCATCGAGAAAGTCAGGGTTGCCGATTTGCACGGATTCGGTGATGAGCAGTAGTTGATTGCCGAGTTGCGGGCGCAGGGATTCAAGGATGCGTTTTTGTATCAATTCCTGATTAGCATAAATCTCGTAGGCTCCGTAATCCGCGAAAGCGTTGCGCGCTTCCGTTTGCACGATGCCTTTCAGAATCTCGTTGCGACGGCGGTGTCTTTCCTCTTCCAAGAATCCGTACTTGCGCACGTACTCTGTAATCTTCGTTGGGTCTGTGTACGCCGTCAACGCAATCTCGACCTGCAAGGCCGCGTTGTCCTTGCTGGTGACGCGCACCTGCGCGCTCTCCGTAAAGGATTTGATGTTGACCTCGTAGCTCTTGCGCCCGGGCGCAATCGTCGTAAACCATCCGTCCGACGGCGTGTAGATGCGCTCAATCGCGCCCCACTTCGTTACGACCTGCACCGTTCCCTCCTGCGCATACTTGATATTAGAAAACGTCACCCCGCCCGCGACGACGAGACCGATGAGAATCAGCACCACCACTCCGGCGAAATACTTACCTTTCGGCATAGAGCCTCCTCCGTTGACATCAACAACTTCCGGCCATTTTTGTTTATTCATATCTACTTAAACGATAAATCGCCTGACAATGTTGTTAACTTCGTATGAACAAACTTAGGTTCGAGTGTAAGAGTAGCACTAACAGGCTGGCCGGAGAATGAAAGCACGCGCCCGTCCGGCGTTCAAACCGTCGTTTGTCCAAACATCTTAAGCTTAACATTCTCGTCAACGAGGAAGTTTTTAACTCGGCTTCCGTTTTCGTCGTCCCAGATTGCGTGGAAAGCTTGGGCCGGGCGGCGCTGGCACGCGGGCGGCTTCTTCGGGCGTGCGGGCGCGACGGCGTGCGAGTTCGAGTTTGAGGCTTTGTTCGCCGCGCCGCATCGTCCAGCGGTGATTGGCGGCGAAGATGGGTTTTAGGAGAAACGAGAAGGTGCGGATGACGCGCTTGTTGGCCTGAATCCGCCAGTCGTAGGTGATGTTGACAAAGGGGCCGTCCTGCTCAAACGTCCAGACGCCTGTGCCTTCGAGGTCGCCCGTCGCACGCAAGGTGAAGCCGTGGGGCGAGCGCGTTTCAATTGTCAGAAAGTTGATGCGCAAGGTGTAGGGCAGAAAGCCTCTGGCGCGCAAGGTAATGAGTTTGCCGAGGCCGCCCGCGCCGCCGCGTTCTAACTCTTCCACTTCGAGATACACCGAAGGCCACCAGCGCGGTAAGTCAACACCGTTTTCGATGATGTCCGAGACTTCTAGGACAGTTCCCTCCACCCGCCAGCGGTCAACGAACTGGTACTCGTTAATCGACATCCCTCGCTCTCGTCCTCGACCGAACTCTGCACAGCCTCCGCTTCCGGCGAGCGCACATAATAATAGCGACCGGCCAGCAAAATAAAGGCGGCGAGAACGAGATGAAAGACGACGGGGAGCAGGCCGCCCGTCCAGCGCCGCTCAGGGTAGAGCCACATCGTCACGACGTAGCGCGCAACCATCGAAGCGAAATAAAGCGCGCCGAAGACGAGCAGCCAGCCGCCAAAACGCCGCCGCGCCCGCGAGAACAAGCCCGCGCCGCGCTTGAGGTCAAGACAAACTTTGCCGTAGAGAATAATGACGACGAGTTGGCTCAAGAGCAGCCAACGGTATGAAATCAAGCCGGACTGCCACGCTTCCATCGGCGGCAAAAATCCGCCCCAACCGAGCGCGACCAGCAATTGCCCGACAACGCGCAAGGTAAAGAGAAAGAGCAGCGCCCAGAGCACAAGCGCCAATCGTCTTCGCCTGGATTGAGCTGTATGCCCAAGCATCATGTGCGACAAAACTCGTCCTGTGTCTAAGTTTGCCTGTATCTCAAGCCGCCTCCGAAAAGCTGGCGGCACGCGCGCCCTCATCAATCGCTTCAATCGTCGTCAGGATGAAGGGCGCATCTTCCGAACGCCGCTCTGAGCAAAGCAACGCCCACTTATACTGCGTGTCGCGCTTGCCCGCGATAATCTGACGTCGAGAAATTTCGCTGGCCCAGCCCGCACGCATCAGGTGCAGGCGCGGCGCGCTGAGCCGCTTTGAGGCGCGCTTCTGCGCGTACTCGACATTGACATTGGCGAGAGCGCCATCAATCAGCCCGAGCACTTCATTCTTGAGGACGGCGGGAGAGATGTGGCCTTTGAGTTCCAGATAGATGTGATAACAATTTCCGGCAACATCGGGCGCGGCGCGAAACTGCTCGATGTCAAGAGAGGAGCGCCGCCTAACTTCGTCCATCGCCAGAATCAGGTGATTGACGTGTAGCTTCTCGCCAGTGATGCTGGTCATCTCGCCTTCCTTGCGGACGAAGCTGATGAGCGGGGCGCGGTTGTAAAACCCTGTGACCTCAACGATGTCTTGAATCCTGTAACGATACAGCCCGCCGTGCGTCGTCAGCAGAATGCTGTACCGACAACCCGCTTCAAGTTCATGGCTCAAGAGAATTGTGGGGTGCGTGCTGTCCGCTTCCTGCTCGGGGATAAACTCGTAAAAGTTGCTGCCGAGCGCGAGGATGCCGGAGGGCGTATGGTCGGCTGCGGGCACTGTGAAACGGCCTTCGCTGGCGATGTAGCCGAGGTCGCGCAGTGGCGCGTGGCCGTAACCATCGGCTAACTTGCGTGCTTGAGTGCCGACGCTGCCGCCAATCCAACAGCCTATGAGTTTCAGTTTGGGCCAACAATCAACGGGCCGCAATGACCCTCTCTCTGAGATAACGCGCGCAAGCTGGCGCGCACGCGCCGGGTCAGGCCGCAAGGCGTTTGACAGTTGAGCGCAGAGGTCTTTGCGGCGTGCAGCCGGCGTCAGGCCGAGCGTGCCGTCGTGAATGGCGCGCAGTAGTTCTTCGCTGCGCTCGCGCATCACGCTAGCGAGACGCAAAAGCGTGCTTGGATTCGGTGTGATGAGGAAAGAGACATCGGCGGCGAGGGCGAAGCGGGCGCTGAGGAAATATCGCTGGTCGTAGTCTTCAATCTCCGAGACCGCGTAAGGAACAGCTTGCGTGCGGCGAATGACGCGCGGCACATTCCTATAGGTCAGGCCCGAAGCGCTGCCATAAGGGAGGCCCGAGGAGGTGTGACCTTCGACGGCGCGGCTGACGATGGCGACGCTTCGCCCGTTCATATATGCCGGGTGGTCCAGAAGCGCGCGGTAAAGCCATTGCCGCATCAAGCTCGCTTCCGTTTGTTGTGATTCGTGGGTAACGGGAATGAATTTCTGCTCGCCGGTTGTGCCGCTCGTCATCGTCAGCAGAACGGGCTGCTCGCTAGTCAAGACCCGCCGCTCACCCGCCATGATGCGATTGACGAAGGGGCGCAAATCTTCGTAGTCGCGCACGGGCACGCGCCGCCTGTATTCCGCCGCAGTTCTTATCTCAGCGAAGCCGTGAAGACGGCCAAAAAGCGTCTCGGCATTGCGGCGCAACGTTCGCAGAAGAAACTGCTGCTGAACGTATTGAGGCGCTTGTGTCTCTTTATCGAGAAGAAGGCTGGCGCGTCTGCCATGCAATCGAATCGCAGTTTTCAGAAGCAGCGACATGGGCTTTTAATCCTCTCGTTGATAAATGACGGTGTGGGCGTATTTGCACAAAACGTCTTCGCGGATGCGGAGGCCAAGGCCCGGCCCGCGCAAAATGGGGGCGCGTCCGCCGTGGCCGAAGCTGATGCTGTCTTGGCCCACGTCTTCGGTGAGCAGGAGTTGGCCGTAGGAGCCTTCGACGAAGGCTAGATTTCGGAGATGCGCGGCGACGTGTCTGCCCGCCGCAGAAAGAATGGCGGTCTCGCCAACGTGGCTGCCGAGTTGCATTTTCAATCCGGCGCGCCCGGCCATGTGTGCCAGCCGGAGCGTGCGCGTGATGCCGCCACACTTCGAGAGACGCAGATTGAAGTAGTCGCACGCGCGGGCTTCGATGAGCGCGCGAGCGTCCGCGAGCGTGACCAGCGATTCGTCAACCATGAGGGGAACGGGAGAGTGGTTTTTAACTTCGACCAGATTGTTCAGACTGCCGCGCGCGATGGGCTGTTCGACCGTCGCAATATTGAAGTCTGAAAGTTCTGAAAGGAGACGAATGGCCTGCGGCACATCGTAAGCGCCGTTGGCGTCGAGCCGCAGAGAAGCTTCCGCGCCCATTGTCGCGCGAACGGCCATCACACGTTCGCGCGTTCCCTCTGCGCCGATTTTGATTTTCAGTTGGCGAATATCCAGGAGCTTGAAAAACTTTGCGTGCTGAACGGCCTTCTCTATTGAACCCGCGGTGATAACGCCGCTATAGGTAACGATTGAGCGCGCTGGCGGCAGCACTTGCGCGAGGGAAATTTTCCGGCGTTGCAACAGGCAATCAATCAGGGCGGTCTCGACAGCGCAGCGCGCAGCGTGCCATGCGATGACGCCGCCGCTGGCCGTCTCTTCGGGCAGCGCTTCATCAACCGGAGCGAGCGTGGCGAGCGGGTCTGGGCCAGGCACAAGCTCCGCGAAATCTTGGCCCAAGACGGCGGGCAGCAAGCAATTCGTAATCTGAGCGAGGCTGGTCTCGACGGTTTCGCCCGTCACGTAGGAGCGCGCCACTCCCTCGCCGTAGCCGATGGCGCCGTCTTCCGACACCAGCCTCACGACGATGGAATCCGAGCAGCGGCGGGCCTGCGTGCTGTGATTGAACGACTCGACGAAGGGAATGCGCAGGCCGTAGATGGTGGCTTCAGTGATTCTCATCGCGTTTGGATTTCAAAGCTCGCGGCTTGAAATTCCGAATCTCGTCAAAATTAAAAATCTCAATTTTCAACGCGCGCGTCTTTTCAAGCCGCGTCGCGCATCTCGGCTTCAGCCAGCACGCTCTGGCCCAAGTAGCGTTTAAGAAATGGATTTTCGCGAAACGTGATTTCGAGAATCGAGGCCGCATGGCCCTCGTCAAACTCGTAAGCGCTTAAATATTCGACGACTGAATCCAAGCCCTCTTCGGCGTGCCGGAGGTCAACTTCCGAGTGGTGTGTAAACCATTGGAGGCTTTGCGTTGAGAGTTGGCGATGCGTGTGTAGAAAGCGCGCGATGCGTGTGGCGAGGCGCGCCAGCATCCATTCAAAGCAGGTCACTTCCAATAACACCGTGAGGCCCACCTCCTTAAACGTCCCGAAGAGAATCGGGTCGGTGCACATCCGCCGCAAATTTTCCTGTGCCTGTGCTTCCAGTTCGCGGCGCGCTTTGCGTGTGAAACCCGCCTGCTCGATTAATCGCAGCAGCAGCGCGGGGTGCGAGATGCCGGCAGAGTCTAGTCCGAGTTCTTCCAGCATGTTGTGCTTGATGGTGCCGGCTATCGCGGGCGGCGCGACCGAATACAGGAAGGCCAGAATTTGCGGACTGTGCAAATGCGTGCGGCAGACGCCCGCGATGAATTGGTCGTAAGCCGGACGACTGGCCCGCCCCTCTTCGAGCGCTTGGAAGGCGCTGCTTTGTGCGAACGCTTCACACTGAGCAGCATATTCCGCTTCGAGCGTTGAACGATTGAACATGACACTTCTCCTCAAATTCGATTCGGCATTAGCGCACGCTGGCGGCAGCTACCACCGGCCACCGCTAGTTGCAGGCGAAGCATAGAAGCGAGCCGCGCAGCACGGCCATCAATCGTGTGTCACTTCTTTAACTGTCACAGGTCTTGAGCGAGCGGACCGTGTTTGAAGTCACAAATAAGACGGAAGGGGAAATGTCTAGGTGGATAAGCGGGGTGAAGTTTTTGTTGTGAGAGAGTTTTACTACTTCGCTCGTTGATGCTGTTCGATGAGCATCTTGGCGGCCAGAGTTTTGTCGGCAATGATTTTTTTGAGTTGCCGGCGTCGCTCGTCATCGGAGGTTGCTTCGAGTTGCGTGCGGAGGCTCTCAATCTCTTTGAGCAGTTCGACTTCGGGCGGCGTGAAATTGCCGTTCTTCAGGATGGAGTAGCAGAGCCGCAGATTCTCGGGCGTCTGAAAATAGGCGCTCAAATCGAGCGGACGGCCCTTGCCTGGCAGGTCGTCGAATTCGCCCTCGGCCATCGCTTTGCTGATTTGCTCTTCGATAAACTTTTCGAGTGACATTGCCTTGCGCTCCCGAATCATCAGCGACTAAAAAAACATACGGCGAAAGCAGCCAGATTGTTCAGCTTAAGCCCTCAAGAGGCTTCGCTCTCGCCGCACAGTTGAAGCGCCCTAACGAGAGCGGGCCGCTTTCTTCTTCTGTGCCCGAGCACCCCCTAAGAAAGCGGCCCGCGCGTGCCGTTGAACTATTGCAGCACTTTAGCGTGTGCGCTTCTTAGACTTTTTAGTTCCTCCGGTCAGGCTGCTCAGCACGTTAGTCACGACGGCTGCGCTTCTGCCCACCACTTCTGCGACGGTCGTCGTCAAACCCTTATTAGCCCCGCCGCGTCCTTTCTTTGAGCCTCCGCCTTTGGAACCGCCGCCGCCTTTACGGCTCGCGGCACCGCCACCGCCTTTCTTGCTGCCGCCCTTCGCGCCGCCTCCTCCACCGCCGCCTTTAGAGCCGCCTGCGCCGCCCTTGCCGCCGCCCTTCTTAGCGCCCCCTTTTCCGCCGCCGATACCGCCGCCGCGTTTTTGCGCGCCGACTTTATTCGCTCCGCCTTTGGTCGAGCCGCCCGCGCCTTTCTTGTTTGCGCCGCGACCGCCGCCGCCCTGTCCGCCGCGCGTGCCGCCGCCCTTGTTCTTCGCGCCGCCAGCGCCGCCCTTCTTAGTGCCGCCCGCGCTGTAGCCGCCGCCTTTACCAGCTCCACCCTTCGAGCCGCCCTTGCTGCCTCCACCACCTTTTGCGCCGCCGCCTTTTGCGCCGCCGCTCTTAGAACCGCCTTTAGAGCCGCCGCCCTTCGGGCCGCCGACGGGATGCGTCGCGCCGCCGCGTCCGCCCGTGCCGCCAGCGCTTCCGCCTTTTCCGGCACCGCCCTTAGTGCTGCCCTTGGCACCTGACTTGGAGGCTTTGGCTTTTCCGCCGCCGCCAGCGCTGCCACGCCCGCCACCGGCATTGCCGCCCGTTCTGGCATTACCTTTCACGCCAGCTTTCGCACCCGTTTGCGGCCCACCCTTCGCCGGTTTGTTCTTTCCGGCTGTGCCTTTGGAGACGCCCGTGACGTTGCTGCCCGCGCCGCCGCCCTTGCCAGCTCCGCCGCGACCGCCGCCGCCAGCTTTACTGCCGCCTTTGCTGCCGCCTTTGCCACCGCCCTGACCGCCGCCCTGCCCGGCTCCGCCTCCACCGCCGCTGCCGCCGCCAGTCGCGCCGCCGGCGTCGCCTTCATCACCTGAATCTTCGTCGTCGCCGGTCGTCGTGGTGGTGGTTGTGGTCGTGGTGTCTTCCGCTTTCCCGCCGCCAGCGGCATCGTCGTCGTCATCGTCTCCGCCGCTGGGATAGCCGCCGGAGGAGCCGCCATCGTCCTCGTCATTATCGGCTGCGAGGCTCGCGCCCATTCCGGTTGTGCGCCCGATGGCCGCTCCGCCGTGCGCGCCGCTGCCAACGCTGCCGCCGCCCCCGGTTGCGCTGCCCTCAGTATCATCAAAGTCCGCGCCGGAGTCTCCTGCGCCGCCCGTATCATTCATCATGTCATCGCGGCCTCCCCCGCCAGACATTTGTTCATCTCTCTTCTCTTTATTCCCCCGTTTAGCCATTTTGTCTGCTCCTTTGTGATAGGTAAAAAACCCCCTTGCTGGAGGTCGAACTAGGCTGACAGAATTTCGCGTTCGCTGTGCGGCGGAGAATAACACAACTTGCGCGCCCTTG
>CAZEZJ010000207.1:0-8764 GCA_964516695.1 uncultured Blastocatellaceae bacterium
TGTTGAGCGCGAGGCGCGCCGCTTGCGCGCCGCCGTGCGCCTGGCGCGCCGGCAACTTCTCGCCATCAAAAAGCGCGCGGAAAAAGAGCTTGGTGCCGAACACGCCTACATCTTCGACGCGCACCTCCTGATGCTCGAAGACCGCAAACTACTAGACGATATTGAAAGCTACATTCGCACCGAGCGTGCGAATGCCGAGTGGGCCGTGAAGGTCGCGGCCGACCGCCTGCTCGCCATCTATTCCGAAATCAAAGACGATTATTTGCGCGAGCGCGGCTCCGATATTGAGGATGTCACGCAGCGTATCCTCGTCGCTTTGAGCGGCGAGCAGCCGGATTATCGTCAACTGACGGAGGATGCCATCATCGTCGCGGAAGATTTACTGCCCTCGACGGTCGCGGAACTTGACTTCGACCACGCGCGCGCGATTGCGACCGATGCCGGAGGCTGGACCTCTCACACGGCCATCATCGCGCGCGGCTTAGGCATTCCAGCCGTCGTTGGCTTGCGCGACCTGCATCGTCGCGCGCGAACGGGCGACGAAATCATCATCGATGCCATCAAGGGCGAAGTCGTCTTGCATCCTCTGCGCGCCACCATCAAACGCTACAGTGAGGCCACGGCCAGCGCTTCCATCTCCAAAACAAACGCGACCGAAGAGGAACGCGGGCCGCTGAAGACAACTGACGGCGTCGAGATTATCCTGCGGGCCAACGTCGAATTGCCAGCCGAGTATGAGGGCGTCAGACGCTTCGGGGCGCGCGGCATCGGCCTCTATCGCTCCGAGTTTTTGCTGTCGCATCGCGGCGCGATGCCGAATGAAGAGGAACAGAGGCAAGCTTATGTGGAGGTTGCGAAGCTGGCCGGACAGGACGGCGCGACCATCCGGCTCTTCGATTTGGGCGGCGACAAGATGACGGGAGCGCCCGCCGAGACGGAGCGCAATCCTGCTTTGGGCCTGCGTGCGATTCGCTTCAGCCTCAGCCGTGAAGAAGTCTTGCGCACACAGGTGCGCGCCATCCTGCGCGCCGCCGCGCATGGGCCTTTGGATATTGTCTTGCCGATGATTTCGGACGTCTCAGATGTCAGGCGCGCACGGGCGATTATTGACGAAGAGCGGGGGCGGCTCCAAAGCGAGGGGCACGAGATAGGGGCTGCCGGAATCGGGGCGATGATAGAAGTGCCGTCGGCGGTTTTCACAGCCGATAAGATTGCGCGCGAGGTGGACTTTTTTAGTCTCGGCACGAATGATTTGGTGCAATACCTGCTGGCTGTTGACCGTGGCAATGAAGAGGTGGCTGATTGGTTTCGCTCTCTGCATCCGGCGGTGCTGCAATCAATCGCGCGCACGCTCGAAGCGGGGCGTGCGGCTGGCATTCCCGTGAGCGTCTGCGGAGAGATGGCGGCAACGCCCGTCTACACGGTCGTCCTGCTCGGTCTCGGCGCGACCGATTTTAGTATGACTTCCTCCTCGATTCCGCGCGTTCGCCGGACTCTGGGCGGCATCGCGGCGGCAGACGCGCGCGAGATTACCGCCGCCTGTTTGGAGTGTGCGACGGCTGACGAGGTTGAAGATATAGTGAGGACGCGTTTTGGTTCTCTGTGGCCGCATCTTTTCCCGCCAAAATCCTTGCCAGCGCTGAGAGGTCAAGAGTAGAATCCATGTTGGCTTCGACTCAGTTGGCTACAACAGTTTCAGTCCGGGAAAGCAAAATCATTTTGTGCCTTGCGACGCAGGCTCTCTTGGCCAGCGCCGGCAGACAAGAGCGGTAACTTCCCATTTCACCTTCGGAGAACAATGATGCGTCATCGCTTTGATGCGATTAGCGTGCGCCGCCTTTATCGGCGCAGAAGAATCGGTGCGGCATCGGCGGGCCTGGCGCTCCTGTTCTGCTTCGCCGGCCTAGCGTTGTTCACCGAGTTGTTCTGGACGACAGCCGCTTCGCCGATGCAGTTGGTGCGCCTCAACGTCAATCAAGACTCCGGCATGGTGCGCATTGAGATTACGGCTGACGGGTCTTTCAACGATGCGGTCATCGAACAATTAACGCGCGGGCGCGAGGTCTTGATTCGCATTCGCGGAGCGCGCTCGCTGCTTCGCACGAGCTACGCGGTTGACGACCAACTGGCGCGCGGCGTGCGGATTGTTTCCGGCGAGCGCGACGGCGAGCCTTACGTGGACGTGCTCATCTCGCTCGGAGACGGAGCGACGTTGGCCCAGAAGAAGAGCTTTAACCGGCTGGTGATTGGCATCGCCGCAGACTTTGCGCGCCTACGCAGAAGCAAGCCCGCAAACACCGGCGGGGAACTGGCCCGCCGGGAAGTGAAACCTACGAGCGCAGGGGCCGCACCCGCGCCGCGCGCCGCTGAGACAGCAGCGGTGACTGCTGGCACGGAAGGCACGGCCCTCGTCAATACTGTTGTTTCTACCAATCAAGCGCAGGAAGTCGCTGCCGATTCGGCGCTCGCCGCACAGATGCCGCAGCCCGCGCTTCGCAGCCGCCCGTTTTGGAGCAAGCTGTTCGGCCCGCCGCTGAGTCTCACCCGGCATAACGCGCTTAATTTATCGCACGCCGCAACGCAAACGCTAAACGCGACGGTTGCCGCCGGGCAGCCCTCGCTCTTCAATTTTATTCCGATGACGATTGAAGCGCCGGGCGCGCCGCGCGGCGTCTGGGTGCCGGGCACGACGGCCAGCATCGAGGATGAAATCGGCGGGCGCAGCCTCGGGGGCGGCGTCCTGCGTCCGTCTTTCATGTTCGGCGCTGATTTCAGCGACAACTTCTTTTATCGTTCGCAGGCGGGCAGAAACATGGGCGTCTTCACTTTCGCCCCGCGCCTCGAATACGAGTTTCCCGGCGAGGAGAGAGCTTTAAGGCTGGCCTACGAAGCCAAGATGCGGAAGTTGACCAACGGCAAGTGGGCCAACGGGCACCAGTTTGATTTTGACATGCGCGCCGACTTGACGGCTTCCATCAGGCTCGGCGTGCGCGACCATTTCGTGCGCTCGGCCCTAGACCCGCGCGAGTATGACCCGGCGGGCGAAGTCTACATCGTCGGCGATACGTTCATGCGTAACGATTTCGACGCCCGCTTCGATTTTTCTTTCGGCCAGCGCAGCCGCATCGGCCTCGACCTCGGCTCGAATATCAATCGTTGGAGCAGGTCTCACATCGCAAACGCGCCGCTCTTTATTGATTATGATGAAATCATCGCCGCTCTCTCCTACGAGCGCGATATTTCCGAACAGACGACCGTCACCGCCGCCTTTACCTTCAACAAGACGGATTCTTTCGCGCCGCTGCGCCCGCAGTTTAACGGCCTCAGCGACCACCGGCGCTATGCTTTTGAGATAGGCGGGCGCGCACGCGTGACGGAGACGAGCGGCGTGGCCCTGCGCGTCGGCTACGAGCGCAGCGATTATCGCAACGCTCCCGACCCAAATAACTTTCGCGGGCTGATTTTTGACCTGCTCTATCGCAGCGATTTGACGGAAAAAACAAATTTACAGCTCGCGGCTCTGCGAAAAACGCAGGTTTCGGCGTTTAATCTAGAAGGAGGCAACGCACGGCTCGTCACAACGGGCGGCAAGGGACGCCTCGAAACGGCAGCAACGGAGACGATAAAATTGGCTTTGGGCCTTAATTATCAACAGTTAGGCTTCCCCATGGCGATTGTCCCGGACTCGACCGCGAGCGGCGGCGTCTTCGTCGGCAATTTCGCTGGCGAGCGGCGCAAAGACCACCTCTACGGCTTCGATTTGGAGGCGGCCTATCGTTTAAGCGAACTATTGCGCGCCCGTTTAGTGTATAGTTTCTCTAGGCGGGATTCGACGATTCCCGTCTTTACTTTCAACACGAATCGTCTCTCGCTGGTTTTTGAATTAGGGCGACGCAATGATGTGCGTGGTCGCCCGTTCTAAGTTTTCTTTGAGCAATAAGCGCTCTTAAGGTCATCGTCATTGCCCGGCGAGACCGAGCGCGCTTCCCATTTTGAGTCAGGATTTAGAGTGCACCATGAAGAAAGTTTTTTCCGCATTAAGCCTCGCGCTGCTAATCGGCGCTCAGACCTTCGCCGCTCAGGCGCAATCCAATGATGTCCGCGCCGCCGTCCCCCAAACGGAAAAGGCCAACGGGCTTGCGCCAACTAACGGCAAAGACAACAAAACAACTTCAACTGAAGCTGAGAAGCTGACGGTTGCACCCGTGACCGCCGCGGCCACGCCGCTGGCTGACACTTCCGGCCCAAATTCCGTGACCAGCGACGCGCCGGGGAAAACGGTGACGACTGTGCCGACGGCTCCCGCTGCCAGCGCCACCATTAAGCCCACGGCGACAGAGCCTGTCGTGAAAGCTTCGCCGCCTGCGCCGGAGAGCATCTATCGCGTCGGGGCGGGCGACGTGCTGGACATCCGCCTGCTCAACGCACAAACGCGCGAGTCAACGCTCTTTACAGTTATGCCCGGCGGCTTGCTCGAATACCCGCTGGCCGGTGAGCCGCTTCAGGTTAACGGCCTGACGACCGATGAGATTGATGCGCGCCTGACCGCTAAGATTAAGGTTTACGAAAATCCGCAGGTCGTCGTCAGCGTGCGCGATTACGTCAGCCATAGCGTGATAGTCTCAGGGCTGGTCACGGAGCCTGGAACGAAAGCTTTGCGGCGCGAGGCCGTGCCGTTATACGTCGTGCTGGCCGAAGCGCAGCCGCGTCCTGAGGCGGGCCGTGCGACAATCTTACGTTCCGGCGGCCAAAGCCTCGTCGTTGACCTCTCGGACACGAAGGCGACTGCGACGCTCATCGTTCCCAACGATGTGATTACCTTGTCGGCATTGCCGCCCGCACCGCCGCAGTTTTTCTATGTCGGCGGGCAGGTGGTTGCGCCCGGGCAAAAAGATTTTCATGCCGGAATGACGCTCACGCAGGCCGTGCTCGCTTCGGGCGGTGTGACGCGCTTTGCCGGAAGCAAAGTGAAAGTCTCACGGCAGGGGACGGATGGTCGTCTGGTTTCGACCGAGTACAATCTGAAACAGATTGAAGCGGGCAAAGTCCCAGACCCCGTGCTGCAAGCCGGTGACCGTCTCGAAGTCAGTCGCGGAGGCTGGTAGGAGGAAGGTCAAAGTAAAAAGGTAAAAGGCAAAAGTAAGAATCAACAGGAGGCTTGCTGCGTTCCTTTTGCCTTTTGCCTTTTCTGTTTTTTTACTTGTTTTGTCTTGTCCGCTGGTAGCTGAACCTAGTATCATGCTGCGCATTGGATTCCGACGCCCCGTTGGGCGTGCCATCCAAATGCCTTGCAAGCACCGATAGTTTCGAGAACATCTTGCAAAAATTCTATTGCCCCATCCTGCCGGAGGTTTACTGTCTTGCGCAATAAAAACAAACTCGGCGCTCTAGCCCTCGCCGCAGCGCTCCTTTTTGCTCCCTTTACGCCGATTATCACAACTATCGCGCACGCTCGCGCCGCTCAACAGGATGATGTGCCAAGCGACGCCGAGCAGGCGCTCTTTACCAAGGGTCAGAATCTTTACAATCAAGGCCAGTATGACCAGGCCGCCGCTGCGCTTCAGGATTTCCTCAAAACCTATCCGCGCAGCATTATCACAGACCTGACGCTCCTATGGCTCGGGCGTTCCTACATGCAACTCGGCAAGATTTCGGAAGCCGAACAGGTCGGAGAACGCTTGCGTGCGATTAAAGACACGCCGTTTGCGGAAATCTACGCGGGCGAACTGGATACGGCGCGACGCGAAACGGCGGGACGAGGCAGCACTTCAACGACGACCGCTCGCAATCAACCTCCGGCCACGAGCAGAACCCCTGAAACAAAGGCTCCCGTCAATCGAACTCCGGTCACGAAGCCGCCCGTTGCCGCCGCTTCACCGACGCCGCGCGCCCCTTTGAATATTAATAACAGGCCCGCACAAACGAGAGCGCAGGCGAAGCCCTCTCCGACGCCCGCCGCAACTCAGCCTGAAACAGTAGCGAGGAATACTCCACAGCCGCGTCTGATTGGTTCGACTCCCGCCTCGTCGCAAGCCGTCCCGACCGAAACAACCACCAATACTCCGAGCCGCAGGCGTTTCGTCGGCGGGCGGCGCAGCGGCGGTCGCAGGCTGCCTTCGGCCTCTGCCGGAACAACCGCTGCCGCCAATACCAGCAATACCAATCAGGCGCAGCCTGTGACGAAGCCCGTCGCGCCGCCCGTCGCTGTTAACCGGACGCCGCGTAACACAGCCACCAACGCGAATACCTCAACTGCTCGCACCACCGCGCCGCCCGTGCGAACGCCGGCGCGACAGCCTGAGACAACCGCCCGCGCCAATATCAACAGCAATAGCTCGACCGGCCTCACAGACTCGACCGTTAATAACTCTGCGAACACTTCCGTCAGCACGCCTGTCAGAACCGTCGCGCAGCCTGTGCGGACAATTACGCCCACCGAAACCTCTTCGGCGCAGAGCACCGAAGGGCTGACATTGACGGTCAAGCAAGTTCCGAATCTCTTGCTGGCGCTGCGTCGCCCGTCGGAGACCGCTTCGCCCGGCCAGCCCGTGCAATTGCCTCTGACCGTGCAGAACACTGGCAACAAGGAAGACCAGTTTCGTCTGGAGACGGATTTGCCGGCGGAGTTTCAACCGAGTTTCAGCCTGGCGCAGGGCGGCGGCGATACGGGCTTGCCCATCCTCGTCACACCGCAACTGGCGCGCGGCGCATCCGTTGACGTTATCCTAAACCTGCGCATTCCCGAAACGGCGGCCGACGGACAACAGCGCACCTTCTTTGTCCGCGCCGCTTCGCAAGCAGACTATCAAATATTGAAGGTGGCGGACGGCACCATCAACGTCGTCGCCGCCGCGCTCGGCGCAAGTTCAAACGCTTCGCAGAGTTCCGTCATGCCCGGCGATACGTTTACGCAGACCATCACTGTGCGCAATCAAGGCAGCGCGCCCGCGCGCGGCACACGCGCCGATTTCGTCTTCAATCCGAACTTTGAGTTGGTCAACGCCAATCCCAGCCCGATTACTTACGAACGCGCCTCGCGCACGGCCATCTGGAGCCTTGGCGACGTGGGAGCGCGCGACTCTCGCGACATCAGCGTGACCTTGCGCGCCGTGCCCAACGCTTTAGCCGCCACGAGTTCGCTCGGGCGCGGCGCGGTCCGTACCCAATCGCTTCCGCTTGGTTCAAACTTTGATAGCCCTAGTATCACGGTCGGGAAAGTTCCGCGCGCGCGCATTGATGCCGTCTCCATCGGCCTGACGGCCACGCCCGGCGACAACATTTATGTTCCGTTCGTCGTGCGCAATCCCGGCAACAGCCGCGATGCCTATGACCTGCTGATAACAGCGCCGAACGCGCCCGCCGCCACCATCTATGCAGACACGAACGGCGACGGCCAGCATCAGGATAGCGAGCCTGTCGTCACACAAACGGCGGCGCTCGACCCGCAGGGCGGACAGTTTCCGATGCTCCTGCGCGTTGCCATCCCCGGCAACACGCCCGATGGTCAGCAATATTCCTACAGCATCGTGGCGCGCTCGCAGTTGAGCAATCGCGCGGCGTCTGAAGCCAATACCGTGCTGCGTGTCGCAACGCCGCGCGTTCGCGTCCGTACGGAGTTTGCATCGGATGCGTCAGCGCCGGGCGAGACCATCTTTTATCGCCTCGTACTCGTCAATGAGGGCAGCGGGCTGGCGAAGAATCTGTCGGTTTCGGAAGTGCTACCGGATGCTTTGGAATTCGTCAGTTCCGACCCGTCTTTGAATCCGCAGGATGCGCCAGGCTCCGGTCAGCGCTTCACGTGGCGCGTGGCCGAGCTTGCGCCAGGCGATACCACTGTGTTGCGCATAGCGGTTCGGCTGCGCTCGAATTTGCAGGCCGACACCAACCTGCGAACGAGCCATTCGCTCACCTATCAGGACACCAACGGCAACGGCTACACGGGCCAGTAAAGTGTCTTGAGTCCATGATGAGGTAATCGAGTTTGAGGGGCGGCGCTTCATTGAGCCGCCCCTTTCTTTCGCGAGAATTAATTTGAGCCAGCATATACCTGACGGGCCTCTTGAAGTATCAAGGCTGACCAATATCCTGATTGCCAAATCAATTCTGGAGGCGCTGTTTGTCGGAGCGCTCGCCGTCGGTTTCTACCTGACAACCTTCAATCCCTTTTTTCGCGGCGCGCTCGACGAAGCAACCGCGCAGCATGTCTACGGTTGGGTGGTGGACGAAGCCGCGCCCGCGCGCCACGTCGAAGTGCAGCTTTACATTGACGGGCGTTTCGCGGGGACGGCGACGGCCAATCTTCCTCGTCCTGACGTGCTGGCCGCTGGCCGCAGCGAAGACGAAACTCACGGCTTTGAGTTTGTGACTCCGCAACTCAATGCGGGAGAACACGAGGCGCGCGTGTACGCAGTCTTTGCCGGAAGAGACGAAAGCCGCCGCACGCTTCATCAAATCGGTTTCGCACGAAAATTCGTTGTCGCCGCTGACCGAGCAGAGAGCGTGCGTCCGTCCGATAACGTAGAAGGAGAGAGAAAGCCTTGAGTTCAGTCGAGCAGAGCGGCGATGGTAGGCCGGCGTCCGAAGGGCGAAGGCTCGCCCTGTGGGAGATTGCTTCGGTCGTTTCCTCCGCGCTGATTGCCGAGTGGACTATCCTGCCGTTTGCCGGTCAAGAAAAACTGATTGGCGCAGTTCCAATTCTGCTGGCCTTCGCGTTGATGTTCTATTCGCATCGCTTGCGCGGGGAAACTTTCAGAGACATCGGCTG
>CAZEZJ010000208.1:0-8760 GCA_964516695.1 uncultured Blastocatellaceae bacterium
GCGGCTCCGCAGATTAAATGGGCGAATACCACGATAACCATTGCGCTCTCAACTTCGCTTAACGCGCCGCCGCCCAATATCAAAGCTGGCAGCGATGTTGTCGGAGCAGCCCGTCGAGCGCTCGCCCACTGGTCGCAAAACTCGAACATCCGTTTTATCGAGACGACTTCGACCGAGCAATCAATCAGCCCCGGAGGCAGCAGCGGCGGCGATGGCGTCAGCCTGATTTCCGTCGCCAACACGCCGCAGAATGCAGCCGTTTTCCCTGCGTGCGGCTCCGCCAGTATCAAGACGGGCCAAACACGCGTTATCTACGACCCCAGCACGGGCGCGATTATCGAATCCGACATCGTCATTAATCCCTGTCTACAGTTTTCCACAGACGGGACAACAGGCACGTACGACCTCGAATCAACTCTGACACACGAGATAGGCCACCTGCTCGGACTTGAACATTCCGGCGTCATCGGCGCGACGATGCAGCCGCAACAGGGGCAAAACAGCCTCTACGGCTTACCCGCTTGGACGCCGCGCACCCTTTCGGAAGACGACCGCGCGGGTATTCATGCTCTCTACGGCCCAAGCAGCGGCCTCGGCTCGATTGCCGGAACGCTTCGGGTGGACACGCCCATCTTCGGCGCACACGTCTGGGCCGAAAACACAGGCACGGGCCAAGTCATCGCAGGCAACATCACATTCCCGAACGGCACGTTTCGCATTGATGGTCTGCCGCCCGCGACATACCGCGTTATTGCCGAACCCTTAGACGAGCCAATCAGGGCCAGAGAAATTGCTTCGACCATCGGCCCCTACGGCGGTCTGCAAGCCACGCAGCCGCTCTTTCGGACTATCGAGTTGGCGAGCCAACTGACCGTCACGGCGAACATGACGACCCCGCTCAACGTCATCATCGCCAACAGCGGAGCGCCCACCATTAACCCCCGACTGTTCGGCATCGCGGGGCAGCTTTCGACCATTCCTGTGCCGCTCATTCCCGGCAACACGTACAAGCTTTATGTCGGCGGTGAGGGATTAACGCAAAGCCAGATTCTTAGCGGAGGGATTAGCATTACTTCGCCTTACTTTACCGTTAATCAGGCGACCGTCACATATTCACTAGCTGACACCTCGATAGGGCCGCTGCCCATCGTCACTTTCGATGTGACAATCGCGCCGAGCGCTCCGGCGGGCGACTACAGCCTGCGCTTCGTCGCGACAGGCAACGAGATTGCTTATCTCTCAGGCGCTTTGACGATTGACTATCCAGAGGCTTCCGCCACGGCGAATCCGATTGACGACGCGCAGTTTTTCGTTCGCCAGCATTATCTGGATTTCCTGAATCGCGAGCCTGACGCGGGCGGACTTCAATACTGGACAGAGCAGATAACAGGCAACAGCACACACACGCCGCCGCCGTGTCCCGCCGGCGACAGAGTTTGCGAGAGCAATCGTCGAGTGGGTGTCTCGGCCGCCTTCTTCATCGAGAATGAGTTTCAGCAGACGGGCTACTTCGTCTATCGCATGTATGAGGCTTCGTTTAATAGACAGCCGACCTTCAACGAGTTTGTCGCGGACCGAGCGAAGGTCAGCGGCGGGAGCAACACGGAAGCGAAGAAGCAGGCGTTCGCAGACGAGTGGGTGCAGCGACCGGATTTTCTGAACAACTATCCGGCAACGCTTTCGCCCGAAGCTTTTGTTGACCGGCTCTTCAGCTTGGCGGAACTATTTCCTTACAACGCGGAGCGCGCACAGCTAGCGGCAGACCTTCGCAACGGCGTCAAGACCCGCGCTCAAGTTTTACGCGCAGTGATAGAAATACCCGAGCTTGTCAATCGCGAATACAATCCGGCGTTTGTGCTGATGCAATACTTCGGCTACTTGAAACGCAGTCCAGACCCCGGCGGCTATCAATTCTGGCTCGATGTCGTCAACAACCGCGTCACCAATAATTATCTGGCGATGGTCTGCGCTTTGGCCCCGTCATCACGCGCAGCAATAGCGACTGCTCAACCGTCGGACAGTAAGAAATGAAGCGATGAACGCCGCAACGATGAGCGATGAACTATAAGCAGATTGCTTTTACTTCATCGCTCATCGTTGCGGCGTTCATCGTTTTCGCCCGCTCGACAGCCTTTGCGCGCCGCTCATATTTTAACTATCCTCTGCTGTCACACGGATAGTCCGCCTGTTTCCCGAAGTCGCAGAAAGTGATGAACACGAAATCGAAGCTTAGTCTTGCGCGCTTGTCTGCGACGAACTGCGTCGCCATCGGCATCTTCTGCTTCACGCTCATCATCTTCGCCTTCTCGCAGGTGCGACAGATTACGGACTCCAACTATTCCATGCTGCTCAGCCAGAGCCTCGTCGAGCACGGCACATTCAAGCTGGACAACTACAATCTACCCCGCCTTGAGCCTTTTAATCGCGGCTACTTCACCAGCAACGGCGCTATCTACCAACTGGAATTAGCCAACAACCACATCTATTACCATTTACCGCCGGGCAGTTCAGTTCTCTCCGCGCCCTATGTGGCGCTCGTTCGCTTGTTCGGCATTAAGGCGACCAACGCGGACGGCACCTACAATCAAGCGGGCGAAACGAAAATCGAAGCCAGCCTCGCCGGACTTTTGATGGCGGCGCTCTCCGTCATCTTCTTTTACACGGCGCGGCTGCTCTTGCCGATTGTGTGGAGCGCTGCTGTCGCGATTGGCGCGACGCTCGGAACGCAGGTTTGGAGCACGGCGTCGCGCGCCATGTGGACGGATACGTGGGGCATCCTCCTGTTTGGCGTCGTCATACTAATCCTCCTCGCACACGAGACGGGCAAACGCCAACTGAGTCCTCTCTGGTTAGCAACGCTGCTGGCTTGGACTTACTTTGTGCGCCCGACCAACGCCGTACACATCATAGCTGTCACAATCTACCTATTCATCTATCATCGCAAAGTCTTCATCCCCTATGCGCTGACCGGAGCGGCGTGGTTCGCCGGATTCGTCTTCTATTCATGGCACAACTATCATCAACTGCTGCCGAGCTACTATCAATCGAGCCGCTTAAACTTCAGTGTTTTCTGGACGGCGCTCGCCGGTAATCTCATCAGCCCAGCGCGCGGTTTGCTCGTCTATGTGCCCGTGCTGCTCTTTGTTGTCTACCTCGTCGCGCGTTACTGGAAACGCATCAAATTTCAACGCCTCGTCGTGCTCTCGCTGGTAGTCATCGTGGGCCATCTCATCGCCGTCTCCGGCTTTCCGCATTGGTGGGGCGGCCATTCCTACGGCCCGCGCTTTACGACGGGACTCGTGCCGTGGTTGGTGCTGCCCGCCATCTTGGGCGTCGAGGCATGGCTTTCGTGGCGACGAGAACACCAGTCAACTCAGCGTGAGCGCGTGCGTTGGAGAGTGCAATTAACAACGGGCGCGGCGCTGCTCTTCGTCAGCATGTTTATTCACGCGCGCGGCGCGATGTCGCATCAAACGTGGCTCTGGAACACGAGGCCGATTGGCGTTGACGAGCGACCGGAAAGGCTCTGGGATTGGCGCGAGCCGCAATTTCTGGCGGGCTGGGTTTCGTCGCCATTGCCGCAGGAATATCCGCTCGTCGCGGGCTATATTGATTTCTCGACGGCAGACGCGGATAAGTATTTGTGGTATGGCTGGGCTGGCAGGGAAGAGCGCTTTCGTTGGACTGACGGCAAAGAGGCCACAATCGTCTTCGGTCTGAGTCCTGTGAGCGACATCCGGCTTGCGATGAAGCTCGGACCGTTTCTCTCGCCGCCACGACTGAGCGAGCAGCGTGTCTCTCTGATTCTCAACGGGCAACAGCTTGAAACGCTCTTCTTAAAAGAAGAGAAGGCCGACGAATACAAGCTGCTGTTGCCCAAGAATCTGTTGCGCGAGAAGAACGTGCTGGCGTTTCGCTTACCCGACGCTAATGCGCCGCGCGCCTTCGGCCTGGGCGAAGACCCGCGCCAACTCGGCATCGCCATGTACTGGATGCAACTGCAACCCGCTGAGGTCGCGCGGTAAAATGTTTTCAGACAGTAAAAATTGAGAATGACTAACAAGCAAGCTGCCCTGCTGTCAAAGGCTGCATACGCATTTTATCCGTGCGATACTACCGCCGCTTCGGCCCGGCAATTTATCAGTAGCAGAAGTTAAGATGAAAGACCTGTCCTCGACTTATCAACTAGAAACGAGCGGGAGCGTACATGCGATTGACGCGCGGCAGACGGCGGCGCGGCAGCGCTTTCTGCTCGCGCTCTTGTTCAGCACGTGGACGCCAATGCTGTTCTTCATCTCGTTGGCGCATCTGGCGACGACCAACAACGGCATCTACGGGATGAAGAGTCTCTTCCTCTTCCTCGGCACCGCGCACGTTCCGGCCACCCTTTTCTTTTACACGGACAGAAATTTCTCTCACATCATCCGCCAGGATAAAGCTCGTTACATCTACTTTCCGCTCGCGCTGACAATCGGCGCTGGCCTGCTCGTCGCCTTCTCAGACATCAAGATGCAGGCTTACCTGTTCCTCACCTTCTGGGCTTGGCAGGCTTTCCACTACGGGCGACAGAATCTTGGCATCTACTCTTTCACGTCTATCGCGCAAGGCCGGGGCGCGCCCGCTAAGCTTGAGAAGCTGGCGATTGATTTGACGACCCTGTGCGGTATCTTGGGAACGTTCAGGATTCTGGGAATGGGCGTTGCGCCGGAAAACTTGCGCGGCGCAATTGACCTGCTGTATCAGGTCGGCAAGTACGGCTATTTCGTCGTCATCGTTTTCAGCCTCTACGTCTTCCTGAAAAACTTCCGGCGGACGACGTGGCTCAAAGCCGTCTTCTTCTGGACGCTGGTGCTTTTCTTTCTCCCCATCTACCTGTCAAACGACATCAACGTGACGTTTCTCAGCTACGCCATCGCGCACGGTCTTCAATACATTATCTTCATGGGCATCGTCTCTTTGAGCGCCGAGCAGGGCGAGCGCGCACGCGCCGCGCGTTATCGAAACGCGCTGAAACTCACCGGCTTGATGATTCTACTCGGGCTGCTTTTTTACCACTCCGACGCGCTCAGAAGCTATGAGTTTGTGAAGAGCAACGGACTCTTGGCGAGAAGCTTCGATTTTCTCTTCGGCGCGGTGTTGGGCGCGACGATGGCCCATTTTGTGATTGACGCCGGAGCCTGGCGATTGAGCAAATTGCCGCAGCGAGAGTATATGACGAAGAGCTTTGGTTTCATCTTCGGTGCGAAAGGTGCTGGCGACGCCTCGGGCGCATCCACACGAAAGCTAGAATCCACTTCCGGGAAGGTTGGATGATTAAAACTTGGTGGCGAGAGTGTTGGGGAGCGCGCCGTCAGGATGCCGGGGCGCTGCTTGTCATCACCATCTTTTTCCTACTCTTCTTCTATCCTGTCTTCTTCGGCGGCAAGTTTTTCGTCATTAACGATGCCTTCGTCTATTCTTACCCTTTGCGCGCAGCCGCCTGGGAAGAGATACGACAGGGACGCTTACCGCTCTGGACGCCGCTGCTGATGTCCGGCTATCCGCTGCTCTCGATGGCGCAGGTCGGCATCGGCTATCCGCTGACGTGGGGCTATTTGTTTTTGCCCGCGCGCTGGGCCGAACAAATCTACACGCTCATTCCATACCTGCTCGCGCCCATCTTCGTCTACGCCTACGCACGCGAGATCGGGCGGAGCCGATTGGCCTCTTTGTTGGCCGGATTGACCTTCGGTTACGGCGGCCTGATGGTCAGCGCAGTGGCGAACAACGGACTTTTGGCGAACGCCGTCATGTGGCTGCCGCTGATGCTGATTGCCATTGAGCGCGCGCGAACGCGGCGCTTCATTTCGTGTCTGCTGGGCGCGACTGCCGCCTACACGATGTCTGTCTTGACGGGCATCGGCCAGGGCTTCGTCTATGCGGGCGCAATCGCTCTCTCGTATGCGTTGTTTCTGGTGCTGGCGGCGAAGCCTCTGAGCGCCAGGGAAGATAAAGCGGCGCACGGGTGGAATGCGTGGGAACGTTGGAGGCCGCTCGCGGTCGCCGCCGGCGCGATGATGCTGGCGGCTGGCATCGCGGCCTTTCAAATCTTGGAAACGATGCGCGCGCAGCGGCGCAGCATTCGCAGCATTCTCAGCTATCAAATCTTCACCGAAGGCGCTTATACCTTCGTGCTGGCCGTCAAAGCTTTTCTCTTCCCGCTGCATTACATCAGCCACGCGACGCCTTGGACTGCGCCGCTGGCGCTGGTGCTGGCAATTCTAGCAATCGTCGTTTGCATCAGAGGCGACGGCGCAGGGCGGCGCGACGCGCGCGTCTTTTTCTGGTTGGCGGTGGCGCTTGCGGCGTGGGTGCTGATGCTCGGCGCAAGCACGCCTGTCTATCGTCTCGTCTATCGCATTCCGGTCATCAACAGCTTTCGCGCCCCCGCGCGCCACGCCTTCGAGTGGACGTTTGCGCTCGCCATCCTCGCGGGCTTCGGCTGGGACAGCGCAGACGCGCTTTTCTCGCGCGTCAGAGAAAAATTGAACGGGCGGCAGGCTGTCAAAGTCTTCATTGGATTAAGCCTGCTGCTCTTGGGCGCTCTCGCTGGCGTGCTCTGGCAACTCGATTTCGCCAGAACGCCGCCTCTCTGGGACGAGTCGAACCACTATCCCAACTTTCCCGAAACGCGCTACCTCTTTTGGAAACTGGCGCTGACGATTATCACGCTCGCCGCCGTCTGGCTCGGTTGGCGTCAACTCGCAGGGCGCTGGCGCACAGTCTTGTTAACCGGAGCCATTGTGCTCGCTTGCTTCGTTGAGCCTTCGATTATGGCTGCGCGCTGGTGGTGGCCCGCGTTGAAGTCTGCCGCACGCTTCGAGGCCATCTCGCCCGCTTCGCGTTTCCTGCAAGCGCAAGCGCCGGAGGATTATCGCAGCTACACGCGGACGGTTTTGTGGACTGAGGAATATCTCGAACACCCGCGCCTGGATTCTTCCAACCTGACGATGCTGCACAAACTGCGCAACACGGGCGGCTACGAGCCTTTGATTCTCGAACGCTACAGCCGCGCGCTTGGCAACGTCACGATGGACACGGCCAACCCGCGCCCCGGCCTCAAACCCGACCTGACGCTCTTTGAGCCGCGCTCTCGTGTGCTCGATATTCTGAACACGGCTTACGTCGTCTCCTATACCGATTTGCTGACAGAGCCGACGCTGCCCGTCGAAAGAGACGGCATTCGTTTCAGCGCGACCAACATCTCGCAGGAAATCAAACCCGGCGAGACGAGCCAACTCGAAGGCACGGCGCGCGAATGCGACACTCTGGCCGTCGTCACTTCGATGGCCCATTCGGCGCAGGAGGCGGACGGAGCAACGGTGGCAAAGATTCGTCTGTACACGTCGGACGGGCGCGTCATCGAACGCGAGTTGCGCGCCGGGGTGGACACAGCCGAATGGGCGCACGACCGCCCGGACGTTCTACAAATAATCAAACACAAGCTCGCTCCCGTCTTCGACGGCTTTCCCGGCGACGAGACCAACAGCTTTATCTTTCATCGCTACTGGACGCGGATTCCTCTGGGCGAACGCGTGCGCGTCGCGCGCCTCGAAATCACAAACCTCTCGCCGCGCGCCATCGTCGGCATCTGGAAGCTGACGCTCTATGATTCCGCAATCGGGTTCTCGATGCCGCTCCCGCATTATGATTTGAACAGGTGGGAGCCTGCCTACATGAAAGACGGAGTGGAGATAATTCGTAATAAACGTGCGCTGCCGCGCGTCTGGCTGGTGGCGGAAGCCGAGGCCGTTGACGGCGAGGAAGCGCTGCGTCGCATTCGCGGAGAGAGCGAGCACGCCTTCGACCCCGAGCGCACGGCGCTGCTCGAAGTCTCTCCAAGAGAGTTGCCGCAATTGCCCGGCGGCGCGATTTCTCCTGACGCTCGCGCACGCGTGACCACAGCCGAACCCAATCGCCTCGTCGTTGAAACCAACTGCTCCACACCCTCCGTGCTCATTACAAGCGAGATAAACTACCCCGGCTGGACGGCGACCGTTGACAATCAATCCGCACAGATTCACACCACAGACTTTTTGCTGCGCGGCGTGAGTTTGCCAGCCGGAGCACACCGCGTCGAGATGCGATACACAGCACCGGCGGCGCAGAGCGGAGCAATTCTTTCTCTGGTCACGTTGCTTGTCGTCTGTCTGCTGGCGGGCATCGAGCTGCGCGCGAGACGAAAGCAATGACCCGCAGCGCGGCAGAACTGACTGGCAGACGAAGCCGCACGGGCGACTCCGTTCAGCGCGTTCTGAGGGCAATTGATAGCCGGTGGGGAAGTCTGCTGTTGTGCCTCGTCTTCTCAATGGCGATGATGTACAACTGCATCTTTCCGCTCGGCGCGGTCTGGCAAAGCGAGGGCATCATCGAACCCGATTGCGCGCAGATGATTTGGAATCTCTGGCACGTCAACGAAGCCATCACCGACGGCCACAACCCTTACGCGAGCGCGCGCATCTTCTATCCCGCCGGCGCTCCGAACCTGAGCCACCACTCGCTGGCCGCTGGCTTTTTCCCCGTCACCTTTCTCGTCAAGAAATTGTCCGGCGCTCATCCGCTCTACCCGCTCTACGCCTATCGCCTCCTGATACTGCTGTGCTTCACGCTGCTGCTGTACAGTAGCTACCGCCTCTTGCGAGAGCTTAATTGCTCCATGTGGGCTTCCATCACAGCCGCCGTCGCCTACAGCTTCGCGGATTTCTACATGGAGCATGTCAC
>CAZEZJ010000209.1:0-2344 GCA_964516695.1 uncultured Blastocatellaceae bacterium
ACCGTTAACGGGAAAGGTGCGCGTGATGTCGGAAGCGTAGCCGCGATATTCCGCGCCCGCGTCAATCAAGAGCAGGTCGCCGTCGCGCAAAGGAGCATCGTTATTGACGTAGTGTAGAACGGTGGCATTTGCGCCGCCGCCGATGATGGACGTATAGGCCGGAGCCGCCGCGCCGCTGCGCCGAAAGACATACTCGATTAAAGCCTCAATCTCATATTCCATCATGCCGGGGCGCGCGGCCATCATCGCCTCGCGGTGTCCCTCGGCGGCGATGTCGGCTGCGCGCTGCATAATCTCTATCTCTTCAGCGCTCTTAATCAGCCGCATCTCATGGAGGATAGAACCCGTGTCAATAATCGCCTGCGGCGGGCTGACGCCGCGCCGGCCCATCGCGCGCATACGTCTAATCTGGGCGATGATGGTATCGTCCAATTCCGGGTTGCCGTTGCCGATGCGGTAATAGAGATTGCCCACGTTGTTGAGCAGGTCGTTGAGCTTTTCGTTAAACTCCGTGACGGCAAACGCGGCGTTAGCTCCGTAACGCTCTTGCGCTCCCTCGACTCCGGCGCGCCGCCCGTCCCAAACCTCTCTTTCAGGGTCGCGCGGGCGGACAAAGAGCGTGTATGGATGCTCCTTGTGCCCGGGCGCGATGACGGCGATGGCTTCGGGTTCTTCAAAGCCTGTCAGGTAATAGAAGTCTGAATCCTGACGAAAGCGATAGTGCGTGTCGTTGGAGCGCGTCGTCTCGCGCGCGCTGCTGATGATGGCGACGGAATCCTCGCCCAGCCGCTTCATAAACTCCGTGAGTTGCGGTCTTAACATTGCTCTCTCTCCTCTTGAGTCCGGCGCAACAGGCTGTTAGCGCTTTGACCTCGCATTGTAACTGAGATTCAGCACAACGCGGAAATGACGACGTAAAAGCCCCGTCATCAGTCGTCCGCTGCCGGTTGCAGGAAAACGACTGATGGCTTGCCGCTCGCCACTGTGGCTTTTATTAGCTAGTGTTTGTGATGGGTTTTGAGTGATAATTCGCGCGCGGAGGAATAAAGCTGATGAGCGTGCAAACTCTGGAGACGCGTGCGGCGACGGCGGTAGAAGCGAGTGAAATCATTTCGCGCAATCCGGCGACCGGCGAGGAGTTGGGCCAAACGCCCGTTGCCGGCCGGGCGGAGGTCGCGGCGGCTGTCACGCGCGCTCGCGCGGCGCAAAGCGCGTGGGCCGAGCGCTCTTTTCGCGAGCGTGGGGATGTGTTGATGCGTGCGCGGCGGGTCGTGCTCGATGAGTTGGAAGAGATTGCCGCGCTTATTTCCAGAGAATGCGGCAAGCCCGTGGCGGAAGCGCTCTCGATGGAGATTGGGCCGACGCTCGACTTGATGCAGTACTTCGCGCGCCGCACCGGAAAACTGCTGCGCCCGCAAAAAATCGACATCGGACAGTATGGCTTGCTGGGCCGTTCTTCAAAGATTGTCTACAGGCCGCTCGGCGTCATAGGGATTATCTCGCCCTGGAATTTTCCGTGGTCCATTCCGATGGGTGAAGTCGTGATGGCGCTCTCTGCGGGCAACGCGGTCGTGCTCAAGCCGTCGGAGTTAACGACGCTCGTGGGCCTGAAGATTGGCGAAGTCTTCGAGCGGGCGGGTCTGCCCGAAGGATTGCTGGAAGTGGTCGCGGGCGATGGGAAGACGGGCGCGGCGCTCGTGGAAGCGGGCGTGGATAAGCTGATGTTCACGGGCAGCGTGGCGACGGGCAAGCGCGTGGCCGAGGCGGCAGCCAAGCAGCTTGTGCCCATCGTGCTTGAACTGGGCGGGAAAGACCCGATGCTCGTGCTGGAGGACGCGAATGTCGAGGTGGCTGCGAGCGCGGCTGTGTGGGGCGCGTTCTGTAATTCGGGCCAAGCGTGCGCCAGTGTTGAGCGTTGCTACGTGCACGAATCTATCGCGCCACAGTTTATCGAAAACGTTGTCAAGCAAACGCGCGCGCTCAAGCAGGCGGCGGGCACGGAGAGCGACACGGACATCGGCGCGATGTCGAGCGAGAGGCAGTTGAGCATTGTCGCGGAGCACGTCGAAGAAGCTGTGTCACAGGGAGCACACGCGTTGACGGGCGGGCGGCGCGCGCCCTCGCTCGATGGCCCGTTTTATGAGCCGACGGTGCTCTCCGGTGTGACGCAGGAGATGACCGTGATGCGCGAGGAGACGTTTGGCCCTGTGTTGCCTGTGATGACGTTCAAGACCGAAGAGGAAGCCGTCCGCTTGGCTAACGATAGCCAGTTTGGTTTGACGGCGAGCGTGTGGACGAAAGATGTCGGGCGCGGCCAGCGCTTAGCCTCTCGCATCGAGGCCGG
>CAZEZJ010000209.1:2354-8737 GCA_964516695.1 uncultured Blastocatellaceae bacterium
CACGGAGTCGCACAGACGCCCTGGGGCGGAATGAAGCAGAGCGGGCTGGGACGCACGCACGGGCGGCTCGGCCTCTTGGAGATGGTCACGCCGCAGCACATACACGTCAACCGCATCAGTTCTGTCCGCGACCTCTGGTGGTTTAGATATACGCCGCAGACGGTCGATTTATTTCGCGGCTTCGCACGCCGTTTTGCCAGCGGCTCGGTGCTGCAAACCTCGCTCTTGCTGCCGCAGATGTTGCGACGGCTTTTCGAGCGGCGCGCGAATAATAAGCTTTAACGAGTCGTTGCGCCAATAGAGCGCCCGCGAAATCGTGCGGCAATGTCCCTCTTGACGGCTGGCGAGGCGGCGGAAATTTATTCTTTTTTTGTTACAAAGCAAAATTTGCGCTGTTTTCGTGGCTTATTTGTGCTGCTAATGTCAAAAAAAGCTGTTAATTAACTCGCGAAAGTAGTATAGTGCCCGCTCTCTTGGTTGGGCTCCACACCCTTCCTCATTAATAACAGTCAGTTAAAACCTTCGGAGATAAAGAATGAAAAAGTTTGCTCTCGCTTTAGTTCTGTTTGCGTTCGGCATGGCATTCTTCCTTGCCAATGTTTCCGTTAAAGATGCCGGCGCTCAAGGGCGTCCTGAAGATCCCGGTCATCAAGCGGCCGTCAGAGCCGACGGCAAAGTCGTCGCCCCGGACGGCGTCGTTTTCGAATCTAAGAAAGACTTCTTAGACGCCGGCAGAAAGTGCAGCACGCGCCACGCCGACGACATAGACCTTGAAAAGATTGAGAAGGATGTTGCGAAAAATCGCGCGGCCAACGGCGGCGGTCAGGGCGGCGGTGGCGGCGTCTCCACCGACGGTGCCCGCGTCTACTTGCCCGGCACCATTACCATCCCGGTTTATTTCCACGTCGTATATCGTTCGGACGGTGTCGGTAACATCCCCGAATCAAGTCTCGATGCCCAAATCATCGCGATGAACGAGCATTATGCCGGTTTAGACCTCCCCGCTTATAGAGGTGCTGCCGCAAACATGTCGTTCCGTTTCGTCAAAGCGGGTACTACGCGCACAATGAATAACACTTGGTACGCCGCAGGCCCCGGCTCGTCGGCGCAGGCGCAGATGAAGGCCGCGTTGCGCACTCCCGGAACGAGTGCCGACGATTTGAACTTCTACACCAACAGCGGCGGCGGTTATCTCGGCTGGGCGACGTTCCCGAATGAATACGCGGGCGCGCCTGTGCAGGACGGCGTGGTCTGCTACTGGGCTTCGCTCCCCGGCTCCAACTACGCGCCCTATAACGAAGGCGACACGGGCACACACGAAGTCGGCCACTGGCTCGGCCTCTACCACACCTTCCAAGGCGGCTGCAACGGCAACGGCGACGGCGTCGCGGACACACCAGCCGAGCGCGCGAGTGTTTTCGGCTGCCCGACCAGCAATCTGGACACTTGCAAGAGCAAAGCCGGTCTCGATCCTTACGAAAACTTCATGGACTACACGGACGACCCCTGCATGTACAAATTCAGCGCGGGTCAGGCGGATCGCTCCGACACCATGTGGGCCACATATCGCGCGGGCAAATAAACTGTCTCGCGTCAGAAACCTGTAGTAGTAAAATTGAAGGAGCGCTTCTTCGGGGGCGCTCCTTCTTAACTTTAGCGGGTGGGAGAAATTTTCGATGCGTATATTTACAACGCTTCTTTTCGTGGTCGTCTTCGTTTCCACAATCATCGGGACACTCTTCGCGCAGGAGCCGCAGCGAGGCCGCATGATGCCGCCCTCAGAGCTGAAGTGCGACCGCAGCTCTCTGACCTTGTATGACGGTCGGGTGATTGCCTACCGTCGCCGGAAGGGGAGCACGTACCTGCGCATCCGCACCAACTTCGACACCACCGAAGAAGTCACTATCCGCCACCGCGCGACCGCCGATTCTTCCAAGTTCTATCTAATAAACGGCGAGCCGTTCACGAAGAACGATTGGCGACGCATCGAGCGGAGAAGCGGGGTGTTGATTACTAACATGCGCGCCAACGTCTGGGTCTGCCGTGATAATCCAGCCATCCAACCCGTCGTTGACTGGCAGCCTGACGACACGGGCGCGTACCCGCGCAGCCGGTAAAGCCGGGCCAACGCATGGCTTTTAGCTCGCCCGCGTCCGCGCACCCTTAGCCTTTTGACCTTTCGGCCTGTTACCCTTAAATTTTTCGCGGAGGTCAAAAAGGGAAGTTGCTCAAACGCTGGATACAGATTAAGGAACGCCATTTCGCCACGCGGGACACCAACCGCATCGTGCGCCCGTTTGAATGGGGCACGCAATTTATCAAAGAGCACGTCAATGGCGACGACCCGCGCCTGTTTTTCCGGCAACATACGCTGGACGTGATGCAGCGCAGCGCGGAGTTTTACGCGCTGCCGCAGATTACAGACTACCGATTAAACGGCGAACATCTGACGTGGACGAGCGCCGTCACGACGCCGTCAAGTGAAAACAACACGGTCCACGCGCGCTACTTCCCCGCCACCAGACAGCGCAAAGACGGCAAATGCCCGGCCGTCTTGCTGCTGCCTCAGTGGAACGCGCAACCCGAGAGCCACGTCCAGCTCTGTCATGTGCTCAATCGCTTCGGCATCTCTGCTCTGCGCCTGACGCTGCCTTATCACGAAGCGCGTCGCCCGCCGGAGCTTGAACGCGCAGACCATCTCTTTAGCTCGAACATCGGGCGCACGATTCAGTCCATGCGGCAGGGCGTGCTCGACGCGCGCGCAGCGATTACATGGTTGATGGAACAACAGCATCATGCGCCCGTCGGCATCATGGGCACGAGCATCGGTTCGTGTGTGGCCTTTCTCGCCTACGCTCATGACGAGCGGGTGGCGGCGGGCGTCTTCAACCACGGCTCAGGCTACGTGGCCGATGTCGCCTGGCGCGGCATCACGACGCAGCACGTTCGCGCAGGCTTTGGCGATGCCGTGACGCTGGACGAACTGCGCGAATACTTGCTGCCCATCAGTCCGATGCCCTTCATTCCACGCCTAACGCACATCCGCCCGCGCCCGATGCGCTTTATCGCCGCTCGTTACGACCTCTCATTCCCGCCGGACCTGACGCACGAAGTCATCGCTGAATTCCGGCGACACGACATCCCCGTTGATGTCGCATGGCTGCCCTGCGGCCACTACACCAGCGGCGAAAAGCCTTGGGTCTATCTAGTCGGCTGGAAGATTGCTTCGTTCTTCGGAAAGCATTTGTAAAGTGAGTCAGCGGGATGACGCGAGAGGATTGCCCGTCTGTTCGAACAGACGATGGAAACGAGCATCGCCGCGCACTGATTCGAGCTTCGGTTCGGTGCCGAACCAGACCACCCAAGGGTCGCGCTCCGCGAATACTTTTTCAAACAACTCAAAAGCCGCGTCCAGTTCACCCAGAGCCACATGCGCCAGCGCGATGAAATACGGCTTGATGTAGATGCGGGCGGCGAGCGCTTTTATCTGTTCGAGCACACGCTCGGCTTCGTCGCGGCGATTGGCGGCGACGAGCGCGAAGCACAGTTCGTATTTCGGCAGGGCAGAATCCGGCAGCAGTTGGTCTGCCCTTCTTAAAGCGATAACAGCTTTTTCGATACGTCCGATGTGCATCAAAATGTTGCCGAGTTGGAGATGGCCCTGGGGAAAGTTTTGGTCCAAATCAATTATCTGTTGCGCTTTGGCGAGGGCTTCCGAGAAACGATGTGCCTGATAGGTAGTCCAGGCAGAGAGCGTCATGGCGCGAAGTGAGAGCGGGTCGAGTTCTTCGGCGCGGCGAACTTCGCGCACGCCTTCCTCAAAGCGTCCGGTTCCGACCAGCAAGCTCGCATACCATTCATGGGCGAGCGAGTAGTTAGGATTAAGCTCCAGGGCGTGCTGGTAGAGCCTTTCGGACTCCGCCCATTCCCACAAGCTTTCGTTGATGAGTCCGAGCGCGGCGTAGGCTTCGGCCAGCGAATCGTCAAGCTCAAGAGCGCGCAAGGCGGCCGCCTTCGCCTTCGGATAACATTCCGTAGGGGTGAGAATGCCGTAGATGCCCGCCCAGTTATAAAAATCCGCGAGGCCGACGTAAGGCAAGGCATAATCGGGGTCGAGCGCGATGGCCTTTTCAAAAGAGCCGAGCGCTTTTGGCAGAGAGTCGGGCGTAAATTGATTCCAGAAATAACGCCCGCGCATGTAGGCCGCAAACGCATCCGGGTTATCTGTCCCGCGTTGTTTGAGCCGGGCCTCTTCATCCTGCGTCAGTTGCGGCAGAATCGCGCCGCTCACTTTGGCGGAAATTGAATCTTCGAGTTCGAGCGCATCGGCAAAAGTCTCGTCAAACTGGTTGGCCCAGACGCTCGTGTTGCTGGAAACATCGAGCAGTTGCAGAGAAACGCGAACGCGCTCTCCGGCAATCTTGATGCGCCCGTCGAGCACAAAATCAACGACCAACTCGCGCCCGGCCAACAGCGGGTCCGTCGTCTCATCGCCGTAGCGCAAGATGGCGCTCGTCGGGCGCACGGCCAGGCTACGCACACGGCTCAGGCGCGTTATCATCGCATCGGCCAGCCCGACGCTCAAGTAGCTTTCGCCCGTCTCCGTCTTCGCCCCCAGGTTAAGAATTTTAAGCGGCAGGACGGCGATAGATTTCGTTGACGCGGATTGCGCCTCAGCCGCTCGCGCGCGGCCCGCTAAGGCTATGGCGGAATAGACGGGCGCGGCGATGGCCTGACCGTTGAGGTGGCGCGTGATGTCTGCCTGCAAAGCCTCCACCGAGTGGTAGCGCGCGGCGGGCGCTTTGCCGAGAGCTTTAAGCGTGATGTTGTCCAGGTTGCCGGAGAGTTCTCGTTGCAGGCCGTTGATTGTCTGGTCGCGCATTTCAGCGAGGTCAGAGATGGTGATGGCCTCGCGTTGCTGACGGGCAGAGAGTAGTCATCGCGGCGCACGGCCAGGCTCGGGCGTTCCGGCTCGTCTTCGATGATGGCTCGCGCCATCTCATGCGGCGCGCGGCTGCGAAAACGATAAGGACGATGCCCGGTCAACAGTTCGTAGAGAATAACGCCCAGAGAGTAAACGTCGGAGAGGAAGGTGACGGCTTCGCCCTGTATCTGTTCGGGGCTGGCGTATTCCATCGTCATCATGCGCAAGGCCGTCGCGGTCTGCGGCGTGGTCTCGGAGACAAGCTCTGGGTCGAGCAGTTTGGCGATGCCGAAATCGAGCAGCTTCGGTGAGCCGTTGGCCGAGACAAGGATATTCGACGGCTTGAGGTCGCGATGAATGACGAGCTTGCGGTGCGCGTAGTGCACGGCATCGCAAATCTGGACGAAGAGTTGGAGCCGTTCCCTAATGTTCAGACGATAGGTGTCGCAGTATTGATAAAGAGGCTGGCCTTCGATGAACTCCATGACGAAGTAGGGCCTATCGTCAGAGGTTGTGCCGCCGCCGAGCAGGTGCGCGATGTGCGGGTGTTCGAGGGCGGCCAGGATTTGTCGCTCGTTGCGAAAGCGTTTGAGGATAAAGTCTGTATCCATGCCGCGCTTGACGAGCTTGATGGCGACGCGCTGGCGAAATTCCCCATCGGCCCGCACGGCCCTGTAAACCGTCCCCATGCCGCCGCGCCCGATTTCGCGCTCGATTTTGTAGGCCCCGATTCGTTGCCCGAGCAGCGGGTCATTTTCGTCGTCCGTGTGAAGTGGGCGAAGTTCCAAGCCGCTGCGCTCATAGATGGGCGCTTCGAGAAAGCTGCCCGCCGCTTCGTATTGCTTGAGCATCGCTGCGACTTCGCCCTGCAACTGGGCGTCGCCCGCGCAACGGCTTTCCACATACTGCGCACGCTCGTCCGGCGCAAGGTCAAGCGCCGCCTGAAAAATTTCTTCAACTTGTTGCCAGCGTTCCCGTGACATGCGGACAATGATAAGCGATGAGAGGGAGCGACGGATAGTATTTAGCGGCAGAGAGACATGAATTCTACTTCTTCCATTCAATGGGAAAGAGCGCGCCCGCTTTCTCCGCGTCTATTGCTAAGCCGACTAAAGAGGCGGCGTGGGCCAACACGGGGTCGCGCTTCGCAGCGATGTCTGTGGCAGTCGGAAGCAGGATTGTATCGGGCGTGACGCCCGTGCCTTCAAGGCTTTTGCCGTCGTTCATAATCAGGTCAGACTCGGTGATGCTCGCGCCGTAGTAGAGGACGATTTCCTGACCATGTTTATGACTGTGCACTCTGGAACGCATGACCGCGCCGGAACTGCGGTCACCGATGACGGTGCCGCGTTTCTCCAACTGCACGACGCGCGCCGTCAGTTCGGCGGCGGAACCCGAACGGCTGTCAATCAAGATGACGAGTTGACCTTTGAAGTTATTAGCGCCGCGCGTTTTCGCC
>CAZEZJ010000210.1:0-8724 GCA_964516695.1 uncultured Blastocatellaceae bacterium
GTGGTTCAATTCACCTAACGGGAGAAACGAAACTCGCGTTCGTTTGTACTGACAGGAAAGTGCTACTTTACGCGGGCTTCCGAATTATGAATTGAATTTGCGCTGGCGGCGCAGAAAAAACTTGGTCTCGCGGGAGCGGCGAAAGAGTGATATATTCGCGCGCCACCTGTTGAGAGGCCCAAGGGCTTCCCAAATCTAATATCTCCTTGAAGACGAAAGGAACGAGGCCATGAGCAATTACCCGCCGAATCAATATCCGCCGAACCAATCTGGGCAGAATCCGCCGCCGCCCGAGCAGTCGCAGCCGAATCAATATCCACCCAACCAATATCCGCCCGCTCCTTATCCGAATAACCAATATCCGCCGAATCAGTATCCGCCGAACGCTTACCAGCAGAACCCTTATTACCAACAGCCGCCTTACCAGCCAAACCAGATGGGTTCAAGTCCGTATG
This sequence comes from uncultured Blastocatellaceae bacterium, assembly GCA_964516695.1. Classification (GTDB taxonomy): domain Bacteria; phylum Acidobacteriota; class Blastocatellia; order Pyrinomonadales; family Pyrinomonadaceae; genus DASVTR01. The sequence goes on from CAZEZJ010000210.1 coordinate 456, forward strand.
TGCCTTGCCCGCGTTGCAGTATGCCGGGGCCGCAGCCTGTCAAGTTCACTTGGTGGGGCGGGATAGTGGGGCCGAAAATGTTGAGCCACGTCAAATGCGGGCAGTGTGGGCTGGCTTACAACGGCAAGAGCGGCCAATCAAACACGACAGGCATCGTGATTTACTCCGTCATCGCATTCGTCATCTTCTTTGCCCTCGGGATAGGCGTAATACTGATTGCCAACAATTAGACGCGCGTGTTCTGCCTGAGCTTGTCTGGCAAGCTTGCTGGTCGTTAATGTCGGCAGACTTTTTTTACGAAGCGGCTGCGGCGTCGGGCGGGATGATGCGCAGGTTGGGGGATTCTTGCAGGACGCGGGTGCCGGGCGGGACTGAGTGTGTGAGCCAGACATTGCCGCCGATGACGCTGCCGCGCCCGATGACGGTCTCGCCGCCGAGGATGGTCGCGCCAGCGTAAATCACCACGTCGTCTTCAATCGTCGGATGTCGTTTAGTGTTACGCACGAGTTGGCCCGTCGCATCCTTGTCGAAAGAGAACGCGCCCAAAGTTACGCCCTGATAGAGCTTGACGTTGTTGCCGATAACGGCTGTGCCGCCGATGACGACGCCCGTGCCGTGGTCTATGAAGAAACGCGCGCCGATGTGTGTGCCGGGATGAATGTCTATGCCTGTCCGGTGGTGCGCGTGCTCGGTCATAATACGCGGGATGAGCGGCACGCGCATTTTGAACAACGCGTGCGCGAGGCGATAGACCATCACGGCGTAGATGCTCGGATAGCTGAAAATAATCTCATCGAGCGACGTGGCCGCCGGGTCGCCCTCATAAGCGGCGTCAACGTCCGTCGCCAGCAACTCGCGCAGGCGCGGCAACTCGGCCAGAAAAGCGGCGGCCACCTCGCTCGATTCGTTCTCCGTCACATCGCAGGCCGACTCGGCGCGCGTGGCGTGGCAGATGGCGCGTTTGAACTGCTCAGTCAAACTCTCGTAGAGCCAAGCCATGCGCGATTCGACATGCAGGCGCAGTTGCGCGCCCGTCAATTCCTGCGTGCCGATGTAGCCGGGAAACAACAGCTCGTGAATCGTCACCAGCACGCGGATGATTTCCGCGTGTGAGGGCAGCGGTTGAAAATCAAGGTGATGAATCTTGATGCCCGCGCCCGTGTAAGATTCGATGAGCGCGTCGGTGGCCCGCTCAATCTTTTCGCGCATAACTGCCACAGACTTAATGCGAAGGAGGCAGAAGTCAGGAGCCGGAAGAAGCGGCTGCAACTCGCTGTTATTCTTCTTTCTGTTCTGCTGACTCCTGCCGCCTTGTGAGTCTGCCCCCTCGCCTTTATTCGATTGCTATGCCTCGTTCCTTCGCAATCCCGCGTGCTTTCATAATCACATCGTCGTCAACCGGCTCGGCCCCGCTCGTCCACGCTTGGATTTCTTCGATGGGACGCCCGAGTGCGACTGCCAGCTTCTCGTCGCTGGCCTCAAAGCCTGCGTCGCGCAGTTTTTTGAGCATTGTGCGCCCTTCAGCTTGATTTGTGCCGCGGTCGTCCACGGCATCCTGCTCTCCGTTGGTCATGCTTGTTCCTTCCTGTTGTTTGCTCATGCCCCGACCTCGCTTTGCGGCTGGCCCGAGACGGTCGCCTGATAACCCAAATCCTGAAGTTTCTTGAGCAGCGTCGTTTGCTGCACGACCTCTTCGTCATATTCGACGATGGCCGTCTTGCGCTTGAAAGTCACGTCGGCCTTAAAGACGCCCGCCGTCTCTTCCAAGGTCTCCTTGATGTCCACCGCACACGAATCGCAGTGCATCCCCTCGATGTTTAATTCCGCTTGCATCCGAAAAGTTACCTCCTTGATGAGATTCAACTCATGCGCGCCTCGAAAGAGTAAGGCACGCTGCTTTGAATCTTCTGCCATCTGTTAGAACGCGAAATGATTGGCACGCATTATAGAAGCTACTGGCGCGAAGCGTCCAATCCGAACCGCCCGGGCTGGCGCTTTAAGTTTCGAGAAGAGGAAACCTACGCCTCGCCGCCGCTTCCGACTTTGAGCAGAGCCGCCATCCCCAAACCCTAGAATTCTCCCTGACGGCAACTTGAATATAACGACAATGCAATGATACGCGGCCCGGCTTTATGTTTATTATGAGCAGGCTTTCTTTACGACAAAGAGAGCGCTTGCCCTTATTCCACTCAACTAGTGGATTCATTTTATCACTTATCTCACTAACCGACTGACTTGCAGTCATGGTCAGGGTTGTGTGCAGGCGGCGCGGTGCATTTAGAGGCCCGTGTGCAATCCGCGCAGCCCCAATACTAAAATCTGGGAGAGACTCGAAATGCTTAGAATGGGTAGAAATCCGAAAGCCGAACCGAACGAAAACGAGAAGCAGGCGGCCACGCCGCCGCCAGCAGCGTACGGCGCGCCCGCATCGTACAACACGCAGCCAGCGCCGCCACCCGCAGCGCCCCCCGCGTACAATAATCCACAGCCGCCCGCGCAACCGGCAGACAGCGAAAGACCGCCAGCCGCGCGCGCGATGACGGAAACCGAATCCCTCGCCCGCGAAATCAAAGACGGAACGATGAGCGGCTTTGTTGGCGGCGGCACAACTCTTTCCGGCGAAGTCGTCTTTAAAGGGATGCTGCGCGTGGACGGTCATCTGACGGGTCGCATCGGTTCTGAAAAGGGCACATTGATTGTCAGTTCCGGCGGGCGCGTTGACGCCGATGTCGAAGTCGCGACGGCTAAAATCAACGGCATTATCAACGGCGATATTATCGCCAGCGAACGACTCGAACTGGGCCGCACCGCCGAGGTACACGGCAATATTCAAGCGCCGGTGCTGGTCATTGAACAGGGCGCAATCTTCGAAGGCAGTTGCCGCATGAAGAGTAAGGAGACGGCGCAAAAAGGCGAGCGCGTGGAAAAGACACAGGCGAAAGATGCGCCTGCGCGCCACAGCAGTCTGCCTCCGCCCGCGACGACGAGGAGCGTCGCCCCTGAAGCCGTTAAGGCTTCCAACCCTGCCTCTTGAGTTGAAGGGACGATAATAAAAGGTTAAACGAACAAACTCGGTCAGTCATCAACGTTTCGGGACTGAATGTCCGCTCCACAGACTTGTGCTTTAGCTCAGCGCTCGGTAATTTGCCGTGTGATGAGTATGCCTTCCATCGCGCAGGTAATTGTGGAGGCCGCGCAGGTGCTCAGGCGGGCGGGTGTGCCGGAGGCGCGCCGCGAGGCAGGCTCTCTGCTGGCCCACGCGACGGCGCGCGACCGCACGTTTCTTATTACGCACGCCGACGACCTTCTTAACGCGGATGAGCTGAATCGCTTTCGCGAGTTTGTTAAGCGGCGCGCCTCCGGCGAGCCGCTGCAATACATCACGGGCCGGCAGGAATTCTTCAGCCTCGATTTTGAGGTGACGCCCGATGTGCTGATTCCGCGACCCGAGACCGAACTGCTGGTCGAAACGGCGCTTGAGCTTTTGCAAGACGCTGAAGAGCAGCCGTTTATCTGTGATGTTGGGACAGGCTCCGGCTGCATCATTATCACGCTGCTGCACGAAAGGGCGCAGGCGCGCGGCTTGGCGCTCGACATCTCGCCCAAAGCGCTTCGGGTCGCGGCACGCAACGCCGCGCGCCACAACGTTAGCGACCGTTTGACCTTCATCGCCTCAGACTGTTTCAACGCTCTGGATGCGTCGCGTGCGCGTTTCTCAATGATAGTTTCCAATCCGCCGTATGTGTTGGCGGGCGTGCTTGAAGGGCTGCAACGCGAAGTGCGAGAACACGAGCCGCGCGTCGCGCTGTCGCCCGGCCCAGACGGCCTCCTCATCATCAAGCGCATCGTGGCCGAAGCCGCCGGCTTTCTCGGTCGCGGCGGACACCTGCTCTTAGAAATCGGCTTCGACCAGCATGAGGCGGTCGCACAACTCTTCGCCGCGCCCTTCTGGCAACTTCTAGACATTCGCAAAGACCTGCAAGGCATCCCGCGCACGGTCGTGGCAAGGAAAAAGTAAAAAGGCGAAAGGTAAAAATTTAAGCCAAACTGAAAGCGAACAAGACGCCGCCGTTGGGCCGCTCGCGGTCTTCACTTTTGCCTTTTACCTTTTCACTTTTTACTTTAATCTGTCGCCTATGGATAAATTTCGGATTGAGGGCGGACGCCCGCTGCGTGGCCGCATTGCCATCAGCGGCGCGAAGAATTCCGCGCTGCCGTGTATGGCCGCGGCGCTCCTGACGGCTGAGACCGTCACCCTGCACAACATTCCCTACGTGCGCGACATCATCACGCAGCGGCGGCTCCTAGAGGATGTCGGCGCGACCGTGCTCACGCCTGAGCTACGCACGCACAAGATAACGGCCCGCCAGATAGAACTTCTGGAAGCGCCCTACGAATTAGTGAAGACGATGCGCGCCTCCGTGCTGGCGCTCGGGCCGCTGCTGGCGCGCTTCGGGAAGGCCAGAGTTTCTTTGCCGGGCGGCTGCGCCATCGGCACACGCCCGATTGACCTGCATCTGGCGGGCTTTCAGCATTTGGGCGCTCAAGTCGGCTTAGAGTCGGGCGACGTTGTGGCGCGCGCGCCAAAGCCAGGACGCCTGCGCGGCAATTCCGTCCACTTCGAGAAAGTCACCGTCACGGGCACGGAAAACCTGATGATGGCGGCCACGCTCGCGGAAGGTCGCACGACCTTGCACAACGCCGCGTGCGAACCCGAAATCGAAGACCTCGCTGAGCTTTTGAACAAGATGGGCGCGCGCGTGCGCGGCGCAGGCACGTCAACGATAGAGATAGAGGGCGTCGAAGCTTTGGGCGGCGCGGAGCACACGATTATTCCAGACCGTATTGAGACGGGCACGTTCATTGCCGCCGCCGCCATCACCAAGGGCGAGCTGGAAATCAAGGATTGCCATCCTGAACATCTATCGGCTGTGATTACGAAGCTGCGCGAGGCGGGCGTCGAGATAGACGAGGTGAACCAGAGCACGCTGCATGTTCGTTGCAGCGCTCATGGTTTGCAGGCCCGCGACATTATGACCGAGCCGCACCCGAGTTTTCCGACAGACATGCAGGCGCAGTATATGGCCTTGATGACGCAAGCAAAGGGGCGCGCGGTGATTAACGAGACGATTTTCGAAAACCGCTTCATGCACGCCTCGGAAATGCAGCGGATGGGCGCGCAGATTTTGATAGACGGCCATCAGGCGACGGTCGAGGGGCCGACCCGCTTGACGGGCGCGCGCGTGCAGGCTTCAGACCTGCGCGCATCGGCCTCGCTCGTGCTGGCGGGCTTAGCCGCCGAGGGCGAAACGATTATTGACCGCGTTTATCATATAGATCGCGGCTACGAGAAGATTGAAGCGAAGCTGCGCGGCGTCGGAGCCAGCATCGAGCGTCTGAAGGATTCCGTCACCGGCCCGCTCTCAACCGCGGTGATGAGCGAAGAGGAATAAGGTTAGGAAACAAGACGAGTGACAAGTGACGAGAAACAAGCTATTGTTTACGCGCTCGTTTGTTTGTGAGCCGCCGCCCGCATTCTTGTGAGTTCGTTTTCAACTCGTCACTTGCTAAACTTGTCACTCGTTCTAGTGAACCCATATGGCTGAACAAGACTGCCTCTTTTGCCGGATTATCGCGGGCGACACACCCGCCGACCTCCTGCACAACGACGAGCGTTGCATCGCCTTTCGCGACATCAACCCGCAAGCGCCCGTTCACGTGTTGGTTATCCCGCGCGAGCACATGGACTCGCTTGACGACGCAGCGCAGCGAGACGAAGCGTTGCTCGGGCATCTCTTGCGCGTCGGCGCGCGGCTCGCCAACGAGCAGGGCTTATCGGAGAGCGGCTATCGCACGGTGATTAATACGGGCGCGGGCGTGGGCCAATCGGTCTTTCACCTGCATGTGCATGTGCTTGGCGGGCGCGGGATGAGTTGGCCGCCGGGTTAGGAGGGCAAGGCGGCGCTGTCTGGCGTTTGCGCGCTCTCTATTTCAAACGGCCGCCGCCCGCTGCCTGAAAAGCGAGTTCCGGCGCTTCCGCCATCTGCGGCTGCACGTTAGCGACCGGCTTCTTCGTCCTCAACATCAACTCCAACAAGCGATAGCAGGTCTCGCGCGAGCCGGTGCAAATCTGCTCGTCGTTCTCATCATACAAAGCATAGAGCCGTCCGCTGCCGTCCATCGGAAAGACCATCGGTTTTGTGCCCATCCTTTAAGAGCCGCCTTTCCAGCCGAAAATCGGAAGAAGCCTGAAGCGGGAAATCGTGCAGCCAAGTTCGGAAGCTTAAGAGAGCGCTCGCTCCTAAGTCAGACTGCCGGCTCGGCCCGCGAGGTTGTCGAAGTGTGTGGACAATATGACAGCGCGCCTCGGTTAGTCAATGGTAATCTGGAAAACCTCAGCACAGGTGATGCGCGCGCCTTCATGCGTCTGCGGCATGTGCGCCGTTGCATTCGGGCTGGAGGAAAGTTAGGATGAATGGCAGAAGCGAATTTCTCAAACTTATTTAATGGAAACGAAGCGAGGTGAAGGGCGATGAAATTTCCTGGTGGGATGAACATCCAGCAGATGATGAAGCAGGCGCAACAGATGCAGGAGAAGATGGCGAAAGAGATGGAGGAGTTGCGCGTTGAGGCTTCAAGCGGGGGGGGCGTGGTGACAGTGCAGATGCGCGGCAACCATGAGGTCGAGAGCATCAAGATTGACCCGGAGGCCGTCAAGGAAGACGATGTCGAGATGCTGCAAGATATGATTGTCGCCGCGCTCAACGAAGCCAATCGCAAGGTCGAGGAAGCGATGAAAGGCAAACTCGGCGGAATGCTCCCGCCGGGGCTGTTCTAAAACAGTGATAAGTGATGGGTGATAGGTGATGAGTGAAAGACAGATGCTTTTACTCATCACCTATCACCCATCACTTATCACTTCTTTTCGCTATATGCTTGATTACGCCGAACCAGTCACAAAGCTGATAGATGAGTTCAAACGCTTGCCGGGCATCGGGCACAAGACGGCGCAGCGGTTGGCCTTTCATATCCTGCGCGTGCCGGAGGCGGATGTCGAACGCTTCGTCGAAGCTCTGCGCGAGGTCAAGCGGCGGATTGTTTTCTGTTCGGTCTGTAATAATTTGACGGACGTTGACCCGTGCCGCTTCTGCTCTGCGACCGGCAGAGACCGTTCGATGATTTGTGTGGTCGAGGAGCCGTACAATCTGGTCGCCGTCGAGAAGACGCGCAGCTACAAGGGCCTCTACCACGTCCTGCACGGCAGCCTCTCACCGATTCGCGGCATCGGGCCTGACGATTTGCACCTGCAAAATCTATTGCCGCGTTTGAAGCCGGAGAATAACGATAACGTGGAAGTGCGTGAGGTGATTCTCGCAACCAATCCGAACACCGAAGGCGAGGCGACGGCCAACTACATCAGCCGGCTACTTAAACCTCTCGGCGTACGCGTCACACGCATCGCGATGGGAATGCCCGTCGGCTCAGACCTCGAATACGTTGATGAAGTGACGATGGATAAGGCGCTCGCCAATCGCCATGAGATTTGAAAAGCAGTGATAAGTGATGGGTGATAGGTGATAAGAGACAGCATCCGTCTTTTTCCTATCACCTATCACCCATCACTTATCACTGTTCTTAGAACCTAACGTGTTCCTCTTGCACGTTCTCCTTGCAGTCAACGCAGGTCTCCGCGTCGTCGTACATTTTCGATTCAAATTCGATGAGGGATTTGATGGGCACGTCGCCGGCGATGCGGTCGGGCGCGGAGGTGAAGCGCACGATTGTGCCGCAGCCGATGACGGTCGCGCCGAGGTCTTTCTGTACGAGTTCGACAGTCTCCTCGATGGCGTGGCCGCTGCGGATGATGTCGTCAACGATAATGCACGGATTGATGCCGCCCTGATTGACATACTGGCGAAACATGCGCTTGCCTTCCTCGCGCTCGGCCCAGTAAATCTGCTCGGCGTTCAAGGCTTCGCGCACGCCAAACGCCACCGGAATGCCGCCCGAACTTGGACTGATGATTGCCACCTTCGGCAGTTGGCTGGCCGTGTCGCGGTCAATGCGGAAAAGGCGCGAGAGCGCGACGGCCAAGACGCGCGCCGTGTCGTAGTAACGAAAGGCCAGCGGCATCTGGAAATAGTGCGGCGTGTGTTTGCCAGAGGGGTAAATAAAATGGCCCTCACGGTAAGCGCCCGTGCGCTTCAGGATTTGCATCACGGTGTCGGGCGATGGAATCAGATTTACCATTCTCTTTTCTCCTGCGAAT
>CAZEZJ010000211.1:0-6613 GCA_964516695.1 uncultured Blastocatellaceae bacterium
ATTATCCGATGATTGTTAATTCCGACGAGCGCCAGTGGACGTGGATGGACGAAGGGCTGAACACGTTTCTGCAATATCTTTCGGAGCAGGAATGGGAGCGCAACTATCCTTCGGGGCGCGGCGAGCCGAAGGACATCACGGAATACATGCAATCGGAAGCGCAAGTGCCGATTATGACGCAGTCGGATTCCGTCTTGCAGTTCGGCAATAACGCTTACGGTAAGCCCGCGACGGCTTTGAATATCCTGCGCGAGACAATCCTGGGCCGCGAGCTTTTCGATTTCGCGTTTAAGGAATACGCGCGGCGTTGGAAGTTCAAGCGTCCGATGCCCGCGGACTTTTTCCGCACGATGGAAGACGCCTCGGGCGTTGACCTGGATTGGTTTTGGCGCGGCTGGTTTTATACCAGCGACCACACGGACATCTCCATCGAGAGCGTTCGCCTCTACACGCTCGACACGCGTAATCCAGATGAGGCCGCGCGACGCGAGCAAGCGGCGCAGCCAGAGACGCTCTCGCAGCAGCGCAACAAGAATCTGCCGCAGCGCGTGGACCAGTTTCCCTCGCTCAACGATTTCTATAACACCTACGACGAGTTTCGCGTGACGGAGCGCGAGCGCGCGGAGTTTCAGCGTTATCTGGCGACGCTGACCGAGCGGGAAAGAGCGTTGCTCACAACGGGGATGAACTTCTACGTCGTCAACTTCAAGAACGTGGGCGGCCTCATCATGCCCGTCATACTCCAACTAGACTACACAGACGGCACGACCGAAGAGCTACGCATCCCAGCGGAAATCTGGCGTTTTAATAACTGGGAAGTGTCCAAGCTCATCGTCACCAAAAAAGAGTTAAAATCCATCACGCTCGACCCGCACTTGGAGACAGCGGACGTTGACCTGGCGAACAACAACTTCCCGCGCCGCCCCATCAAGTCGCGCTTTCAAATCTTCAAAGACCAGAAGCCGCGCAACCCCATGCAGGAGCTTGAGCGCAAACCGCAACCCGAGACGCAGCAAACGACGGAGCCGCCCAGACAACCATAACGACCATGAACACTCGCCGCCGCCTGCTCATCACACTTTTGCTTTTGCTCTGTGCGTGCGTCGCGCCCTTGCCGCGCGCCGCCGCGCACACGTTCCACACCAGCCTGATGAGCATGGAGTACAACCGTCAGGAACAACTACTGGAAATCTCCGTGCAGGTCTTCACGCACGACTTGGAAAGCATCCTCACGCGCCGCCAACGCCGCAGCGTTCGTCTGGACAAGACGCCCGACGCCGCCGCTCTCACCTTCGCCTACCTGCAAGAGGCCGTCAACCTCAAGAACGCGGCGGGCGAAACCAAGCCGCTCACCTGGGTCGGCATGGAAGCGAAGGCCAAGAGCACCATGCTCTACTTTGAAATCAAACTCCCCGAAGGTCTCGACGGCGCGCAACTCCGCAACCGCCTCTTCTTCGATTTACTAGACGACCAGGTCAACATCTCTCATCTCAAAGACGCTGGCAAAAAGCACACCCTCGTCTTCAAACCCGGCGACGCCTTCAAGCCCCTCCAAGCCACCTCAACCCAAGCCTCCCACTGAAAACCACAGCCACAACAACTCCCTTTCACAGCAATGGCCTGGATAAAGACCACAGACCGCCTCCCGCCCGAAGACCAACCAATTCTCCTCCACGACAATCAGCACGACCGCATCCAACTTGGCCGCTACATCAAAGGCCGCTGGTACATCGAACCCCCACACACCGCCCAACTCACCGAACTCCCCCACGTCACCCACTGGGCCTGGATTTTAGACTCCTACCTGACGGACGACAGCGACGACGATTAACTGAAACGCTGCCCTGAAACAGTAGTGCCAATAGACGAAGCTATCGGTACCCATTACTGGAATGTACGTCGATAATAATCGCTCTGTCGGGTTGGATATTGATGATGGTGAGCATTGGTGGGCTTTCGAATGGTTAACCAAGAAATAACACGTGAATTCTTGCCATGCCGCGCCTAACAATCCATTCAACTTGACCATTCTCAGCGTACCTGTCATCAATATTCTTTAGGCTTCGACGGGCTTGAATGGTATTGTCGGGCGGCAGGCTAATATGCTCCTGTCGAATCTCAGGGAGGAGAAATACAGATATGTGGACTGAAGCTGCTAAGGATGCGATTCTCATAAGAGAAGTGGTAAATCCCGAGCAGGCACGGCATCTTTTATACCAAGCTAGAGTCAATCTGGAATTATTTAACCATACACGCAGTCAGCTTCACGAAGCTCTTAATCAGCTGAATTTTCGTGACTTCGCTCGCGTAAATTCGTGCCATATGACCGAGGGAATATTCGGAGAGGACATTCATGCTGCACATATGATTACCGAGAAGGAACGTGTTATTGGATTCCTACTAGCAACGGTAACTGCTGGGCACAGATTTACTAGGTCTATTATTGCAGCTAGAGCAAGAGATATGGGACCAGATTGGAAAGGTCTCAAAATAGACATCACTTTGCTTGAAAAGAAATTTCATAAGGTTAGAAATTTCATGGAACATCTGGATGAGGCTATAGCAAGTGGTACACTTGCCAGCGATATGGATTGCACTTTTACGCCGGGAGCAATCCTTACTTGTAAAGAGCCTAGCGAGACATTCACGTTCGATTTCTCGGAACAAGCTCTCCTACGTCCGCAAGAAACATATGATAAAGTCATCGATATGCTTAAAGCACGAAAAGAGCTAAAAGCAGCCGGAGCCTAACAACTCATTCAATCCGTTCGCTTCCTTAAAGTTCATCTACTGCACAGCGTAATACTTCCGCCACGCTCCAAGCTTGGGCGATGCATCCGCGCGGCGTGTGCGGCGGGTCGGCGTCGAAGATTTCGGAGATGTGGCCGAGTCCGGCTTCCGAGAGGTGTGTGCGAAAGGGGCGCAGCCATTGTTTGGCCTGCGCGAGGCTGGCGGGCGTGCGGTTGTTGACTTTCAGGTAGGCCGTGATGAAGGGGCCGATGAGCCAAGCCCAGACAGTGCCTTGATGATATGCGCCGTCGCGGGAAAGCGAGTCGCCTTCGTAGCGCGGGCGGTAGTCAGGATGGGAGGGAGAGAGGGAGCGCAGGCCGTAGGGAGTTAGGAGATGGCGCTCGACGGTTTGGACGACGCTCTGCGCGCGTTCGGGTTGGAGCATTGTGTGTGGGAGACTGACGGCGAAGATTTGGTTGGGACGGATGGCGGCATCGGTCGCATTGTCGTCGCGCACAAGGTCGAAGAGGCAGGCGGCTTCGTCGTTCCAGAATTTTTCGTTGAAGCTGGCTTTGGTTTTGCCAGCGAGGGTGCGGCAGTAGTCGGCGGTGGCTTGGTCTTTGAGGCGGGCGGCTATTTTTTCGAGATGAGAGAGGGCGTTGTACCAGAGCGCTTGTATCTCGACGGGCTTGCCCGTGCGCGGCGTGACCACCCAATCACCGACCTTAGCGTCCATCCATGTTAGTTGCACGCCTTCCGCGCCGCAACGCAGCAGCCCGTCTTCCGTCACACGGATTCCGTAGCGCGTGCCGCGTTCGTGCCAGTCAATGATTTCGATGAGTTGGGAGTAGAGATGGTCGCGAAGAAAGGTTAGGTCGCCGGTTCGGTCCAAGTATTCACCGATGGCGTGGACGAACCAGAGCGTCGCATCGACAGTGTTGTATTCGGGCTGGTCGCCTTCGTCAGGAAAACGATTGGGAATCATGCCGTCGCTTAAATGGTCCGCGAAGGCGCTGAGGATTTCGCGGGCGATGGGGAATTTTCGCGTTGCGAGCGTGAGGCCGGAAAGGGAAATCATCGTGTCGCGGCCCCAGTCTGTGAACCAGTGATAACCAGCGATGACGGACGAGCGATTGCTGCCGCGCCGGACGATGAACTGCTCCGCCGCGCCGTAGAGCGCACGCTTGAAATCGTCGGCTTCGTGCGCTCCCTCTATCGTTAAGCGGCGCTCTCGCTCGTGTTCCTCCATCGCGGCGGCTTCGCCGGCTTCGTGTCTCTCAGTAGAAGCGATGAGGTTGCAGGTCTCGCCGCCGTGCAGGTCGAAGGAGAGCGAGCAGGGATTAAAAAGGTCTTCACGAAAATCGAAGCCGCGCGATTGTTCCTCAGCGTATTCAAAGTTTCTGTACCAGACGCCTTCGGCATGAACGCGCAGGGCATCGTGTGCCAGCAGCAGAGTCGGCTCGCTATCGCTGAGCGCGAGCCGGATTAGGCCTGGCTCAAGGTCGAGCAGGGGCTTGAGTTGTTCATGAGCGTGCAAGAGCGAGTGATAATCGCGAAAGGCCACGAGCGGTCGCAACTCCAAGACGGCGCGCCGCGAAGCAGGGGCGAGCAGTTGATAACGCACGACAATCGTGTTCTCGCCCTGCGGCATCAGAACTGTCTTCTTTAACTCAACATCATTGAGACGAAAAGTGTGGACGGGAAACGGGTCTAGGCGAAAGTTGCGCAGCCAGCGATACCCTTGCGGGTGAACGGCCCGCGGATATTGGTTGGTCGAAAAATCTAAGCGCTCGCCATCGAGCACCAGCGTCTCTTCCAACTTTGAGAGGAGCACGATGCGGTCTGTCGGCGGGCGCTTGGCCGCGATGAGCAGTCCGTGGTAGCGACGTGTGTTCATGCCGCTGAGCGTCGAAGAGGCGTAGCCGCCCAGCCCGTTAGTCTCCAGCCATTCTTTGCTGGCAGCGGCGCGCAAGTCGCCGCAAATCTCCGCATCAAAGTTAATCATACTCGGTCGGGTGCTCCATTTTCGTGCGAATGCTTGTATCACAAAGCGCGCGAAACGTGCGCAAGAAATTTGGACGCCCGGCGTTCAAGGAGCGGAGCAATCCGTCGAAAGGTCTCCGAGGGAGGATTAAGAGATGAGAAAAGCAATCGCAGTTCCGGCCTGCATCGCCGCGAGCTTGCTGCTGGTTTTGGGGGTGATGTGGTCGTCCGCGAGCGAGACGTGGGCGAACGTTCAGACGACGACCACGACCGCCGGAGCTTTGCAGGAGCGGTCAGTCAGCTATCAAGTTTTCGAGGTCGAAGTGTTGGTGCATGGTCGCCCGCTTGAAGAATACTACGCGCGGGGCCGCCGTTACGTGGAGGCGCTCGAAGGGGCTGAGTATGAGTTGCGAGTCAGGAATCCGCTCGGCGTGCGTGTCGCCGTCGCACTCTCCGTTGACGGCTTGAACACGATTGACGCGCGGCGCTCCTCCGCCGCCGACTCAAGCAAGTGGGTCATCGAGCCGTATCAGACGATTACCATCAGCGGTTGGCAGATGAGTTCGGAGCGGGCGCGCCGCTTCTATTTCACGAACGAGCGAAATTCCTACGGCGCGAAGCTAGGGCAGACGGCCAACCTGGGCGTTATCAGCGCCGCCTTCTTCCGTGAGCGCAGGCCAAGCGGTGGCGTCGTTGTTCCGCCGCGCAGCCCGCGACCGATGGGAGACGGCGAGCGCAGCGAGAGAAGCAAAAGCGCGCCGAACACTTCAGCCGGGCGCGATGAAAGCGCCGGAGCGCAAGCGCGCAAATCCGAAAGCTATCCGGCTCCCGCTGATGACGACTACGCAGCGACCGGCATTGGCCGCAACGTTCGCCACGACGTGCGCTGGATTAATCTGGACTTGGAATCGCGCCCGGCGGCGGAAGTGACCATCCGCTACGAGTATCACGACGCGCTGGTGCGGCTCGGCATCATCCCGCGCTCCTACCCGCGACCTGACACCTTGCGCAGGCGCGAGCGCGCCACAGGTTTTCCAGACCGCCGCTACAGCCCCGAGCCATAAACCGAATGGAGCTTTGGAAATGAAAACATACACGAACCCGCTCAATCATGTCAGGGTCGCAGCGCCCTGTTCCGCCGATTGGGAGCAGATGCACGGCAGCGAAAAGGTGCGCTTCTGCGTCGAGTGTAATCTGAATGTTTACAATCTATCGGGGATGACGAAGACAGAGGCCGAGCGCTTGATAGCTCAACGCGAAGGCAGACTCTGCATTAGATTCTACCGCAGAGCGGACGGCACGATTCTGACCGACAATTGCCCCGCCGGACTGCGCGCCCTGAAGCGCCGCCTATCGCGAGTGGCAAACGCCGTCGTCTCAATGCTCCTGAGTTTCTCGGCTGGCGTTCTGGCCTTCGCCGGCTTGCGCGAAATTACGCCCGCTTCCGTTGCCACTCAGGGAACAATGGTCGCAAGTCCGCGTTATCCTTCAACGCCTGAACGCGGCCTGATGATGGGCGACTATGCTCTGGATGTCCCTGTCGCCGGACAGATGGAATTTGAGCCACCGCCCGTTGTGAAAAACGGCAGGTAATAACGGACGGCCCCCAAAGACTGGCCGGCGCTCAACGAAGCCGTACGCTGCGACGCAACATGAGTTATCTCTAAAGCGTGCTGCCTCGTACGGCTTCGTTCAGCGTTCGCTTTCATCTTTCTTCTGCTCGCTTGCTGCCAGCGCCTTCAATTTATTATCAACGCGGGCGCAAGTCCTGCGTGTAAAGCTGGCGATAGGCGCGATAGTTCGCCATCACTTTGTAGACGTAGTTCTTCGTTTCTGCGAAGCCGACTTCCGCCGTAAAGACACCCGCGTCTCGCTGTTTGGCGCGCTTGAGCCAGCGCGC
>CAZEZJ010000211.1:6623-8694 GCA_964516695.1 uncultured Blastocatellaceae bacterium
TGCCGCGACCGCCTCCGGCAGGTTTGGAAACAGCCGCATCAACTCGGACAAGTATTCGCTGCCGACCAGAATCGAGATGTCCGGGCGATAAAGGTCATCGTCCTGCAAATTATTGAGGCCGACGCGCGCGGTATATTTTTGCGCCGTATCAATGGTCAGTTGGAGCAGGCCGCGCGCGGCTGCCGGAGATTTGGCGCGCGGGCGAAACCCGCTCTCCTGCCGCATGATTGCCAGCACCAGGCGCGGGTCAACTCTCCGGCTCGACGCCGCGCGCACGATGCTCTCCCGGTACAGAGCCGGATACTGGCTTGAGGCCGCAGCCGCTTCACTCTGCACGCGATTGACGCGGGCCGTGACCGCAGGCCGCGCCGACACGTTCCTCATTGCCGTGAGCTTTTCTGTCGCCAGCATCCCGTAGTAAGAATCAAGGCGGTCAGGGATAGCCAAATAAGCGCTGGCGGCTTCCTCCGTGCGTCCGGCACGCTCCAAAGCGTAAGCCTTCAGATATGCGACCTCCTGCGAGTTGGTCATCACGTCTTTGGTGAATGCTGCGCCGCGCAGTTCGTCGGCGGTCTGAATGGCGTGCTGCCAATCGCCATCGGAGATGTCTAGGCGCAGGCGCGCGAAAAGCGCGTTGGTAGCTGTGGCCGTGCCGCGAAACATCTCGCGCGTTTTCGTAATCCATTCGATGGCCGCTGCGGATTGCCCCGCCTCGCGCCAGCCGTCAATCACGTTCAGATAAGCGAACTCGATGCGCTCGCCCTGCGGGTAGCGCTCTGTATACTCACGATAACGCTCGGCTGCCTGCTTTGCGCGCCCCAAGCGCAGATAGGTCGAGGCCAACGAGTAGAGGCCCTCGCGCCCGTCCTTCGTCGTCGCATAACCGTTGACCAGACGTTGCAGAACGGGAAGCGCGTCTTCATAGCGATGCTCTTGAAAGTAGGAACGTCCGATGCCGTAAAGGGCCGCCGAAATGGCTGCGTCATTCGGAAAACGCTCGATGAGCGTTTGCCAGTGTTCGCGCGCCTCTGTAAACGCACGATTGTCCGCGTAGACTTTCGCGCGACGAAGGTGCTCGCTCACCGACAATTGGGCCAACTTACGGTCAGGGCCGCGCTCCTCACGGTCGAGCCGACGCACGGTCATCAAGGCTGCGTCTTGTGGCCGTGCAGTGGCGAGCGGCAATGACGCGGGCGCAAAAGGCGCGGTCGTGGAAGTTGAGAAAAAACCGTCGAGAGCGGCGAGTATGAGCAGGGAAGCGAAAAATTGCATTGCAGAAACCTAAGCTTGATGAATTGTGTGGAAGAGTTTAGTTAAGACCTTTGCGCACGGTTGCCAACTTCAAGCAGCAACAGCTTCGGTCAGACGCGAGCGCGAGATTATTAGTTGTCCTCAAATAAAAGCCGCGCAGATTGTTGCGCTGACACCCAAGCACAATAACACAACAGGGAACAGAGCTTCATCTGTTCCCCGCTGTTGCTTGTTGTCTTTTGTTGCTTAGTTGTCTTTAGTTTGATGTGTCTCGGCACGCGAGACTAAGAAGTTGGCCTTATCAACCTTCGACAGCGTTCAAGACGCTGTCGGCCTTTCTTTCATAAGCCAGAATCAAGGCGGCGTTTTTCCTCTCGACTCGGGTGAGCGCCCTATCGCTGTAGTGCGCATCGGGCTTGTACCAATCGAGGCTGGCGAAATATTTTTGCAAGGCTTTGTCTTTGAAAATCTTGCCGCGCCGGGCGTAGATTTCGCTGCGGAGCTTGCGGGCGTCCTCAAGAAACAAGCCTTCGAGAAGAGAGCGGGAGACGGGCTTGGTGCTCAACTCATCATGCAGCTTCTTTTCGTAGGCGACGATGGTTTCGACGTTCTGCTTTTCGATAACCGAGAGTTCCGAGGGCTGTTGTCCTTCTTCGACGGGCGTGTACCAAGGCTGAAAAGAGAAGTGCTGTTGGAGCCACGCCGCGCCGAAGGTGCGACCGTGGCGCGCGTAGACTTCATTACGCAGCAAGCGCAACTCATGCAGGCTAAGACCGTGGAGCATCGTTTCCGTCAATAACTGATTTTCAAACAACTCCAT